>CAZMLI010000069.1:0-2815 GCA_964566865.1 uncultured Planctomycetota bacterium
AGGGAACAGGGAACAGGGAAGAGAAACTGGGAATGCTGATGTGCGATATTGGACGCGGTAGCTGTTGCATAATCGCACCTCGACCAGGACAGACCGCTCGAGCTGAGTTTCGGCCATTTCAAATTCAAATCGCCAGTTCCCAGTTCCCTGTCGCCTGTTCACAAAAGCAAGGCTACTAGAGCAAGCGAAGCTCATCAGTGATGGCTACCTGCGCGGAGTGCATACCCCAGACCCGGGGCATTGGTTGCCCCGCTCCGTCTACCCGCGAGGCGCGCCTTCGAGACAGTCCCAGCTGCCCTTCAGCTCGCCGCCGGTGACCTGGCACTGGTGCGGGAAGCTCAGGCCACAGTCGGTGAGCGGTTTGCGCAGCTCGGGGTTCATCAGCTCGTGGATGTCGAGCCGCATCGCTTCGCGCGAGTAGGCGGCGACGTCGAGGATGCCGGTGTCCATCCGGATGGCATCTTCGGGGCAGACCTCGACGCAGAATCCACAGTAGACGCAGACGCCCAGGTCGATGTCGAAGCGGATCGGGTACTTCTCGACGGTCGGATCGGGATGCTCGGCCGGCACGATGGTGATGCACTTGGCCGGGCAGACGGTCTCGCAGAGCATGCAGCCGACGCAGCGCGGAGTGCCATCGTCGCGCAGGGTGAGCCGGTGGCGGGTGCGATAGCGCGAGGTGATGAAACGCAGCTGCTCCGGAAACTGAATCGTCGCGGAAGCTGCGAGGTGTTTCAGCCGGCCGAAGAGCTGGGCCGTGTGAATGAACAGGTTGCGGAAGAAGTGGGTCGAGGTGATCTTCAGACCGCCGATGATCTGGGGCAGATAGGTCTTTTCCCAGAAGGTCAGCACCGGTCGCTTGACGACTTTGATGGCCATCAGGATTTGCTCCAATCATACAGGACCAGCACGATCGCCGTCACCACGACGTTGACCAGCGCCACCGGAAACAGCCCCTTCCAGCCCAGTCGCATCAGCTGGTCGTAGCGAAAACGCGGCAGGGTCCAGCGCACCTGCATGAAGCAGAAGCAGAGGACCACCACCTTGAAGCCGAAGCTCGCGATCCCGAGGATGACGAACTGCCAGTTGGCCAGGTCGCCCGGCTGCACGAAGGGCACCTGCCAGCCACCCAGGAACAGCGTGGTCGCCAGGCAGGCGACCATGATTGTCTCGAGAAAGTCGGTCAGGAAGAACATGCCGAACTTCATCCCGCTGTACTCGACGAAGTAGCCGATGATCTCCGATTCGGCCTCCGGCAAGTCGAACGGGGCTCGCTTGGTTTCGGCCAGCGCCGCGACGACGAAGATCAGGAAGCCGACGGGCTGTAGAAAGATGCCCCACATCGTCTCCCCTTGCCGCACCACGATCTCGCCCAGATCCATCGTGCCATAGACCATCACCACGCCGATGATCGAGACCCCGAGCGCGATCTCGTAGGAGATCATCTGCGCGGTCGCCCGCAAACCACCCATGATGGCGTAGTTGTTGCGCGAGGCGAACCCGGCGAGGATCACGCCGTAGACCCCCACCGAGAGCATGGCGAAGATGAACAGGATGCCCACGTCGATCTTGGCGATCTGCAGCGCAAAAACGCCGTGATCGGGAATCTCCAGCGGCGGCCCGAACGGAATCGCGGCGAAGGCCACCAGCACGAAGAAGACCGAGATGAACGGCGCCATCGTGTGCAGCACCTTGTCCGTATTGTCCGGGACGATGTCCTCCTTGGTGAACATCTTCAGCGCGTCGGCCAGGCCGTGAAACAGACCGAGCGCGGTGAAGCCGAAGATCGGGGCGCGGTTGGCGCCGATCCGGTCCTGAATCAGCGCCGACTGCTTGCGCTCGACCCAGGTGTGAAAACCGGCGAAGTTCAAGACGGCGCCCAGGACGATGCCCGCCAGCACGAACTTGAACAGCACGAGGATCAGCAGCTCGCTCATGACGCGGCCATCACCCCGGTCTCGCCGATCGTCTCGTAGCTCAGTCCCTTGAACGCCTTCACCTTGCCCGCCAATCCGGCGAAGATCTGCTCCGGACCACGAAAGTCCAGTTCTTGCCCCAGCGCGGCGGCAAGCTCGAGCAGGATGCGCCACTCCTCGCGCGATCCCTCGCGCGGCGGAAAGGCGCGGAAGATGCGCTGCACCCGCCCGTGGCAGTTGACGAAGGTGCCGTCCTTCTCCACGTAGGCCGCGCCGGGCAAGACCCAGTGGGCCAGCTCCGCGGTCCGATTGTTGTTGGTGCCGCAATAGACGAACAGGTCCAGCTGCTCTGCCAGAATGCGGACCTTGTCCTCGCCGAACAGCGCCACCAGGTCGTGCCCGAAGACCCAGAGGGCGTCGAGCTTGCCGGCGAGCGCGTTGTCGACAAGCGTCTTGACCTTCGGGCTCTTCTTGCCGGCCAGGCCGAGCAGGGTTGCGCCCTGGGTATTGGGGTTCTTGTCGGCCTTGATCAGGAAGTCGTCAGACGACCCGGGTTCCTCCGGCGCCAGCGCGCTGATCTTGGCGCCCTTGAAGACCTGCTTGATCAGGAACAGCTCCTCGTTGGTCAGCTGGGCCGAGGCGATCACGCCGAGGTTCTTCTCGGCCTGCGCCGCGGCGATCGAACTCAGCGCCAGTTCCCAGGTCAGCTCCACGCCATTCTCGGACGGCCCCCGCAGCTTCTCGAGCCGGCCCTCGTCGATCCAGCCCATGCCGTAGCGCCCCGCGTCGCACAACCACCACTGGTTCACCTCGGCGTTGTAGCGCGGCTTGACGCGCACGACGCGCGCCCCGTCGTTGAGGTGCGGCCGGTCGAGCACGTAGTGCATGTCGATGTTGCA
>CAZMLI010000069.1:2915-15544 GCA_964566865.1 uncultured Planctomycetota bacterium
TCGCACTCGCCGGACTGGTCGCAGACCGGGCAGTCGAGCGGGTGGTTGGCCAGCAGGAACTCCAGCACCGAGCGGCGCCCGTTCTCGGCCTCGTCGCTCTTGGTGCGCACGACCATGCCCTCGGTCGCGATCGCGCTGCAGGCGATCTGCAGCTTGGGCGCCTTCTCGATCTCCACCAGACAGATGCGGCAGTTGGCCGCGATCGACAGTCCGGGATGGTAACAATAGCGTGGGATGAAGATGCCGGCCTGTTCGGCGGCCTGGATCACCGTCGTGCCCTCCGGCACGGTCACCTCACACTCGTCGATGGTCAGCGTTGGCACTAGACGGCCTCCTGCTTGACGGCGCGCTGGCCGGAGCTGATGTAGGCCTCGAACTCGGGCCGGAACTTCTCGATGTAGGACGTGACCGGCCAGGCCGCGGCGTCCGCGAAAACACAGATCGTCTTGCCTTCCATGTCGTGGGCGATGCCGACCAGGTCGTCCAGGTCCCCAAGCGTGCCCTTGCCGGCCAGGATGCGCTGCATGATGCGGTGGATCCAGCCGGTCCCCTCGCGGCAGGGCGAACACTGGCCACAGGATTCGTCGGCGAAGAAGGTCGAGGCGGCATCCAGCGCGCGCACCATGCAGGTCGTCTCGTCCATCACGATCACGCCGCCCGAACCGGCCATCGTGCCCGCGGCCTTGAGCGAGTCGAAGTCCATCGAGACGTCGATCTCGTCCGCGGTCAGGATCTTGGCCGAGATGCCACCCGGGATCACCGCCTTGAGCTTGTTGCCGTCGCGCACGCCCTGCGCCTGATTCTCGATCAGTTCGCGCAGGGTGATGCCGACCGGCTCCTCGTAAACGCCCGGCCGATTGACATGTCCGGAGACGCAGAACAGCCGCGTACCACCCTGTCGCTCGACGCCGATCTTGGCGAACTTCTTCGGCCCGCCGCGCAGGATGAACGGCACACAGGCCAGGGTCTCGACGTTGTTGACGATCGTCGGGCTCTCGAACAGGCCCGAGATGGCCGGGAACGGCGGCTTGAGCCGCGGAAATCCCTTGCCGCCCTCGAGCGAGGTCAGCAGCGCGGTCTCTTCGCCGCAGATATATGCGCCCGCGCCGCGGTGAATCACCACCTCCAGGTCGAAGCCGCTGCCCTGGATGTCTTTACCCAGCCAGTTGTGTGCGGTGGCCTCGTCGATCGCGCGTTGCAGCCGCTCCATCGAGCGATAGTACTCGCCGCGCACATAGACATAGGCCTTGTGACTGCCGATGGCGTAGGCCGCGATCAGCATGCCTTCGAGCAGGTTGTGTGGATCCCGCTCCATGATGTAGCGGTCCTTGAAGGTGCCCGGCTCGCCCTCGTCCGCATTGACCACCAGATACTTGGGCTTCTTCGAGTCCTTCGGAATGAACATCCACTTGCGACCGGCCGGAAAGCCGGCCCCGCCGAGCCCGCAGAGGTTGGCATCCAGCACCGTCTGGATCACCTCGGACGGTTCCATCGCGAAGGCCTTCTTCGCCGCCGAGTAGCCTCGACCCTTGACGAACTTGGAGTACCAGACGCCGTCCGGATCCTTGAAGCGATTGGACAGCACCGGCCCGGTCGAATCGATGTAGGGCTCGGGCTCCGGCAGCGCCGTCTCCCCCTGTTCGGGATCTTCGAGCGCTGCGGTCAGCACCGTGTCCAGCGTCTGCTTGTCGAGCGGGCCGACGTAGGTCCGGTCGAGCTGCGCCATCGGCGCCATCTCGCAGGCGGCCAGACACTCGACCTCGATCAGCACCACCTCCTGGCCCGCGGTGGTCTCGCCATTGCCGACCTTCAGCCGCTCCTTGATCTCGTCGAAGAGCTCACAAGCGCCGCGCAGGCGGCAGGGCAAGCTGGTGCAGACCCGCAGCTCGCGCCGGCCCACCGGCTCGCTGTGATACATCGTGTAGAAGGTGACCGCCTCGTGCACCTGCGAGCGCGATACGCCCAGGATGCCGGCAACCCAGCCTTCCGATTCGCCAGAGATGTAGCCCAGGTTTTCCTGAACGAGCCAGAGGATCGGCAACATCGCCGCCTTGGGCCGCTCGTAGGGCTCGAGTATCTTCTTGGCCTGGCCTTCGAGATCTGACAGATTCACCGGTCCAGCTCCCCCCCGATCATGTTCACCGACCCGAAGGTGGGGATCAGATCGGCGATCGTATCGCCCTTGAGCAGCATCCCCACCGCCGACATGATGGCGAAACAGGGCGGGCGAACCCGGACCCGGTAGGCCTTGTCGGCGCCGTCGCTGATCACGTAAAAGCCAAGCTCACCATTGGCCCCTTCGACCGCCTGATACACCTCGCCCTTCGGCGCTCGCACGCCGTGGCCGTGCATCACCAGCTTGAACTGATTCATCAGGCCTTCGATGTTGCCGTAGACATCTTCCTTGGCCGGCAGGAAGGCCCGCTTCTCGCCCGTGGCGATCGTCGGCCGCTGGGCGTGATTGCTGCCCTCCAGCGTCGGACCGGTCACCGCGCAGCCGCCCTTGATCGCCGAGATGTCGCCCAGCTTGCCCAGGTCCACCATCTCCGCGGCGGAGATCGGCCGCCCGGTGGTCGGGTCGACCAGCACCGGCCCGCCCGGAATGTCGCGCAGGCAGGTCTCGACGATGCGCATCGACTGCTCCATCTCCTCCATCCGGCACAGGTAGCGGTCCATGTTGTCGCCGGTCGTCCCGACCGGCACGTCGAAATCGATCCGATCGTAGACCGCGTACGGGCAGTCCTTGCGTACGTCGTACTCCGCGCCGGTGGCGCGCAGGAAGGGGCCGGTGATGCCGTAGGCGATCGCGTCTTCTTGCGAGATCACGCCGGTGCCGTCCATCCGGTCGACGAAGATCCGGTTGCGTGTGAGCAACCCGTGCGCCTCGTCGATCACCTTGCGCGTCTCCGCGAACGCCTTGGCCACCTGCTCGGGGAACTCCGCCGGGATGTCGGCCTTGACCCCGCCCACTCTGCAGTAGGAGACGGTCAACCGCGCACCCGCCAGGTTCTCGGTCAGCTCCCAGAGATACTCGCGGGCCTTGATCATGTAGAGAAAGACGCTGAAGGCGCCCAGCTCCATCGCGCCCGCCCCGACGCAGGTCAGGTGGTCGCCGATGCGCGAGATCTCCGAGGCGATGACGCGCACGTAGTGGCAGCGCTCCGGCACCTCGATCCCGATCAGCTTCTCCACCGCCATGCAGTAACCCATGTTGTTGATCAGCGGGGAGACATAGTTCAGCCGGTCGGTGTAGGGGATGACGCCGTTGTAGTCGACGGTCTCCGACATCTTCTCGAAGCCGCGGTGCAGGTAGCCGATCTCGACATCGACTTCCTGAATCTGCTCGCCTTCGAGCTTGGCCACCATGCGCACGATGCCGTGCATCGCGGGGTGCGCCGGGCCGATGTTGAGCAGCATGTCGCGCGTTTCCAGTCCACCGGCGTTGGTCTCCGGGACTGGCGGGGATACATCTGGTGTGGGGGTGGATTCGATCGACATGGCTAGTTCAGCGGCCCGATCAGGGGCTGGCGTTTGTTGACCGGATAGTCCTTGCGCAGGGGGAAGCCCTCGAAGCCGTCGTACATCAGGATGCGCCGCAGGTCCGGATGCCCGCGAAATTTGATGCCGTACATGTCCCAGACCTCGCGCTCGAGCCAGTTGGCCCCAGCCCACAGCGGCACCAGCGAGTCCACCTCGGCCACCTCCTCCTCGACCGGCACGGCCAGTCGCAGGCGATGCTTGTAACTCATCGAGTAGAAGTGATAGACGACGGCGAAGCGCGCCTTGCTCGGCGGCCCGGGCCACGGATCTTCGTCGGGAATCTGCGCGGCCGGCCGCACCGCCACGCCCGAGGAGGCGAAGAAGGCCAGCCCGTGGCTGCGGCCGAAGACCGAATAGTCCACCGCCGTCAAGTCCACCAGCATGTTCATTCGAAAGGCCGGGTCATCTCTGAGGAACTCCGCCACCGCGAGCAGGCTGTCGGCCTGCAGAATCAGCGTGGCGTCCCCCCGATAGCAGTGGCTGGCCGTCACCCCTTCGGGGAAGCGGCCGGTGGCGATCTCGATCAAGGCGTCAGTGTTCATGTGTTGAGTATTTCCGGGCGGACCTCGGGCGCGGGACGCAGGCCCGTCTTGTGCTGATCCGTGATCTTGTCCTGCAGCTTCATCAGCCCGTCGAGCACCATCTCCGGCCGCGGCGGGCAGCCCGGGATGTAGACGTCCACCGGCAGGATGGTATCGATCCCCATCACCGTCGCGTAGTTATCGTAGAACCCGCCCGTGCAGGTGCAGACGCCGAAGGCCACCACCCACTTGGGCTCGGCCATCTGATCCCAGATGCGCTTGAGCACCGGCGCCATCTTGTGACTGATCGTGCCGACGACGAACAGCACGTCGGCCTGGCGCGGCGAGAACCTAGGCAGGCCCGCCCCGAAGCGGTCGACGTCGTAGTGCGAGCAGGCCGTGGCCATATATTCCATCCCGCAGCAAGCCGTGATGAACGGGTACTGGAAGATCGAGTACTTGCGGGCCCAGCCCAGGGCTGCGTTGATCTGTGAGGTAAAGAAGGGAGAGTCTTCTAGTGGCATCTGTCAGTTCCACTCCAGAGCGCCGTTGTCCCAGGCGTAAATAAAACCCACGACGAGGATCCCCAAAAAGACCCCCATCTCGACCAGGCCCAGCAGCCCCATGCCCCTGAATACGACCGCCCAGGGATAGAGAAATACCAGCTCGACATCGAACAGAATGAAGAGGATGCCGACGAGGTAGAACTTGATCGCCAGCTTGCCCTTGGGCAGGGCGAACGGATCCTTGCCACATTCGAACGTCCCCATCTTTGCAGGCGTGGGGTTCTTTCTTCCCAGCGTCGAGCCGAGAAAGACCATCGCGGCCGTCAGTCCTCCGGCCAGCAGGAAGAGTGCGGCAATCCCGATGTATTCACTCACAAGTCAGGACCTCCTGAAGTTCATGGTACATCATTTTCAGGATCACGGTAACTTCGCCCAGCCTTCCAGGACGGCGGGAGACAGACCGCCGAGCAGCGTGATCCACGCGGCCACCGCGAGCGCCGCGTACATCGCCTTGGGGAAGCTCGGCGGGGCCTCCTGCTCCGGCTCGCGCATGTACATCAGCACCGCGACGCGCAGGTAGATGAAAGCCGTCACCACGCTGCAGAGCACGGCCAGCACGGCCAGTGCATAGTAGCTCGAATTGACCGCGCTCAGAATCACCACGAACTTGGCTGCGAAGCCCGATGTCAGCGGGATACCGGCCAGTGAGAGCAGGAACAGCAGCATCAGCGCGGCGATGCCAGGACGCTGCGAGGCCAGGCCCTTGTAGCCGTCGAGCGTCTTGCCGCGCGACCCCAGCGCGATCACCACCCCGAAGGTGCCGAGCGTCATGAAGACGTAGAAGAAGGCGTAGGTCATCGTCGCCGCGGCGCCGGCCTTGTCCATGGCGAGCAGCCCCAGCAGGGCATATCCCGCATGTGCGATCGAGGAGTAGGCCAGCAGCCGCTTCATCTCGGTCTGCGACAGCGCGAGGATACTGCCGACCAGGATCGAGAGCGCGGCGAGACCGGCCAGGATCGTCGGCAGGAAGCTGCCCCCGACGGTGCCGAAAGCGATCACGCAGACCCGCCCCAGCGCGGCCAGCCCGGCAGCCTTGGCGCCTGCCGCCAGGAAGGCGGCGACCGGCGTGCTCGCACCCTGATAAGCGTCCGGCGCCCAGGCATGGAACGGCGCTGCGGCAATCTTGAAGGCCAGCCCCGCGACCACCAGCCCGATACCCACCAGCAAGAACGGCCCCTTGCCGGACAGCGCTGCGGAGATGCCCTGGTAGTCGGTCGCGCCGGTGAACCCGTAGGTCAGGCTGATCCCGTAGAGGAACAGCGCCGAGGCGAAGGAGCCGAGCAGGAAGTACTTGATCGCGGCCTCGTTCGAGGCCGGCCGGTCCACCGTGATGCCGACCAGGATGTAGGAGCAGAGCGTCACCAGCTCCAGCGCCAGATACAGCGGCAGCAGATCGAGCGCGGAAGCAGCCAGCATCATGCCCACGGCGGCCAGCAGCAACAGCACGTGGTACTCCCCGCGCGGGACCTGATCGTCGTCGGTCTCCTTGACCGACATCAGCGCGGTCAGCGCCAGCGTGGCGGCGATCAGGACCCGGAAGAACCGCGTGTAGTCATCCAGCACCATCATCCCGCCAAAACCCTGCGTCACGCCCGACGGCCCCAGGACGGTCGCCATGATCGCGGCCAGCGCTGCGACGACGGTCACCACGGTGGCGACGTACCCCGTGCGAATTCGGCGCGCGCCAAGCAACAATGCCGAGGCTGCCAGAACCAGCATCAACTCCGGGATGACCAGGGCCAGGTCGGCAGTGGTGGCGTTCACGGCATGGCTCCGAGCAGTGCCTTGACCGGCTCATGCAGATAAGACAGCACGCACCGGGGATAGAGGCCGATGACCAGGGCCAGAATGGCCAGCGGGACCAGCGTCGCCACCTCCCGTGCGTTGAGCTCGAGCTGCAGGCCCTCGAGCTTCGGGTTCAGCGGGCCCATCACCACCCGGTAGAACAGCCAGATCATGTAGATCGTGCCCAGTCCGACGCCCCAGACAGCCACGGCGCCGAGCCAGGTCTTGACCTGGAAGGCGCCGGCGACGATCAGGAACTCTCCGACGAACGAGTTCAGCCCCGGCATGCCGATGGCCGCCAGGCAGAACAGGCCGAGCAAGGCACTATAGACCGGCGCCGCCTTGGCCACCCCGCCGTAGTCCGCGATCTCGCGCGTATGGGTGCGCTCGTAGATCATGCCGACACAGAGGAACAGCGCCGCCGAGATGATGCCGTGGTTGATCATCTGCAGGATCGCGCCCTCGACCCCGCTCTGGTTCAGCGAGAAGATGCCCAGCGTGACAAATCCCATGTGGCTGACGCTCGAATAAGCGATCAGCCGCTTCATGTCCGTCTGCACCAGCGTCACATAAGCGCCGTAGACGATTGCCAGCACCGAGAGGGCCATCATCGGCATGGCGAACAAGCGCGCCGCCTCCGGCAGGATCGGCAGCGAGATGCGCAGGAAGCCGTAGGCGCCCATCTTGAGCAGGATCCCGGCCAGGATCACGCTGCCCGCCGTCGGGGCCTCGGTGTGCGCGTTCGGCAGCCAGGTATGCACCGGGAACATCGGCACCTTGACCGCGAAGGCGGCCATGAAGGCGACGAAAAGCCAGATCTGCTGCGTGCGCGAGAGGCTGGCGCCCAGGCTGGCCAGCATGGCGAAGTCCAGCGTGCCGAACATGCTGTAGAGCACGATCATGCCCACCAGCATCAAGACGCTGCCGGCCAGGGTGAAGATCAGGAACTTGACCGCCGCAAACTCCCGCCCGGCGCCGCCCCAGATGCCGATCAGCAGGAACATCGGCACCAGCATCAGCTCCCAGAAGACGAAGAACAGGAACAGGTTCGAGGCGGCGAACAGGCCGATCATCGCCGTCTCCGCGATCAGCACGGCGGCGTAGAATCCTCGCACCTTGGTCTGCACCGCCGTCCATGAGACGGTGATGCAGAGCACGCTGAGCAGCGTGGCGAGGAAGATGAACGGCAGGCTGATGCCATCCACCCCCATGCTGAAGTCGATGTTCCAGGCCCAGGCCTTGCGCAATACGAACTGAAAGCTGGTCCCGCTCTTGTCGAAGCTGGAGGAGTAGAGCGGCGCCGTCGCCGCCAGTGTGGCCAGGGTCGTTCCCAGCGCGATCACGCGGGCAAACCGCTCGCGGGCAAACAGGATCCCCAGCGCTCCCAGCAGCGGGAGAAACGTCACGAGTGGCAGGACCCAGCTCATCGGCCGATCATCACCAGAGCAAACAGCGCCAGCACGCCCGCGGCCACGAACAGCGCGTAATGCTGCGCATGCCCGCTGACCACCCGCTTGACCAGTTGACTGACCGATTGCGTCCCGCGTCCGAAACCGACCAACGCGGTGTCGACGCCCTGGGCGTCGAGCCTGCGCAGCAGATGCGCGACGCAGAGCACCGGCCCGCGCACCAGCAACTCGTAGATCCCACTGACGAACTTCTCGACCAGCAGCAGCGGCCCCTCGACCACCCGCATCAGCAAGCGTGTGCCGCGCCGATAGAACCAGTCCGTATCGAGGCTGATCTCATTGTGCGGATCCAGATGCTTGAGCAGCAGGAAGAAGCCCAGCATGGTGAAGGCCAGCATGCCGATCGTATTGGTCACGTGCGCCACCGTGTACGGGTGGTAGCTCGCATCGAACGGCAGCAGACTGTAGAGCGCCCCCGGAAACAGCCCGATCAGCGTACAGGCCGCGGCGGCGATACCCATCGCCACCAGCATGTTCTTCGGCGGCTCGTGCGCCTGGATGCCCGCGTCCTTGCCAAAGAACATGTAGTAGGGCAGCTTGAGCCCGGTGTGCAGGAAGGTGCCCGCCGAGGCCATCGTCAGCCCGAGGAAGATCCAGGGCAGATGCGCCTCGCCCGCGGCGGAGACCACCATTGACTTGGTGACGAAGCCGCTGAACAGCGGCACGGCCGAGATCGCGAAGGCCCCGATCATGTAGAAGAAGACCGTCATCGGCATGGTCTTGTAGAGCCCGCCCATCTCACTCAGCTTGCGTCGGCCAGTCACCTCCAGCACCGCGCCGGCGCCCATGAAGAGCAGCCCCTTGTAGAGGATGTGTGCGAAGGCGTGCGAGGTCGCGCCGTTCTTGGCCAGCTCGGAGCCGATGCCGATGCCGCAGACCATGTAGCCCACCTGACTGATGATGTGGTAGGCCAGCAGCCGTCGCGCGTCGTTCTCCAGCACCGCGTAGACCACGCCGTAGAGCGCCATGATCGCGCCCAACCAGATCAGCATCTCGGTCCCGGCAAATCCGCGCAGCAGGACATAGACCGCCGACTTGGTGGTGAAGGCGGTCATGAAGATCGCGCCCGTGACGGTGGCCTCCGGGTAGGTATCCGGCAGCCAGGCCCCCAGCGGCGGCACCGCGGCGTTGAGCAAGAAGGCGATCAGGATCAGGTACCAGCCCAGGCTGCCCGAGGTCGCGCTGATGGACTGCCAGCTGAAGACGAACGTCTGCTGCCCTTCGGGCCAGCAGAGCACGATGCCCGCCAGCAGAATCAGCCCACCGACGACGTGTACCAGCAGGTAGCGGAACCCGACCGCGGTGGCCGTCGCCTCGCGGCGGACCCAGACCAGCATCACCGACGAGACCGCCATCAGCTCCCAGAAGATGTAGAGCGAGAGCAGATCCCCGGCAAAGGTCACGCCCAGCGCGCCACCGGCATAGGTCAAGGCCGAGACGTGCTGCGTGTCGTCGTCGACGTGCAGGGCGTAGATCATCCCCAGCAGCGCCATCAAACTGAAGACGTAAGAGAAGATCAGGCTCAGCTTGTCGACGTGGCCGAAGATCAGCGTCTTGCCGAGGAAGCCGACCTCGCCGTAGGTGGCCGTGCCGCCCTCCGGCAGGGTCATGCTCATGCAGATCAGCAGGGCCGCAGCCGGCAGCCCCACCATCGCGACCTTCTTCGCCCGGCCCTTGAGCCAGGGCAAGGCCCACGCGCCGATGATGAGCAGCAGTCCCGGGTGGACCCACTCAATCATAGTAGTCCTCGTCCCGCGAGAGGTAGCAGACCCCGATCAGCTTGGAGATGATGATGATCAGCGCGCAGGAGATGAAGCCGTAGATCGAGCCCCAGGCCGGAATGCTCTCGAACCAGAAATACGGGTGACCGTCGTGCGTCACCAGCTGCAGCACGATCTCCCCCACCACCACCAGCGAGAGGATGACATAACCCCAGAGTTTGAGCCGCGCGCGCCGCTGCGGATCCTCGAGTTGCCGCTCGATGAAGTTCATGGTAGCGGCCCTCTGGCCAGAGCCAGGACAGCTTGCGGAAAGAGGCCCAGCAGCAGGCTCGCCGCGGCAGTGATCACCAGCGGCGCGACCATCCAGGGCACCTCGCGCACCTCCTCGTCGCTCGGATCCGGCTCCTCGAAGTAGGCCTTGTAGACGACCGGGCCCAGGTAGGCCGCACTGAGCAGAGAGCTGACCAGCAGCACGCCCAGAACGACGAAGTTCTCGCTGGCCACCGCGCCCATCGCCAGGTTCCACTTGGAGACGAATCCTGCGGTCAGCGGGATGCCGACAATGCTCAACGAGGCGATCCCGAAGGCGGCCATCGTCCAGGGCATCTTCTTCGCCAGGCCGGACAGCTGGCTGATCTCCGTCTTGCGCGTCGACACGTAAATCGAGCCAGCGCAAAGGAATAGCGTGATCTTCGAAACCGCGTGATTGGTGATGTGCACCGTCCCGCCCAGCACCCCGCTGGCATCGAGCAGCGCCCCGCCGAGGATGATGTAGGACAGCTGGCTGACCGTCGAGAAGGCCAGCCGGGCCTTGAGATTGTTCTGCGCCATGGCCAGCAGCGAGGCGACCAGAATCGTCACCGAGGCGACCGTCAGCGCCAGTTTGTCCGCCCCCAGCGTGGCCATCGCGCCCGTGCCGAAGATGAACAGGAAGACGCGCAGGGTGGAGAACACCCCGGTCTTGACCACCGCCACCGCGTGCAGCAGCGCGCTCACCGGCGTCGGCGCCACCATCGCGGCCGGCAGCCAGCTGTGTAGCGGCATCAGCGCGTTCTTGGCGAAGCCGAAGAGGAACAGGGTGAAGACCAGCAGCAGCAACCCCGGCCGCTCGACGACCTTCGCGCCGAAGATCCCGTTGGTGATCCCGTCGGAGGCGAACTCCAGCGATCCGGCCAGGTTGTAGGTCAGGATGATGGCGGCCAGCAGCAACAGCTTGGCCGCGCCGAGCAGGTAGATCACGTACTTGCGCGCACCCGCCCTGGCCTCGTCCGTTTCCTTGTGCGCGACCAGCGGATAGGTGACGAAGGTCAGCGCTTCATAGAACAAGAACAGCGTGAACAAGTTGGCCGAGAAAGCCACGCCGATCGTGGCCCAGAGCGCCAGCGCGAAACAGGAGTAGTAGCGCGTCTGCGCGTGCTCCTCCAGCGTACGCATGTAGCCGATCGAGTAGCAGGTCGTGACGATCCAGAGCAGCGAGGCGCCGAGGGCAAACAGCAAGCCGAAGTAGTCCACCCGAAAGGCCAGCCGCACACCGTCGAACAGCTGGAACAGCTCTATACTGGGCGTCTTGCCAGCCATCACCTGCGGAACCATCGAGCCGACCAGCAAGAACAGCAGGACGCCGGCCGCGATCGACCAGAACTCGCGCAGATTGGCGCGACGTTCGCCCGTGAAAGCGATCAGCAGCGCACAGAGCGCTGGCACGAGCACCGCGAGCAGAGGTATTACCATTTGAGCTCGGTCAGGTCCGCCACCGCAGCCCCGGGTTTGTTGCGATTCAACGCGATCAACAGCCCCAGCCCGACCCCGACCTCGGCCGCGGCCACCGCGATCACGAAAAGCGCCAGGATCTGCCCCTTCGGATCGTCCAGGTGACGACTGAAGCCTGCCAGACTGAGATTCACCGCATTCAACATGATCTCGACCGAGATCAGCATCAGGATCACGTTACGCCGCGCCAGGAAGCCGAAGACGCCGATACCGAACAGCACCGCGCTGAGCCCCAGAACCGCACTCATCGGGATGATCATGGCGCGGGTACCGATCGCTTCCGGGCCAGCACCACCGCGCCGACAATCGCGGCCAGCAGCACCAGGGAGGCGATCTCGAACGGAAAGGCCAGCGGCTTGAACAGCGCCAGGCCGATGTTCTCGGTCTTGCCCAGAAACGAGTCCGCGGTGGCCGTGCGCATCGCCTCTCCACCGCCATCCGGTTTGGGCAAGGCCAGCGGCGCGAGCTGCGCCACCAGCGCCAGGACGACGAACGAGAGCCCGAAGAGCGCCGCCAGCGGCCAGTGCGGGCTGAATCGCGGCCCGGACTCCTCCTCCGGCAGATCCAGCAGCATCTGCACGAAGAGATAGAAGATCAGGATCGCGCCCGCATAGACCACCACCTGCACCGCCGCGAGGAACTCCGCGTGCAGCACCAGAAAGATGCCAGCCACATGCATGAACAGCGAGAGCACCCACAGGATGCTGTGCACCGGATTTCTACGCGTCACGGCCAGCAGGGCGCTCGCGACGCTTGCGACCGCCATGTAGTAGAACGCGTATGTAGCAACGGCAGTGATGGTCATCAGCTGGGGTGAGGCCTAAATGTCATCCTCGCGGGGTGAACCAGGCGTCGCTGACCTGGTCCAGGAGATCTCCCGTCTCCTGGGAGGGGTACGATATTGGCGACCAGCGAGTCAGTCAAGAGGCTAGCCGGTTAAGTCTACTGTTCTGTCGCACAGACGGTTGTTGGGCCGGCGGGGGTTACGGTCTGATGGCGGAAGTGGACCTTTTGCTTCTGCACCGAAGCGGCTGGCTACTGCCGATGCTGTTGCTCACCTGGACCGCCTCCACCCTCGAGCGGATCAGTGGTAAACCCTGGCCGGGCGAGACCCGAGGTTTCCGAAAGCCATTGAACGCACCCCGTTGCCAGTCGCCCACCAATCCGCGGCGGAGCCTTTTGTCGACTGTGGGCGATCCTCAGGATTCCTGCAGCGTGTGGGTTTGTAGGGCGGGAACCGAACCGGAGCGGTAAGCG
>CAZMLI010000070.1:0-15503 GCA_964566865.1 uncultured Planctomycetota bacterium
ATTCCGATCACCGTCTCTATCAGCCCAGGGCAACGGCACGAAAGTCGGTGGTTCGCTTCTATCGTATAGCTCGTAGGTCTGCAACAGAGTCTGCGGCGACCCTCGACGTCCTGAGACAGCTGACGCTTCTGGATGAACAGCGTCACTCAGCAGGTCGCGAACTCCTGATACGGGTTGTCTCCATGCTCACATGTCTGGTAAAGAGCAAGTCGCCCTAACTCGGGCAGGGGCACGGGCACGGGCACGTTCACGGGAGGCAGGGCCTGACAGCTCGGCAAGAGCACGCTCGGCCGAATTGTCAGACACTGCCTAGTGCGGTAGTACCGTGCCGTGGTCGATCACTTCACCCGTCGGGGTGATCGCCTCGAACTCGATCGAGTCCGATTTGACTGTGATCAGCAACGCGCTGAGGGTGTCGGTGAAGAAGACCTTCGAGTACTTCTTGTTGAACGGATACTTGATGCCCTTGCGCAGTTCGCCGGTCGCAACCTGGAGGTAGGTGATCCCGTCGACGACGCTGCGCTCGTAGATCTTGTCGTGCCCGCAGAGCACCAGATCCACGCCGTACTTCTTGAACAGGGAGACGAAGTTCTTGATCGTCCAGATGCTCTGGTCGAGCTCCCAGCCGTGCACGCCGGAGCTGTAGGGCGGCGCGTGGAACATCGCGATGATGAACTTCGGGTCGTCGACGCCATCGGTGGCTTCCTTGAGCGTCTTCTCCAGCCACGGCACCTGCTTCTTCTTGGCTTCGACGTTGTTGCGGTAGGTCGAGTCGAGCACGACGAACAGCGTATTGCCGCGACGATTCGAGTACCAGTTTTCCGGCTTGGGCAGCGAGAAGACCTCGTGGGCCGTCTCCGCCTTGTCGAACTCGTAGAACTTCTCGCCCTGATAGCTGTGGTTGCCGAAGGCGGGCAGCAGCGGGTACTTCTTCCAGAGCGGACCGTTGAAGCTGAAGAAGTCCTTCCATTGTTCCAGCGAGTGGCCGTTGGAGACCTGGTCGGAGGCGTCGAGGATCAGGTCCGGGTCGAAAGCCAGCACGTGCGAGTTGAAGGCGGCGGCCTTCTCACTGTTGTGGACCTCGGCGAAGAAGGCGAACTTGACGCCCGCGCTGCTGTCCGCGGTGGCGGTCTTGAAGGTGCTGTCCGCGCTCTCGAAGACCACCTTGCCAGCCGACTTCGAGATCACCTTGTAGTGATAGATCGTGTCGGGGATCAGTTCGGTCAGCGTGACCTCGTGCTGGAAGTGAACCTTACCGCTCATCGTCGAACCGTAGGAACTGGTCAGGCCATACAGCACCAGGCCGTCGGCCTCCACGTCGGTACGCCAGCAGACCACCAGAGACGTCTCGGTCGGCGTCATCAGGTAGGGCCCGAAGGCCGGACCGCCCTTGTCTGGCTCGCAGGACAGCAAAACCAGGCTGCAGAGGCCCAGCAGAACAATGATGGCGTTTCTCACGACCGTCTCCTCAATTGGCAATCTAGAGGATATGTTACCGCAAGAAGCGTGCCGCCAAATCCGGCTGCTAGAGCCGGGGAGAGGCTCGGTCGTGTAAACAGCGCGTTACGATTTGTAACAGATGTTACCTGGCTCCCGTGGTTCCGTCACTGTACCGAAGCGGGGGCAGGTTCGGCTGAACTCGTGAGCGCACTGCGCGTATCGTAATGCATGAGAACTTGCACATATCTGCTCGGCTTGATTGCCTGCCTGGCGTTACCAGCTGGAGGCGATGACCTGCCAGCAGTTTCAGAGCTGCGCGTGGCGTTGCGAAGCCGGGAGAAGGCAGTCGCGTCTCACGCAGCCTACCTGTTGGGACAGCTCCGCTGCGTGGAGGCCATACCAGAACTGATCCGCCGAAAGAGGTTGCCCGCCGCGGTCGACGCACTGGTGGCGATCTGCAAGGGGCGTCCCGCGTTGATCCGGCGCTACCGGCAGGACTTGCCTCTGGGTCGTCTGGGTGACGGTGTGGTGCCGCTGCTGATCCCGATGCTTGGGAGCGACCGCAAGCGGGATACGCGATTGTACGCACTCGATGTTCTCGAGAAGATTGGCCCACAGGCGACGCAGGCGACAACGGCGCTAATCAAGATGTTGTCCGACCAGGACGCCGTTCTACGACGCCACGCCGCCGAGGTCCTCGGTCTCTGCGGACACAAGAGCCCGGCCGCGACGCACGCGCTGATCCGACTTCTGGATGATCCGAAGTCGTGGGTGAGTCGCGCTGCGATGGAGTCGCTTGCGCGGCTCGACCATGACCGGACATCCGCAATCCCAGCCTTACGCGGTATGCTCAAGGCAAAGGACGACCGTCGACTACATGCCGCGATCGCGTTGGTGCGGTTGGGTGTTGCCTCTCGGGCGGAGTTGCGCATTCTGTTTGACTGGAGGCCACCTCGTCCGATCAGGCTTCCAGGACGTACCAGGGTCTCGCGTTGCGGCATCTCGTACGATGCGCTGATCGGCGAGACGCTTGGCACTCTGGGCAAGCCGGGCATTCCGCTGCTCCTGTCGCAGTTGCCGAGCCGGCGTGCCGAGCGCGCATTGGAGAAGATCGGGCCGGCGATCATCCCGTCCCTGTTGCGAACCCTTGGCGACCGGGTACGCGGCTCAGCGGCATCCAGGTTACTCTGCAGGTTTGGGGTGCGCGTCGTGCCGCAGCTGACAAAGGCGCTCGCCGACCACCGGCCCCAGGTTCGCATTCACGCCGCCGATGCGCTGGCGAGCATCGGTCCCGCCGCTGCTCCCGCAATTGCGGCGCTTACCAGCAACCTGGACCATCCGTCGCGGGACTTACGCGGGGCCGCCGTTGGGGCCCTGATCGAGATCGGTCCGGCCGCCTCCGCAGGTTCGGCTCTTGTCCGGCTTCTCGCGGACAAGAATCCCTGGATTGTCAGGAGGGCGTCAACCGCGCTGACCCGGATCGGCCAACCGGTCGTCTTCCGGCTAGTCCCGCTACTTGCGTCGCCTGACGTCCGGCTTCAAGCCCGCGCAGTCTCGGTGCTGACTGCCATCGGCGATTCAGCCGCGCGGGCCCTGATATCCGCCCTGTCGAGCAAATCGAGAAGTATCAGTTGGGGTGCGCGGGCAGCGCTAGCAGTCATCGGTCGACGTACCGAGGACGAGCTGCTGGGGCAGAGAATACGTGATGCACTGAAGGGCTGACGGAGGCTCGAGGAAGGATGACGCAATTTCAGTAGGAGTCCCCTGATCTAGTGGTGTGATGCAGGGGTCTTGGCCCTTATGAGTCAGCTACAGCTGTGCCGGAAATCGAGCGTCGCCGGGGAGCTGACCAGTTCAACTGCTGCTCAGGAAGGCAAGAAGGCAAGAGGGCAGGAAGGCGCCTGCGGCGCCGGGAGGGCGCACGTTCACTCAGACTCTGCCGCCACCTGAATAGCTCGAGGAACACGATTGGATCCCGTCTCCGCCTGGCAGCGAAGCTGACAGGCTTCCTGCTTTCCTGCATTCTTGCCTTCCTTAGCGGTAGCTTCGGGGCATTTCGGCTGACTCCCTGGGCGTTGTTCTGACCAATGCAGGACGCGCGTCAGGTCTGCTCAGGATAAGGGGCAATCTGGATGAATCACACCACTGATATGGTTGGGCTTCTGCTCCAAGCTTTCGCCGCTTGCGTCGCGCCGTCCGCGCGTCAGCCTTCCGCTTGCGCTCTTCTTCTTCCAGTTGCTGGACCAGGGCCGAGATTCTCGGTATTGGTCCAGGCGGTGGAGATGCCTTTCAGCAACAGGCACAACTCCTCCGGGTTGGCAGAGACTTCGACCGCCTCTTCCTCGGTGATCCTGTCGTCTATCAAGATTCGGTAGATCGACTGGTTGATGGGCTGCATCAGGTAGTAGCCGTTCATACACCTGCAAGGTCTTAGGATCTAATGTTCACGCACAAGGCGGACGTCGCAGCTGTTGACTTGCGCTTAGCACGGAACAGTACGTAGAATTGGCTTTCGTATGGAACGACTACAGATTGAGAAGGCGCTCACCGAACTCCATGGCTTGCTTGAGGATACTGAAGCCGATGAGCCAGCCTTTCAGGCGTGGTTTGAGAGGCATCCGTCAGTGTTCACAGCATACGGCTATCAGCGTTTCCTCGCCCATCCGCGCCTTGAAGCCCATGACGACAAGCTCTTCGTGCCGGACTTTCTCGTCGAGGACCTGCGTGGATTCTGGCAGGTCTTTGAACTCAAGCGCCCAGACACGCCAGTCATCAAGCCTGCCGAACGTCGACAGACCTTCTATGCTGAGTTCGAAAAGTACCTTTCTCAGTGTCGTGAATACGCCGCGTTCTTTGAGGATCGTGAGCTACGCACTGCATTCAATACCAGGTGCTCGACGGCAGTGCAAAAGTCTGTCCCGTCGGTGATCGTCGCCGGGCGGCGGTCAGACGTGGACGTCGCCAGCGTGCAACGTCTCTTGTTCGACCGTGGCTCCAAGGTTGATCTCCAAACCTATGATGACGTCGCAACTCGCCTTGAGTTCTATCGCGCGCAGCTGTTTGCGCGCAATGAGAACAACCCAGGATTGTCGATCCATATCGTGGCAGTTCTCGGAAAGCAACCTGCCGGCGACAATTACATCCTAGACTATGGGCTTGAGGCGGACCGAAACCGCGTATCGATCTACGTGTCTCCAGATGACACCTTGCGCTTTCGCGTTATAGATCAAGCCGGAGTTGCGCACTCTACGAGCGTCAACATGGACATGGCAAACGTCCTATATGACGTCCCCGTCTACCTCGTGTTCGAACTCGGTTTCGCCGAGGAATACACCTTCACATGTATTGAAGTGAACGGCGAGTACTACGCGGACAGGCGTCTTGACCAAGTCGTATTGGATTCGGAGTCTCTTGACTGGCAGGTTATGGGATCTGATGTGCTGGGGAAGAAACTGACCGAGTTCTCAATGATCGAACTCGCCGTGTATAGCCGCAGTTTGGCCTTTACCGAGAAGCTTCGGCTACGTGGCTACTTTTTTCAACGGTACTACCACTGCATGGATGGTTCTGGCGTGCTCCCAGCTCGCGTTTCGTTTTCAGGGAACCAGTTTCTGTACTCAAGCGGTCACCCTAATTTCCTTGAAGGTGGCCAGTAGGCTGACAATCTTTCGCAATTTCAGTAGTAGTCGTACCCCGAGTCCAGCTTGGGCTTCTGCTCCGAGCGCTCCTCTCGCCGCTTGCGCCGCGCCGTCCGGGAATCGTCCTTCCGCTTGCGCTCTTCTTCTTCGAGCTGCTGGACCACGCCCGAGAGGTTCTCGGTGTCGGTGCCGGCGGTGGAAATGCCCTTGAGCATCAGACGCAGTTCCTCGGGGTTGGCCGAGACCTGGAGCGCCTCTTCCTCGGCGATCACGTCGTCCTTCCAGAGTCGGTAGATCGACTGGTTGAAGGTCTGCATCTGGTAGTAGTGCTGGCTCTTGGCGATCGCCTTGTCGAGGTCCTTGGTCTTGCCCTCCGCGAGCAGCTGCTGGATGTTGGGCGAGTTGATCATGATCTCGAGCGCGGCGGTCCGGCCGCTGCCGTCCTTCTTGCGCACGAGCCGCTGGCTGATCACCGCAACGAGGGTCAGCGAGAGCATCGACTGAATCTGCTTGAGCGCTTCGGGTGGGTAGGTGTCGAGGATCCGGTCGATGGTCTGGGACGCGCTGTTGGTGTGCAGCGTGCTGAGCACGAGGTGACCGGTCTCGGCAGCGTGCACGGCAATCTCGATGGTCTCGAGATCTCGCATCTCGCCGACCAGGATCACGTCCGGGTCCTGGCGCAGCGCCCGGCGCAGCGCCTCCTTGAAGTCGCCCACGTCCTCGCCGATCTGCCGCTGGTTGATCGTGCAGAGGTCGTCCTCGTAGACGAATTCGACGGGATCCTCGATCGTGATCACGTGTGCGTTCTTGGTGTGATTGATGTGGTTGATCATCGCCGCCAGGGTGGTCGACTTGCCGCTACCGGTGGGGCCGGTCACCAGCAGCACGCCCTGCTTCTTTTCCATCAGCTCCTTCAGCACGGCCGGATGACCGAGCGCTTCGATGCTGGGCACCTCGAGTGGGATCTGGCGCAGGACCATGCCGATCTTGCCGAGACGGCGGAAGACGTTGACACGGAAACGCGCCAGGCCGGGCACGACGTGCGAGAAGTCGGCGTCGTTGGTCTCGCGGAAATCCTTCAGGCAGCGCTCGCTCGTGATCGACTCGAACATCGAGGTCAGATCGTCGGAGGTCAGCGGGACCTCGCCAATCGGCAGCAGCTTGCCGTCGAGCCGCATCAGTGAGGGGCGCCCGACCTTGAGGTGCAGGTCCGAGGAGTTGCGAGAGACCATATCGCGCAGGAGCGGTTCAATATCCACAGCATCGCCTTTCCGAAAAGTGAGCTAGGACTCTATTATGGTTTTTCGGGCGGAGCGGATCAAGAGACCAGGAACGGATTGGTCGCGCGCTCGTGTTCGACGGTCGTGTCCGGTCCATGCCCAGCATGGATGATCGTCTTGTCCGGCAGGGTCAGGATCTGCGTCCGGATGCTCTCGATCAGCTGCTCGTAGTTTCCGCCGGGCAGGTCCGTTCGCCCGATCGAGCCGGCGAAGACGGTGTCGCCGGAAAAGGTCCGGTCGGGCAGGACCAGCGCCACATGACCGGGGCTGTGTCCGGGCACGTCGACCACTTGCACGGTCAGCTCGCCGATCTCGAAGACGTCGCCGCCCTTGATCTCGTGGTCGATCCGAGGCGTGCGCGGGGTGGGCATGCCGAACATCGCCGCCTGGGCTCCGACCTGGGCTGCCCACTCGTGCTCCAGCGGGTGCAGGTAGAACGGAATGTCCAGCGTCTCCTGGACTTCGGCCACACCGATCACGTGGTCGATGTGGGCGTGTGTATTGAGAATGAACAGCGGCTCCAGTTTCTCTTCGCGGATGATCTCCAGCACGGGCCCAGCTTCGCCCGGGTCGATGATCGCCGCCTTGCGCGTTTTGGCGCAGGCCAGCACGTAACTGTTCTCTTGAAAAGGGCCGACGGTGCGTGAATAGACCAGCATCTGGGTTCTTGTAGCACAGACCTTGGGCCTGTGGTACGTTCTCTGCCCAATGTTCAGACTGCTGACCGTGCTGGTCGTGACTGCGCTGTTGACCGGCTGTTCGCATTACCAGGAGTCAATCGACTACTGGGAAGCGCCGACGCACGAGGCGTACCACGAATGGTACGAGGTGCCGCTGGCGATCCTGCTGACCCCGGTCACGACGCTTTCGCTGGCGTTGTATCCGTTCGAGCAGGACAAGGAGCGACCCTCGTTCATCGAACTGAGCGCCGTCTGGGTGTTGCTGGCCGACCCCTCACGTAGCATCGATCAGGACTAAGAGGAGCCCGAAATGAAACCGATATTCGCCCTGCTAATGGGATTGTGTTTGCTCTCCGGCTGCCAGGAAAAGGCCAAGCCCGAACAGAAGTCTGCCCCGTCGACCAAGACGTCGCAGACCGCAGCCAAGTTGCCGGAGCTGCGTTACTACGCGATCTCCAGCGGCTGACCTTTCTGCAGCAAGATAGGGCAAGCCGTGAGCTCGCTCAAGCAGACGTACAAGGGGAAGATGACGGTCAAGGTCATCACCGGCGCCGATCAGAACGAGGCGGAACTCAAGTCGTTCGACATCGGCAACCACGGACTGGTCGGCCTCGGGGCCGATGGCACGGTCAAGCTCAAGATCGCCGGCCACAGCATGGCGCAAGGCCAGGAAGTCCCACAGATCAAGCAACGCATCGAAAAAGAAATCAACAGCAAGCTAATCAACTAGCGAGATAGATACAGGAGCAACGATGACTGACACACTGATCAACTACTCGGCAGAGAACGGGATTGCCTGGATCGAGATGGATGATCCGCCCGCGAATACATATACCCATGCGATGATGCGGCAGATCGACGAGGGCATTCTGAAGGCCCGTTTCGACGACGACGTGCATGTCATCGTGCTCACCGGCAAGGGCGAGAAGTTCTTCTCCGCCGGCGCCGACATCAGCATGCTCAACGACGTCACGCCGAAGTTCAAATACTTCTTCTGCCTGCACGCCAACGAGACGCTGAACAAGCTGGAGCACACCCCGAAGCTGGTCATCGCGGCCCTCAACGGCCACACGGTGGGCGGCGGGTTGGAGATCGCCATGGCGGCCGACATCCGCATCGCGCGCAAGGGCGGCGGCAAGATCGGTCTGCCCGAGGTGGGCCTGGGCGTATTGCCCGGCACCGGCGGCACCCAGCGCCTGGCGCGCCTGGTCGGCAAGGCCAAGGCGTTCGAGATCTGCGCCGGCGGCCGGACCTTCGACTTCGAGGCGGCCCATCAGATGGGCATCGTCAACGAGATCTTCGAGGGCGACCACGCCTCCTTCATCGCGCAGATCACCGAGTACGCGTCGAACTGGTGCCCGCCGAAGAAGGCGAGCATGGCGGTCGGCATGATCAAGCGGTCGATCCAGTCCGGCGCAGAGGTGCCGTTCGAGCTCGGCCTCGTGATGGAGCGCGAGTATCAGGCACAGCTGTTCGGTAGCGCCGACGCCAAGGAAGGCATCGCCTCCTACGTCGAGAAGCGCAAGGCATCCTTTTCCGGCAAGTAAAGGCATCACGCACATGATCACCTTGAAGAGTTATTTTTGTGGCGAGTGGCAGGCCGGCGACGGCGACGGACGCCCGCTTTTTCACGCGGTCACCGGCGAGCAGGTCGCTGCCTGCAGCACCGATGGTTTCGACTTCAAGGCGATGCTCGAATATGGGCGCAACGTCGGGGGACCGGCGTTGCGCGCCATGACCTTTCCCCAGCGCGGGGAACTGCTCAAGAAGATGGCCGGTGTGCTCAATGCACACCTGCCCGAGTTCTACGAGATCGCAGCGGCGTACGGCGCGACCAAGAAGGACGCCTGGGTCGACATCGAGGGCGGCATCGGCACCCTCTTCGTCTACTCCGGTCTCGGTCGCAAGGCGCTGCCGGACAAGACCTTCCTGGTCGACGGCGAGGTGGCCGGTCTGTCCAAGGGCGGCACCTTTGTCGGCCGGCACATCCACGTGCCGCTCGAGGGCGTCGCGGTGCAGATCAACGCCTACAACTTTCCGGCATGGGGCATGCTCGAGAAGCTGGTCTCCTCGATCCTGGCCGGCATGCCGGCGCTGGTCAAGCCGGCGACCAGCACTTGCTGGTTGACCTATGCAATGGTCGAAAAGCTGATCGAGTCGGGCGTGATGCCGGACGGCACGCTGCAGCTGGTCTGCGGTTCGGTCGGCGACCTGCTGGACCACATGACCTGTCAGGACGTGCTGGGCTTCACCGGCTCGGCCCGGGTCGGCAACAAGCTCAAGGCGCACCCCACGATCGTCTCCAACAGCGTGCGATTCAACATGGAGGCCGACTCGCTGAACTGCATCGTGCTGGGTAGCGACGTCGGGACCGACTCGCCGACCTTCGGCAAGTTCATCCGCGAGATCATCAACGAGATGCGGACCAAGGCCGGTCAGAAGTGCACGGCCATCCGTCGCATCCTGGTGCCGCAGGCCAGCCAGCAGGCGGTGGTCGACGCGCTGAAGGCCAAGCTCGCCGGCATCGTCGTCGGTGATCCGGCTGTCGAAGGCGTCAAGATGGGGCCGCTGGTCAACCAGTCCGCCCTGCGCGACGCACGTGAAGGCATCGCCGTGCTGGCCGAGGAGGCCGAGATCGTGCATGGCGATCCGCAGCGCAACGACTTCGAAGGCGGCACCGCCGACAAGGGCGCCTTCCTCGAGCCGATCCTGCTGTCCTGCAAGGACGCCAGCAGCGCCGTCAAGATCCACGAGGTCGAGGTC
Source organism: uncultured Planctomycetota bacterium (assembly GCA_964566865.1). Classification (GTDB taxonomy): domain Bacteria; phylum Planctomycetota; class JACQVV01; order JACQVV01; family CAZANL01; genus CAZMLI01. The sequence goes on from CAZMLI010000070.1 coordinate 9,802, forward strand.
TTCGGCCCGGCCGCGACCGTCATCGGCTACACCGACGATGCCCAGGCCGTCGAGCTCGCGCGCCGCGGAGGCGGCAGCCTGGTCGCCACGCTCTACAGCGAGGACGACGCGCTGGCCAGCAAGCTGACCTTCGGCCTGGCGCCCTATCACGGCCGGCTGCTGTTGATGAACGACCACGCAACCGGCGAGTCGACCGGGCACGGCATCGCGATGCCGCAGCTGGTCCATGGCGGGCCGGGCCGCGCCGGCGGCGGCGAGGAGCTCGGCGGGTTGCGCAGCATCTATCACTACATGCAGCGCACGGCCCTGCAGGGCAGCCCCGAGCGCCTGGAAGCGATCTGCTCCTAGCCAGCCAGTTCTGGACACGAAATCACATGGAGGGCGAGGCTCCTGCCGAGCCGAGGCTTAGCAGAGCCTTGCGCAGCGGCTCGGCGGGAGCCTCGCCCTCCCTTTGTGTCTGGCAGGGACTATAATCCTGCCATGCCGGTCAGCCAGTTCGCGCGCACGCGCTGGAGTGTGGTGCTGAATGCCCGTTCGGCCGACGCCGAGGTCGCGACGGTCGCGCTCGGGGAGCTGTGCCAGATCTACTGGTATCCGCTCTACGCCTACGCGCGACGCCGCGGCCTGGCGCACCACGCGGCGGAGGATCTGACGCAGGGGCTGTTCTGTCAGCTGCTCTCGCGGGACGGCCTGCGCAGGGTGGATCGCAGCAAGGGCAAGTTTCGTTCCTTCCTGCTCGTCGCGATGAAACACTTCATGAGCAATGAATGGGAGCGGGCCAGCGCCCAGAAACGCGGTGGGGCCGTCCGCCTGATCTCGATCGAGATGGCGGATGGCGCGCGGCGTTATGAGGCCGAACCGGTGGAGCAGTTGACGCCGGAGAAGCTCTATGAACGGGGCTGGGCGCTGGCTGTGCTGGCTCGCGCCTTTGCCTCGGTGGCGGAAATCTATCAGCAGCGCGACCGCGGCGCGGTGTTCGATGCGCTGAAGGGGTTCATCACCGGGGAGGGGGAGGCGACGACGCACGCGCAGCTCGCGGCGCAGCTCGAGATGACCGAGGGCAGCACGCGCGTGCTGGTGCACCGTTTTCGCCGTCAATTCAGCCAGAGCCTGCGGGCCGAGGTGGCGCAGACGGTCGACTCTCCCGAGGAGCTGACCTCCGAGATTCAGTCCTTGATGGCCTGCTTCGGCGGATGAGTGCGACCTGCCAGATCTGTGGTGGGGCGCTGCCTGCCGAGGCGTCCGGCTGCCCGCGTTGTCTGCTGGGGCTGGGGCTCGAAACGGGACCGGCGCCGGCGCCGGCGCTCGAGGCCGGGGACCGCTTTGCTGAATTCGAGATCCTGGGCCTGATCGGACAGGGCGGGATGGGCACCGTCTATCGGGCTCGCCAGGCACGGTTGAAGCGCGAGGTGGCGCTCAAGATCATCCCGTCGGGCCTCGACGTCGACCCGGAGTTCGGCGCGCGGTTTCGTCGCGAGGCGCAGGCGCTGGCCGGGTTGAACCACCCGCAGGTGGTCACGCTGCACGACTTCGGTGAGCACGAGGCGCAGACTTTCCTGGTGATGGAGCTGGTTGATGGCGCCGATCTCCAGCGGCGGCTCGCCTCGGGCCCGCTGGCGCCGCGCCTGGCGCTGGAGATCGGGGTGCAGGTCTGCGAGGCGCTGATGCACGCCCACGCGCATGGCGTGGTGCATCGCGACATCAAGCCGGGCAACGTGCTGATCGACGAGGCGGGGCGGGTCAAGGTGGCGGACTTCGGTCTGGCCAAGCTGCTCGACAGCGACGGCTTCTCGCTCTCGTTGACCGATACGGCGCAGACGATGGGCACGCCGTTCTACATCGCGCCGGAGCAGCGAGCCGGGTCGCGCTCGGTGGACCACCGTGCGGACATCTATTCGCTGGGTGTGATGCTGTACCAGATGTTGACCGGCGAGCTGCCGGCCGGCACCTTCCCCTCGCCGTCCAGCGTGGCGCCGGTCGGCCGACGCATCGATCGCGTCGTCGAGCGGGCGATGCAGAACGACCCGGGTCGACGCTTCCAGCAGGCAGCGGAACTGCGCGACGCGCTCGCGCACTGTCTGCGTCCAGGACCCACCCGCTGGCTGGCGCCGATCGGCGTGGCGTTGACGCTGGCGCTGGTGATCGGTCTCGCGCTGCGCAATGATCGTGCGACCCGCCAACGGCGCAAGGCCGGCGAGCCGCCAGCGAAGGCGGTCGCGCCTGCGGTTCCGCGAGATGTGGTGCAGTTCGGCGAGCGCTACTTCAAGGTCTTCTATCAGCATCTGAGCTGGCACGCCGCACGGGCGCGTTGCGAGTCGATGGGCGGGCGGCTGGCGGCGATCCGCACGCGCGAGCAGGATCTGTTCCTGGCGAGGCTTTCGCGTAGCCACGTCTGGCTCGGCGGCAGCGACGCGGCGGCCGAGGGGCGCTGGCGCTGGTCCGACGGCACGCCCGTGGTCTACAGGAACTGGGCGGAGGGCGAACCGAACAACCTGCAGCAGCGGGAGCACTTCTTGATGCTCTCCAAGTACGGTCAGTGGAATGACCTGGCCGCCGATTCGTCGATCGTCAAGGGCTTCATCTGCGAGTGGGACCTCGACCAGCACCCTGGGCCGCTGCGGCTGGCGACCGCGGCCGAGTTACACGCGGCGCTCCAGCAGGTCAATCCGGATTACGACGGCACGGGCAAGGTCGTCGTCGCGGGCGGCGAGATTCGCGAGGTCGACCTGGCGCATCAGCAAGTCAGCGACATCCGCCCACTCGCCGGCCTGCCCCTGCGCCGGCTGGATCTGAGCGGAACCGCGGTGCGCAATCTCTGGCCACTGGCTCGCATGCCGCTCTCGAGTCTGGCGCTCGGTCGCAGCCAGGTGGTCGATCTGGCGCCGCTGGCCGGGCTGCCGCTGCTGCGGTTGAAGCTCAACGGCACCGGCGTGACCGATCTGTCTCCGCTGCGCGGGCTGAAGCTGACCTACCTGGACATCAGCCATACACGCATCAGCGATCTCTCCGCGCTGGCCGGGATGCCGCTGGCGGCGCTGCATATGAACCGCGCGCGTGTCACGGACATCCGCGTGCTGGCCGGTCTGCCGCTGCGCGAGCTGGGCCTGCTCGACGTGCCGGTGCGGGATCTCTCGCCGCTGGCTGGCTGTGCGCGGCTGGAACAGGTACACGTGCCGCTTTCCGCCCCGGGGCTGCAGGCATTGCGCAAGCTGCGCGGATTGAAGCGGATCAACAACCAACCGGCGGAGCGGTTCTGGCGCGAGCACTAGCAATCTCGAGGCAGTCCGACTGATTACTTGCGGGGCGCGACCAGCTTGATCTTCACCGTCCGACGCAAGGTGCCGCTCCAGGACTTCTTTCCCCCCGCGAGCCTACTGCTGCTCAGCAGGTAGCTGATTCGCAGCGTGCCCGGCTTGACCAGCAGGTTGTACGGTGCGATGCCAAAGGTCGAGGGTGTCTGGACCTGCAATCGCAGCAGACCCTTGTCGGCCGCGCTGATCTTGATGGTATAGGTCACCGTGCGGCGCTGTCCGGCCTGCAGCGCAGTCTTTTGGGTCGGCAGCCCGGTCCCGCAGCCGAAGTGGCCCTTGTACTGAAACAGTTGCTCCTGCTTGGCTGCGGGCGAGAGGATGCGCAAGCGCTCGGCCTGCTCGATGATCTGGCCCTGACCGCGAATAGTGCCGAGGTGCAGAACGCGGCGGGTGGTGTTCAGCAGCGTCACCGTCAGCGTCAACTTCTGGCCGACGCGGACCGTCTTGAGGTTGGTGTAAATCGCGCAGCCCAGCCCGGCACTACGCGGGTCGGCTTGCACCGCCAGCCAGCGGATGATCTGCTTCAACCTGCGGCGCGTCTCCAGGTCAGTGGCGGCCGCGAGCGACTTCTTCAGCGCCGGGAGCACCGGCGTGCCCAGTTCGATCAGCGCCTGCTGCGCCGCTTCGCGACGCTTGTAGCTGGTGGCGCTGAGTTGCGCGGTCAGCCCGGCCACGCGGTCGGGGGCGGGTTTGTCGGCCGTGGAATCGAACGGTAGCAGCAGGACCAGCGCCAGCAGGATGCAAGTTCTCATGCTCAATAGGATGCCAAATGTGCGGTCAGGTTTCAATTTTCTCGAAAAACGGACACCCCGTTTCAAGCACTGCGCCGTCGGTTCTCGGCGATGACCGCCAGCGTGCAGAGTCCCACAGCGCAGAGGCTGAGAATCAGGATGTCGCGGATGCACGGGGTCAGGCTGGCCGATTCGCCAACGACGCGCGCCGGACGCAGGTAGCCGTACGGCGTGAGCCAGGCCAGCCAGTCGCCGGACTTCATCAAGCGCGAGGCCACGTCGGCGCAGAGAAAGCAAAAAACCGTGACACCGTAGCGTAGCGTGGCCATGGCGCGGTCGCGGGACAGGACCGAGATCAGCAGCGCCAGGCCGCCCCAGAACAGACAGAGGCTGGCCGCGTTGACCGCCACCAGCGCGAAGGTCGCCAGCGGAATCTCGTCGAGCACCTCGGAGAGCGCTGCGCCCAGCAGTGCGCCGCTGTAGCTGGTGAGGCCGATCAGCACCGCGATCAGCAGGCTGACCAGCGCGACGCTGCGGATCAGTGCCGCGCGCGACAGTTGTGTCGACAGCAGCAGGTCGAGCGCGTTGCGTCCGCGCTCTCCCGCCGGCAACGCCATCGCGGGAATGGCCGCGATCACCGCGTAGATGATCAAAACCGTCGGATGCTGGAACGGCAGGCTGAAGGAGCCCGTGGCGCTGAACAGATCGAGCGAACCACCCTTGCTCATGAACTGGCTGGCGAAAGCGCTGAGCCGTTCCAGCGTCTCCCGCTCCTGGCTGTAAGAGGGGTAGATCAGGCCGATGACCACGCCGATCAGAATCGGGACCATCGAGCAGAGGCTGACCGAGAGCCAGTGTCGCCGGAGGATGAAGTGCAACAGGGTCTTGTTCATCCGCTCGTGCCATCCGTCTCGACGATCGAGCGAAAGACATCCCCCAGATCGGCCGGACGGATCTCCAGGTCGGCCAGCGCCTCGAGGTCGATCCGCGCGATCAACTCCTGCGGCGTGCCGGTGTGGGTGAACGTTTCCCGGCGGCCGTCCGGATAGCGCATCACCACGTGTCGCGGAAGTCGTGCCAGCAAGGGCTCTATTTGCTCGACCAGCTCCAGCTTGCCCTGGTGGATCAGTCCGACGCGGTCCGCGCACTCCTCCACTTCGGCCAGTACATGGCTCGAGAGAAACACCGTGTGCCCTCGGCTCGCGTGCTCGCGCAGCAGCCCCAGCAGCGCGCTGCGGACCAGCGGGTCCAGTCCGGTCGTCGGCTCGTCGAGCACCAGCAGTTCGGGGTCGTGCTGCATCGCGCAAGTCAGGCCGATCATCTGGCGCATCCCGGTCGAGTAGGTCCGCACCTTGCGGTCGATCGCATCTCGCGGAAAGCCGAGGGTGTCGATCACGTGGTCGCGCAGAGGTGCGCCGCGTCGATTGAGCTGCTCGAATAACCGCAGCGTCTGGCGGCCGCTGAGAAAGGCGAACAGCCCGAGGTCGCCGGGCAGATAGCCAATGCGCTCGCGCAGCGCGCCGCCGCCGGCTCGAACCGCTTCGCCGAGCACCTCGATCTGTCCGGTGTCGGGGCGCAGCAGGTCGAGCAGCGCGCGGATCGTGGTGGTCTTGCCCGCGCCGTTGGGACCCAGGAAGCCGAACACCTCGCCGGTCTGGAT
>CAZMLI010000071.1:0-9789 GCA_964566865.1 uncultured Planctomycetota bacterium
TGTCGCAGCGGGTCGTGATGTTGACCGATGAGCAGCATGAATCGCTGCCGTTGCTGCCGCCCGTCGCGATCGACCACCCCCCACGCAGCTAGCTGAATAGTTTCAGCTTACTCTGGTGGCCACGGATGGATCCGTAGCCATCGTCTGACCTCTGTTCGAGGAGTTGCAATGGGAAGCCCAAAAGCGGACCTGGCCGTATTGTCCAGGAGTCAGCCGCGGGGGAGCGAGATTCCACCCCCCGGCACGCGCTGGAAAACGCGCGTCGCAGTGCCGCTGGCGCTGTTGACGCTGTTCGCAGGATTGCTGGCCTACACCGGGCGCGATCTGATCTGGCCCGCCCGCGAGGTGCGGATCGTGCCGGTCGTCGTCAAGCGGGCGGCCGAGACCAGCGGCGGCACCATCTTTCAGGCTGCCGGCTGGGTCGAGCCGGATCCATTCCCGATCTACGTCACGGCGCTGTCCAGCGGCGTGGTCGACAAGGTGCACGTGCTCGAGGGGCAGCGGGTCAAGCAAGGGCAGATCCTGGTCTCCTTGGTGGCGCGTGATGCGCAGCTCGAGCTGTCACGGGCGAAGGCGCTGATCCAGACTCGCGCTGCAGATCTGAGCTCCGCCGCCGCCAAGAAGAAGGCGGCGCTGCGCGATTGGGACAATCCTGTGGCGCACCGTCTGGCGGTCGCCACCGCCACCAGCAAGCTGGCGCAGACGGTGTCGCTGTTGCTCGAGCTGAAGAGTCAGGTCGCGGTCCAGTCGGCGCGCATCGCGGAGCTGACCGAGCAACTGCGTCGCCAGCAGAAGGCGTTCAAGGGCGGCGGTGTGCCGGAGTGGAAGCTGGTCAAGCTCCGGCTCGCGCTGACCACGCAAAATGCGATCCTGGACTCGATCAAGGCCAAGCGGCCGACCCTGGAAGCCACCTGCGACGAGCGCAAGGCGGCGGTCTCGGCAGCCAAGCAGCACCTCGAGCTGAGGATTCAAGAGAAGCAGGCGGTGGAGGAGGCCGAAGCCTCGTTGGCGCGAGCGACCGCGGCGATGGCCAACGCCATGGTGGTTCGCGACGAGGCGCAGCTGAAGCTGGCGCGCATGACGCTGAGCTCGCCGATCAACGGCATCGTGCTGACCTACGTGCGGCCCGGCTCCAAGCTGCAGCTGACGGGCGACATGAAGAACTCCGCCCTGGCGGTCGAGCTGTACGACCCGGCCAAGCTACAGGTGCGGGTGGACGTGCCGCTGGCCGAGGCCGCTCGGGTCAGCGTCGGACAGCTGGCCAAGGTGATCGTCGAGGTGCTGCCCGATGTGACCTTCGATGGGGTCGTGACGCGCATCGTGCATCACGCCGACATCCAGAAGAATACGCTGCAGGTCAAGGTGCGTATCAAGGCCCCGAGCGCCAAGCTCAAGCCCGAGATGCTGGCCCGGGTCAAGTTCCTCTCGCGGCCGACCAAGCGAGGGAGCGCACGCGAGCGTTTGTTCATGCCGGAAAAGCTGATCGAGAAGAAAGGCAAGGACGGTGGGTTCGTCTGGATCGTCGACAAGGGCAACAAACGCGCGCTGAAGCGTCCGGTGACGCTGGGTATCACGCGGCTCGCGGGCTGGATCGAGGTGACCAGCGGCCTCAACCCCGGGGACGCGCTGATCTCCGGTGACCGCTCCGGGCTGTCGTCCGGACAGCGAGTGAAGATCGTCGGCGAGGCGGGAGGTGACCATGGCGCTGATTGAGTGCACCCAGCTGACGCGCAGCTTCAGCAAGGGCGGGACCGAGATCCGGCCGGTCGACCAGCTCGATCTGGAGATCGAGGCCGGGACCTACCTGGCGTTGATGGGCCCCTCGGGCAGCGGCAAGAGCACGCTGCTCAACTTGATCGCCGGTATCGATCGTCCGACCTCGGGCGGCCTGACGGTCGACGGACGCGACCTGACCTCGATGTCGCGCAGCCAGCTCGGCCGGTACCGCTCCGAGTACATCGGTTACATCTTCCAGCTCTACAACTTGATGCCGGTCTTGACGGCCTACGAGAACATCGAGCTGCCGCTGCTGCTGCACAAGCTTTCGCGACGGCAGCGCCACGAGAAGGTCTCGCTGGCGCTCGAGCTGGTGGATCTGGCCGACCGTCACGATCACTACCCCCGGCAACTCTCCGGCGGTCAGGAGCAGCGCGTGGCGATCGCGCGCGCGATCGTGGCCGACCCGCAGATCATCGTGGCGGACGAGCCGACCGGGGATCTGGATAGCAAGGCGGCCGTGGCGATCCTGGAGCTGTTGACGCGGCTGAACCAGGAGCTGGGCAAGACATTAATCATGGTGACGCACGACGCCAGGGCGGCCGGCTACGCCGGGCGCACGCTACATCTGGACTCGGGCCGTCTGGTGCAGCAGCCGCAGGAAGAAACGGAGCAAGTCTCGTGATCGCGCCCAAGTACGTGCCGTATGTCTTGCGGCTGATCTACCGGCAGAAGGTGCGCAGCGCGTTGACGCTGGCCGGGGTCGCGGCGGCGATGTTCCTCTTCGGCACGATCCAGGCGATCCAGGCCGGCACGCGCGAGGCCACCGAGCGCACGGCGAGCGAGAATACGCTGGTGGTCTATCGCGAGAACCGCTTCTGCCCGTTTACCAGCCGTTTGCCCGAGAATTATCAGCTGCGGATCGAACGCATCCCTGGGGTGGTCAGCGCGACGCCGATGAAGGTCGTCGTCAACAACTGCCGGACCAGCCTCGACGTGATCACCTACCGCGGCGTGCCGCCGCGCGAGGCGTTCGGCCAGCACTTCACGGTGATCGATGGTTCGCGGCAGGCCTGGTTGAAGCGCAGTGACGCCGCGATGGTGGGGCAGGTTCTGGCGGAGCGCAGGCGGCTCAAGGTCGGTGACCGCTTCAGCTCCAACGGGGTGACGGTGACCGTCACGACGATCATCGCCTCGCCGCTGGCGCAGGACCAGAACGTGTCCTACGTGCACCTGGACTTTCTCCAGCGCTCGGCGTCGATGGCGCAGGTGGGTGTGGTGACGCAGTTCAACGTCAGGATCGAGGACCCCAAGCAGCTCGACGAGATCGCCGCCAAGATCGATGCCGAGTTCAAGGACGCCGAGGCGCCGACGCATACCAGCTCCGAGCGGTCGTTCACCGCCAGGGCCGCCGGCGACCTGATGCAGTTGATCGGCTTCACCTGGTGGGTCGGGGTTGGTTGTGTCGCGGCGGTGCTCGCACTGGTGGCCAATACGATCCTGATCGGCATCCAGGCGCGGGTACGCGATCACGCCGTGCTGCAGACGCTGGGCTTCGGCCAGGGTTTGATCGCGCGCTTGATCATCAGCGAGGGCATCCTGCTCAGCCTGCTGGGCGGGTTGATCGGCACGCTCGCCGCGACCGCCTTCCTGCGCTTCGGCCACTTCAGTCTCTCCAACGAGGGGCTGTCGATCAACTTCGAAGCCAACTTCGAGGTCTGGCTCTACGGCATGCTGGCCTCGCTGGCGGTGGGCGCGCTGGCCGGACTGGCGCCGGCCTGGGTGGCCGCGCGCAGCGAGATTGCCGCCTCGTTCAGGATGGTTTGATGCGACTGCTTCCATGGAGTTACGGGGTGCGCAACCTGGGTCGGTCGCCGCTGCGAACGGTGCTCAGTGTCGGCGGCAGCGCGCTGGTGGTGCTGCTGGTGCTCGCCGCTGGCGCGTTCGTGCAAGGCATGAGTCAGAGTCTGTCGGTCAGTGGCAGTCCCGGGAACGTGATCCTGCTCGGCGCGGGCAGCGAGGAGAGCATCGAACGCAGCGAGGTTCGGCCGGGGGTCGCGCAGCAGGCCGCGGCCAGTATTCCGGGGATCCGCAGGCGGCTGGGCATGTCCTACGTCTCGCAGGAAATTCACATGGCCGCGATGCTGAAGACCGAGCGGAAGCAGCCGAAGGGGCACATGGCGATGTTGCGTGGCGTGACGCTCTCGGCCTTCCTGGTACATCCGCAAGTGCGCATCGTCGCCGGCAAGACCGCGGGGCCGGGCGAGGTGATCGTCGGAGAGCTGGCTGCGACGCGGATGGGGCTGCCCGAGTCGCGGCTGGCGATCGGCAGCTCGCTCTGGCTGGACCAGCAGAAGCTGACCATCGTCGGTCGCTTCGAGGCGCCGGGCACGGTGATGGCGGCCGAGATCTGGGTGCCGCTGTATGACCTGCAGATCGCCGCCAAGCGGGAGTTCATCTCCTGTGTGGTGCTCACGCTGGATTCGGGCGAGTTCGACGATGTCGACGAGTTCGTCAAGACCCGACTCGATCTGGAGCTGGTGGCGGTTCGCGAGGACGATTATTACGCCAAGCTCTCCCGCTTCTACAAGCCGATCTACCTGATGGTCTGGCTGACGGCGGTGATGGTCGCGATGGGCGGACTGTTCGGTGGTCTGAATACGCTGTTTGCCGCGTTCGCCTCGCGCATCCGCGAGCTGGGGGCGCTGCAGGCGCTCGGCTTCTCGCGCACGGCGGTGATGGTCAGCGTATTGCAGGAGTCGGTGCTCTCCGCGGTCGTCGGCTCGCTGCTGGCGGCGCTGATCGGGGTGCTTTTTCTCGACGGTCTGGCCGTGCGATTCTCGATGGGTGCCTTCGGCCTGGTGGTCGACGCCCCGGTGCTGGCCACCGGCCTGGCGTCCGGTCTGGCGCTGGGGGTGCTGGGAGCCCTACCTCCCGGCTGGCACTGTTTGAAACGTCCAATTAGTGAAGCTTTGAAGGCGGTATAGAAAGGAAGTGAAATGTTGAACAAGATATTCTCGATGACGCTGCTGCTGGCGCTGCTGGTCGGCTGTGGCGACAAGGACAAACCGGCGCCTGAACCGGTGGCCGAACAGAGCGCGTTGCCCGCCGGGATGCTGCTGGCCAAGGCGCCAGAGGGCGCCCAGGACATCGTGACGGTCAAACCCGGGGCCAAGGAAGGCGATACGATCGTTTTTCGCGGTCAGATCGGTGGCAGCAAGCAGCCGTTCGTCAAGGGGCGCGCGGTGATGCTCGTCGCGGATCTCTCGCTGCGCAACTGACGCGAGACCGAGGCCGATGAGTCTTCGTGCAAGACTCCCTGGGATTTCTGCTGCGACCCGCCGAACGTGATCAACGCCAAGACGGTGACGGTGAAGGTGGTCGACAAGGACGGAAAGGCCTACAAGTTCAGCCTGGAAGGTCAGGGTGGCTTGAAGCCACTGAGTCATGTGATCGTCACCGGCGTGGTGGCCGCTCGCCCCAACGACAAGGTGCTGATCGTCAACGCGACCGGCATTCACGTCAGCCCCAACCTGCTGCTCAAGGGGGTGCCGGTGGGTACAACCCCTCAGCACGCTCGGGTGACACCCGTGGGTGCCGACAACGTGACGGTCAAGGTCGAGGGCATGACCTGACCCACTGGCTGAGGCCTACGCGTCAAGCGTGCCCTGGAAGGTCTTCCAGGCGTCAGCCAGGTGGTGATGCAGTACAAGAAGGGTCTGTTCACGATCAGCTACGATGCAAAAGTGGCAAAGCATCAGCACTTCCTAGAGACTATCAAGAAGGAGGGCTTCACTTGCAGCGTTACCAAGCAATGAGGTAGAGCATGGTCAGTCCCGCGCGTGCACCTGTCAGGCCCCGGATCATCGGGAACGACGGAGAGGTTCTCCTGCTGGAGGACCAGGTCGAACTGTTGCTCGAGTCCGGCGCGCGCGGGCGTGTCTCGCTGATTGGCGGGCCGGGCGCCGGCAAGACCACTGCCTTGCGTCATCTGGCCTGGGCCCACCCGCAACAGGATCTGCTCGAACTCGGCGAATCTGCGCAAGCTTCTGACCTGGACCGACTTGCGTTGGCGCCCTGGGGAACCGACGAGCTGATCGAGTATCTGCAGGCGGTCCATCCGGATTGTTGCAGCTCCGTGATGAAGCGGATCGGTGAGCCGGATCTGGATTTGCGGGGTTGTCCCGAGCTGTGGACGCGTGTGCTGGACGCGCTGGCCGAGGACGAGTCGCTCAGGGGGGTCCGCGCCGGCCTGCAGCGTCACCTGGACCTGGTGCAACCGACGGATTCGGAGGAGCCCCGCAAACTCGGCCAGGTGATCGCCTGCCACAATGAGCTCGATCCGGCCCGGGTTTCGGATGATATCGGCGAACTGCTCTCGGTCGCGCGCCACCCCGTCGTCGTCTTGCTGATCGCGGGGGAGTACATCGCCGAGGATCTCGCCAGCGGGGAGGCCAGCAAGTGGCTCGCGACTTCGTTGCCGGAGCCGCTGATCCAGGAGGTCGCCGGTCGGATCGCGTTGCTGCCCGCGGCACAGAAAACGCTGAATGAGATTCTCGGTGATGGGCAACCCATCCGAGAATACCAGTCCATGGCGGCCAGCATGTTGACCGCGGCGCTCGACGACTGGCGTCCGAACTCGGGCCAACCGCTGGACCTCTCCGGTGCGTATCTGGCGGGCGTTTCGTGGGACCAGGTGCGGCTTGCGCCGGACAGCCGGCTGAATCATGCGCAGCTGGAGGGCGCGAACTTGCGCGACGCCGAACTACATGAGGTCAATGCCTGCGGCGCAAATCTGACGGACGCCGAACTCTCGGGTGCCGATGCCAAGGGCATCCGGCTGACCCACGCGAATCTGAGCGGCGCACAGTTTCGCTGGGCGAACCTGTTTCATGCACAACTGGCGCATGTGACGCTCGAGCAGACGGACTTCACCGGCGCCTGGCTGGACCATGCGGTGTTGTCCGGACTCGATCTGCGCCACTGCATCCTGGACCACACGACCTTCACGAAGGCCCAGATGATCGAATGCAATCTCGAGGCGGTCTGGTTGATCGAGCCCCGGTTCGACGGCGCGAATCTGATGGGCGCGCTGATGACCGGCTCGCATTTTTCGAGAGCCAAGCTGAAGAACGCCTGTCTGGTGGGAGCCGAGCTGGCCCACATCGACTGGGAAGGGGCTGACCTGCGCGGCGCGGATCTTCGCCGCGCGACCTTTCGGCTCGATACCCCCGGCAGCGGATTGATCGCCGCCGAGGGCTGCTGGACCGGGGTCTACACCGATGAGTTCAAGGACCAGGGTTTCCGGTCGCCCGCCAATATTCGCCACGCAAACCTCTACTGCGCGGATCTGCGCGGCGCCAAGGTGAGCGAGGCCGATTTCTATCTGGTCGACCTGCGCGGCGCCCGCTACGACCCGGAGCAGGCGATACACTTCCGCCGCTGCGGCGCGATTCTCTAGCGGCCCATCCAGATCGCGTTGTAGATCCACTTGAAGGTCGCGGTTGGCTGACCGCGGAACTGGGGGCGGCAGCCGAAGAGCACGATGCGTCCCTTGCCGCGCTCGACGACGACGACGGCGGCTTTGCCTTTGAGCACGTCGCCGCCGGTCAGGTAACCGGAGAGCAGGGCGGGCTGTTTGGGGTCGTAGCGCGCGACGACCGTGCCCTCGTTGGCCTTGAATGCGGGGGAGTTGGCGAAGACCAGCGCGGCGCTGGCCAGGCCGCCTTTGCCGATGGGGTGGCGGGTGTCGAGGGTCACGCGCAGGATCGATCCGGGGCAGACGAAGTCCTTGGGTCTGTTCTTGCGCGAGAGCACGTTGACCAGCTTCAACTCGAATTGCGTGATGGCGGTCTCGCAGGCGCGGTTGAAGCAGATGAGGGTGCCGCCGCCTTCGACGAAGGCTACGAGCGCGGCGAGACCATCGGCGCCGATCCCGCCGGCGTATGGTTTGGGCAGCTTGCTGCGGCTGCCGTTGCGGATCGTGCGGGGCGCCAGGTCTGGCAGGATCAAGACGTCGAGCGACTTGCGCAGTCCGCCGGCGCGCATGGCTGCGTTGTCGATGCTGCGGTAGTTGAAGCCGGCTTGATCCAGCACCCAGCGGGTCCAGCCCTCGTCCATGCTCGAGACGTGGGGCTTGTACAGTCCCAGTCGTGGCGCGGTCAGCTTTCGCGGCTTGCTGGATGTGGGTGCGCGGCGTGGGGTGACCCGACTCAGGCCGCGGTTGGCCTGCTGCAAGCGCTGCTTGTTGGCGGGCGTATTCTCGACGCGGAAGTCGCCGCTGGCGTAACGTTCGACGGTCACACCTGCGGCCAGCAGGCGGTTGACGAGCTTGTAGCTGTCGCTGTCGCGGCAGGGCAGCAGGTACTCGGATCCTTCGGCGCTGGCGTCGATCGGGGCGGGCCGGGGATTGATGTAGAGCGCCAGCGCCCCGGTCTCGAATGGCTTGTCGATCTGCTTGGCGGTCACGCCGAGCATCAGCGGCAGGGTCCAGCCGCTGATATCGTAGGGGCGCTTTGGGGTGCCGGTGCGGGACAGGCGAATTTCGGGATAACGCTGCCGCTCGAGCAGGCTCTTGGCGTGTGCGCGGTAGGGTTGCGCCATCAGGACCACCGTGTCGCTCTGCTTGTAGTGCTTTCCGTCACGTAGCGCGACGTGCAACTCGACGCCGCCGTCCAGGAGGACCCGCCGCAGGCGTAGCGTGGCGGCCTGGTCATGCTGGTCGTGGGGGATGACGAAGGCGAACGGGCCGCCGCGTTTACCGCGGGCCACGGCGCGCCGGCCCAGCGCGACGTAGTTACTGAGGAAGGTCTGCCGCAGCTGGGCTGCGAGCTTGAGCAGCGAGATGCTGGCGATGCGCTGATATTCGATGATGTCGCCGATGCGCCACCAGCCGCCGGGCCAGGGGTCGGGGAAGTTGTAGCGCGCCTGATAGTCGGGCATGCCGCGTCCGTGGCCGCGCAACTGGCGCTTGCGGATCTTCACCGGCGAGGCCCAGTTGACGCGCGCGGCCTCGGTCAGGATGCCGATCACGTTGTGTCGCCAGGGAGTATTGCGCATCCCGCCGTTCCACCAGCTGTCGAAGATCACCCCCTGCACGACGCCGCGCTTGCCCTGCTTGGCCAGGTCGAGCGCCATGTGGTTGCCGAAGAGGTCGATCGAGCGCAGCAACATCGGGTCGATATTGGGGTCGACGGGGTCGACGAATGGCGGCACGAAGAAGCGCCCGCCCTTGTTGCCCATCTCGTGGATATCGAGCACGAGCTGCGGGAAGTATTGCTTGTACATCAGCCGCGTGACGTGACGCGTCTCCGGCTGTGTCAGCATGTACCAGTCGCGGTTGTTGTCATGGCCGACATAGTGCTGGTACAGGTGCGGCATGCCGCTGCGCTCGTAGCGCGTGCCCTTCACTTTCTGGTACCAGTCGTGGACGATGTCGGTGCCGTCGGGGTTGAGCGACGGGACCAGCAGCACCACCAGCTCCCGGCGGATCTGGCGCAGCAGGGGGCTCTCGCTGCCAGCCAGCTGTCCTGCGAGAAGGGCGGCGGTCAGGCTGGAGGCCGTCTCGTTGCTGTGCAGGTTGCAGCTGATCATCACCGTCATCTTCGTCTTGGCGACGAGCGCCTGCTCCGCCTGCGCGGTCAGTTCGCGAGGATCCGCCAGACGCATCGTCGCCTGGCGATTGGCTTCGAGGTTGGCGATGTTGGCGCGGGTGCTGATCGCCAGCGCGATCATCTGGCGTCCGCCGACGGTCTTTCCCAGCCGCAACAACTTGACCCGCGGCGAGGCCTTGGCCAGCGCACGATAGTAAGCCAGCAGCTTGTGCCACGGCGCGAGTTTGCCATCGGTGCCGATCTTGAAGCCGAGCATCTTCTCCGCGTCCGGCAGCGGGGCATCGGCGGCGAGCGGCGTGGTGGCGAGCAGCAGACAGATCAGGCAGCGGGTGAAACGGAACATGGGCGTTTCCCTCGTGTGTGCGCAGACGGTGAAGGCCCGGATTATACCCTTAGCCCGGACTGGCGTGTCGGGTAGCGTCGTCGGATGCGCCAAAGATCGCGCAGGATCGCCAGCAGG
>CAZMLI010000071.1:9889-14331 GCA_964566865.1 uncultured Planctomycetota bacterium
GCGTGTCGGGTAGCGTCGTCGGATGCGCCAAAGATCGCGCAGGATCGCCAGCAGGTCGCGGGCCTTGACCTTGGAGCCCCCGTGGTCGGTCCAGCGTCGCAGCGGGTATTCGACGACCCGGCCATCGAGATCTCGATCGTCCGCGAGCAGCCGCGCCAGGATCTCGACGTCGAAGACCCAGTTGGTGCAGAATGGTTCGCCGAAGAGCCGCCGCACCGCCTCGCAATTGCGAAACAACTTCGCGCCGCACTGGGTGTCATAGACCGGTAGGTCGAGGGCCAGGCTGGCCAGCGTGGCGAAGACCCGGCCGGCGTAGTGCCGCAGCGGATTGCGCTCGATCTGTCGGCCCAGCGATTTCAGCCGGATGCCCATCACCAGCAGCGCGCCGGTCTGTTCGGCCTGTGCGGTCAGCTCGGGGATCGCCTCGAGCGGTGTGGATAGGTCGGCGTCCCAGAAGCCGACGTGCGGCGCGGGACTCTCGAGGGCGACGATCATCCCGCGTCGCACCGCCTCGGCCTTTCCCTGATTGCGCTCCAGCGTCAGCAGGCGAATACGTTCGGGTTGCTGGTCTCGCAGGCGGGTCAGGATCTCCGGAGTGGCGTCGTCGCTTCCGTCGTCGCAGAAGATCAGCCGCAGGCCGGGTTGCTCGCGCAGCGCGTCGAGGAAAGCGTCGGGGCAGAGTCGCTGGGCCTCGTTGAAGCAGGGAACGACGATCGCTGCGGTGGCGGTCACCGGTCGAGCTGCGTCAGCACCTCGTCGAGGGCTTCGGCCAGCGCCTTGCTCAGCGCGGCTGCGATGCGTGAGCCGTCGACCGAGCGCTTGCTCTCGTGCGTGATCTCGGCCGATCCCCGGGTGACAAATTGCTTCGTACCGTGGCTGAGGGAACTCAACTCGACCGAGAGCGTGACATGCGCGGTGCCCTGGGCCTTTCCGCTGCCCCGGACCTCCTCGAACTGCAACAGCCGGATGCGCAGTAGCACATCCGCCCGCCCCGAGCCGGGATAACGCGTGACCTGGGCGAAGGCCTTGCGGAAGTGCTGCATCGCCAGCTCGAAGGCCAGTTGCGGAGGCGCGGCCCACCAGATGTGGTTCTCGGGGTAGAGCCAGTACTCGAGCGTATCCTTGTCCAGACGCCGGACCAGATGCAGGCCGCCCGCCGTCTTCTCGCTGCTGAAATGCTCGAGCGCCAGATGGCCGCGGGCCTGCGCGTGTGGCTGGTCCGCGAAGCGATTGTTCAGCGTGTAGTAGGAGATGTGCTTGCGTTCACCCTTGAGGGCGTCGGTGATGCCGCAGCCGGTCAGCAGCAGCAGGCCCGTCAACAATATCAGCTTCGAGTTCATCGGCGGGTCTTGCTCCGCTTACCGAGAAAGAAGGAGTCGGGGTTGGACTGCATCTGGACCATGGTCTGCTTGAAGACCCGCATGCTCTCGGTGATCTGAGCCAGCGCGACGCGCACGTCGTGGCGGATCGTGTACTCCAGCTGGACCAGCAGCTTCTTCATCCGGTTGTCGTCGAGCGCCTGGCCGCGAAACTCCTGCATCAGCTTGTCGGCATTGTCCAGGCTGCCGGTCAGCTTGCCGCTGACCTTGCTCATCTGCGCCTGGATCTTGGCCAGCTCCTCCTTCAGCGGGCCGTCCTTGGCGGTCCAGTGTTTGGCGTTGCGCATCAAGTCGTTGAATTGATTGATCGCCAGCGTCAGCTCGCCCTTCTCGCCCAGCTGCGTGTTCAGCCTGCGCAGCAGGGCGTCGGTATTGTCGAGCACGCGGGTCAGCTTGCCGTCGTCATTGACGCCCTTGATCAGCTTGCCGCCTTCCCGCACGGTCTTGTCGGCGTTGTCGATCAGCTGGCTCAGGCTGCCGTCCTGCGCGGTCATCCGCTTGGCGTTGTCGAGCACCTCGTTGATGCTGCGCACGGCAGTGTCGGCCTGCAGCATGAAGCGATCGAACCGCTTGAGCTGCGCGGGGACCTTGCGCACGAAGCGGTCGAACAGCTTGCCCAGCGCGGTGGGCTGTGTCGGGATCACCGCCGACAAGACGTCCAGCTCCTGGGTGGGCGTCTGGGCGATGAAGCTGGCGATGTCCTGTCCCTTGGCCCGGGCCAGATCCGCCAGTGACGGCAGCGACTGCATCCCGGAGGAGCCGCCGGACAGCTCGATGTGCTGGATGTTGGTCACCAGGTTGGTCTGCAGCGTGGCGCGCGTGCCGAGGTTCGAGAACTCCAGCTCGAGGTCGCCGAGCGCGCCGTTGAAGCGGACGGGCGCGAGCTGCCGTCCCGCACGCTCGACGGTCAACTGGAAGGTCAGGCTCGGGTCATTCTGGATCTCGCGGTTGATCCGGTGCAGGATGCGCTCGACCTCGTAGACATACTTGCAGCTGACCGACTCGTCGCCGATGCCGATCGCGCGCACGATGTCGCCGACCTGTAGCTTGCCCTGCGCAGATTCTTCGTTGCCGATCTCGCGGATGCGTGGGGCGGCATCCTGATAGAGCACGACCCGCTCGGCCCAGTGGGGCAGGATCGTGATCCAGACGCGCGCCTGGAAACTGTGCTTGCGGGTCGGCTGCTGCAGTTCGATGCGGGAGACGCGGCCGACGGCGATGCCCTGCAGGGTGACCTTGCTGTTCTTCTCCAGCCCGGGGATCGGGTCATGGAAGATGATCAGGTACTGCTTGTCGCTGACGGGGGGGTACGAGAGCTTCCAGATCACCGACCCCAGCACGCCGACGAATAACAGCAGCGTGCCGAAGCCCAGCAGAACGCCCCATTTGCTTTCGACTTCCATCCATTAATCCTCAGAAGGTGGTCAGCGAGCGGATGGTGGTGAACACCGTGTTGATGCCGACGATGAAGATGATCGAGTCGACGACCGAATTGGTGGTGGCCTGTCCCACCGCCGAGGGGCCGCCACGAACTTGAAATCCCCGGTAGCACGAAACCAGCGCCACGATCATGCCAAAGACGAACGCCTTGTACATCCCCTGTTGAAAGTAGGGGTCCCGGCTCAAGACCTCGAGCAGCCGACGCTGGTAGTCGTACAGCGACAGGCCGAGGTAGGTCTTGGCCACCAGGCCGCCGACCAGCAGTCCGACGATGTCACCGACGACGGTCAGGAACGGGATCGCGATCGTCATCGCCAGCATCCGCGGAATGACCAGCAGCTTGATCGGGTTCATCGCCATCGTGGTCATCGCGGTGATCTCGTCGGTGACCTGCATCGTGCCGATCTCGGCCGCCACGCGAGAGCCGCTGCGGCCCGCCACCACGATGCCGGTCAGGATCGGCACGAGGTGCTCGCAGAGGCCGATCGCCAGGATGTCGGCGAGGAAGATGCCGGCGCCGTAGCGACGCAACAACACCGAGCTGGAGAAGCTGATCGAGAAGGCGATCAGGGCGATGATCAGGTTGTTGATCAGCAGCGCGGAGGCGCCCATGTTGGCCAGCTGGCCCATCATCCGCCCGACCGTTCGCCCGACGTCCCGCCAGCTACGGGCGATGCTCCCGCACTGGCCGACGACCTGCAATGCGAGCAGGACCAGGCCGCCAAAGTAGGAGTAGAATCCGACGAACAGGTCTGTGAAAGAGAGGAGTGCGGCCTTTGCCCGGGGAAACACGATCGTCCTATTTGTTTGCAGGGAAGGTTGTTAGTTTATACGAACCGTTTTCAATTTGCACGCGGAGACCACCATGCAACTGGCGCACACGATGATCCGGGTCACCGACCTGGAGCGGTCCCTCGCCTTCTACACCGAGTTCCTGAGCTTGACCGAGGTCCGTCGGGCCGATCTGGGCGATGAGGCGACGCTGGTCTTCCTGGCGGACGCGGATGGCCATTACCACCTCGAGCTGACCTACAACAAGGACGGGCGCAGCTACGAGCTGGGCAGTCAGTTCGGCCATCTGGCCTTGCTGACCGATGATCTGGAGGCGGTGGTGGCCGACGTCGAGCAGCGGGGCTGGTGGTACCGGCGGTCCAAACCGGACGGCTCGCGCTACATCTTCGTCAAGGACCCCGACGGCTACGACATCGAGATACTGCAGAAGAAATCATGAACTGGTACAAAGACGACGCTCCGTTTACGGACCTGCTGGCCCGCCTGATGCCCCGCGAGATCCTCGAGCGATCGCAGCCGCTGCTCGAGGAGATGGGCGAGACCGCCGCCTGCGAGCTGGCCGATCTGGCAGCGACTGCCGACGCCCATCCACCACAGCTCGTGCGCTTCGACCGCGATGGCGAGCGGATCGAGTCGGTGGTGCACCATCCGGCCTACGATGCGCTGCGCCGTGGATCGTATGGCTTCGGTATCCTGACGCGGTTCTACGGGCCCGCACGCGCCGAGTGGGGCGGCTGGCCGTCGCTGGTCAAGTTCTCCGTGGCCTATCTGTTCGCGCAGGCCGAGCAGGGGTTGTACTGCCCGATCTGCCTGACCGACGGCGCCGCGACG
>CAZMLI010000071.1:14431-15493 GCA_964566865.1 uncultured Planctomycetota bacterium
TCCGGCACGCGTGGCCTCGCGCTGTTCGTCGTGCCGCGTCACCGACCCGACGGCACGCTCAATGCGTTTGCGTTGAAGGCGCTGAAGAACAAGCTGGGCACGCGCTCGATGGCGACCGGCGAGATCAGCTTCGAGGACGCCGACGCCGAGCTGCTGGGCGAGCCGGGCACCGGGTTTGCCCAGATGACCGACATGCTCAACCTGTCGCGGATCTACAACGCCGTGGCCTCGGTGGCGCTGGTCCGGCGGGCCCTGCGCGAGGCGACGACTTATGCCCGGTCGCGCAACGCCTTCGGCCAGCCGATCTGCAACTATCCGATGGTGCGGCAGGCGCTGGTCGAGACCGCGGTCTCGCTGGCGGCCGGTCTCGAGCTGGTCTTCGCGACGATTCGCCTCTACGACCAGGTGCAGTACCAGGCGGACGCCTCCGACGAGCAGCGGCAATTGCTGCGCATCCTGACACCGCTGGCCAAGTACTGGACGGCGATCGAGGCGGTGCGGGCCGCCAATCGCATGCTCGAGGTGGTCGGCGGCAACGGCTACATCGAGACCTTCCCGATGGCCCGCCTCTATCGCGACGCCCAGGTCTTGCCGGTCTGGGAGGGCACGACCAACATCCTCGTGCTCGACACGTTTCGCGCGATCGGGCGCGGTGGCATCGAGCCGTTGATGCTGGAGATCAGCGCAACCCTGCGCAGCCGGGAGGCCCCGGAGTGCGCGGCGCTGCAGGCGTCGCTACAGACCCTAGGCAGCGCGGTCGAACAGGTCTCGGCTCTCGACCCGCTGGAAGCCAGCGGGGCGCTCAAGCAGTTGACAGACCGGATGGTCGAGCTGTTCGTCGGCGCCCGGTTGCTGGCCGCCGCCGACCGTTCCGACCACGCGCGTCATGTGTCCGAGCAGTTCCTCGCCACGCGCGTCTTTCCGCCGGACCGCGAGCAGGCGCTGGCCATCCCGCCCACGGCGGGGCGGGATGAGGTGTTCGCGGCGATTATCGGCGGCTGAACCGCCGCCCTACATGTCGAACAGCTTGACCTTCTCGATCCAGCTGCTGTAGCTCTCGTA
>CAZMLI010000072.1:0-4838 GCA_964566865.1 uncultured Planctomycetota bacterium
CATCCTGATTCGCGTCCTGCGCAAGAAAGCGGTGCTGTTCATCAAGGCCGCCCGCGAGGTCAGCGAGGCGACGACCGCCGACCCGGCGCGCATTCACAAGCTGATCAAGGCGGACGACAAGATGCCGCCCAAGCTGTCGGCCGAGTTCGCCAAGCGCTTCCTGTCCAACTAGCGCAAGGTAACGCACTGGGTTGACCGGTTGCGGCGCTGCGCGCCGCGGCTCGGCGGGAGCCTCGCCCTCCCTTTGTCGCTTACGCCGTATCTGGGAGGGCGAGGCTCCCGCCGAGCCGAGGCCGCCATCGAGATTCCTACCTAGAGCAACCGCTTGCGCACCTGCCAGCTGATCAGTTCGCCGGTGAAGACCAGCAGCAGGATCGCGAGGCAGAACGGGGTCGCCTTCTCGAAGCGGAAGATCTTGATGTAGTAGAAGACCCAGAAGCCGAGACCGCCCGCGCCGACCAGGCCGAGGATCGTCGCCTCGCGCAGGTTCATCTCGAAGCGGATGGCCAGATGGGCCACCATCTGCGGCAGCACCTGTGGAATCAAGCCGTGCTGCAGCACCTGCAGCGAGCTGGCGCCGGTGCCTTCGATCGCGCGCAGCGGGCGCGGGTCGGTGGCCTCGATCTCCTCGGCAACGAAGCGTCCGAGCACGCCGATCGAGTGGATGGCCAGGGCCAGCACGCCGGCAAACGGCCCGAGACCGACGGCACCGAGGAACAGCAGGGCCAGTAGCAGCAACGGGATCGAACGAATCAACCCCAGCAGGCCCTTGACCGGTAGGTGGACCCAGACCGGGGTCCAGCTGGCGGCGGCGAGCACGCCCAGGGGAAAGGCGAACAACGCGCCGAGGAAGGTGCCTGCAATGGCGGTCTGCAGGGTGGTGATCGTGGCGCGCCAGATCTTCTCGTGCGCCTTGCCCGACATGTCGGGCGGAACCATCCGGCTGAAGAACTCCTTGACCTGCGGCACGCCTTCCCAGAGCTTGACCGCCCGGAATTCAGTGCCGTTGAAGGACCAGAGCAGCAGCCAGCTAAGCGCTGCGCACAGTGTACCCCAGACGATCCAGCGACCAACCGGTGTCCGGGGCAGTTGCTTCTTCCAGCTGCTCATCCTGCGCTCTCGTATGGTCCAGGCTGTACACCTCCGCCAGACGCTCGGAGGTGAGATCTGCGGCCGGCCCGTCCCAGAGGATCCGTCCGTCCTTGAGCGCGATCACGCGCTCTCCGTACTGTCGCGCCAGGTCCGGACGATGCAGGCTCATCAGCAAGGTCAAGCCGTGCACCTCGCAGACCGCCATCATCAGGTCGAGCACCGACTGGGCCAGCCCCGGGTCGAGACTCGAGACCGGCTCGTCGGCCAGCAGGATCTCCGGCTCCTGGGCCAGCGCCCGCGCGATCGCGACACGCTGCCGCTCACCGCCCGAGAGACTGCGTGTTTCCTGGTCCAGCTTGTCCTGCAGCTGAACCTCGCTGATCGCATCCAGGCAGACCTTCAGGTCGGCATCGCGATAGACACCGAGCAGGCTGCGCCAGAGGGGATTCTCGCCCAGACGGCCGTGAATCACGTTGGCCCAGACGCTCTCGCGACCGATCAGGTCGAAGTGCTGGTGGATCATGCCGATCCGCTGATGCTGCCGACGCAGCTCCGCGCGTCCCTCGACGGGCAGGACCTGGTCGAGCACCTGGACTTCTCCGGAACTGGCGGGCACATAGCCCTTGATCAACCGCAACAGCGTGGTCTTGCCCGACCCGCTGGCGCCGATCAAGGAGATGCGTTCGCCGCGCTCGATCTCCAGCTGCTCGACCTGCAGGATCGACTTACCATCGATCTGCACCTCCACGTCGCGCAGCTGGATGATCGGCATTACTTCAAGAACCCGAACTCGCGCGCCATCTTCTCGACCGATGCGTAGGTCGAGTGGTCCACCTTGACGTAGCCGCCCGTGCCGTAGAGCTGCTTGAGCAGTCCCTTGTGCTCCGGCTTGTTGAGCGTCATCATCGCCTTGACGAACTGATCGACGAGCGTCTTGTCCAGCCCCTTGCGCAGCACCACACAGTGGCTCGGGATCTGCACCGAAGTGGCGATCACGGTCACGGCGTCGCGCGCCTCGAGGCTGAGCAGGTCCAGCGAGAACTCACCCACGCCGGCCGCGTCAACATGCTTGTTGAACAGCGACTGAATCGCCTGCTGGTCGCCTCCGGGAAAGAAGACCCGCTTGAAGAACCCGCCCGCGGGCGTATCCGTGTTCTGCAGCAGGCCGGCCTTCTGGAAGATCGCGTGCGGGTACATGTAACCCGAGCTCGAGATCGGATCGACGTAGGCGATGGTCTTGCCCTTGAGGTCGGCCAGCGTCTTGATCCCGCTGTCCTTGCGCACGAAGATCTTGGCGTAGTAGTGCGCGCGGCCGACATAGATCTCACCGAGCACCGCTTCGGCGCCGGTCTGTGCGTGGGCCAGCACGTAGGCCAGCGGCCCCATGAAGACCACATCCGCCTTGTCGCTGCGCAGGGCCTCGACCGCGGCCGAGTAGTTCAGCGTCACGTGGTAGCTGATCCGTCTGCCGATCTGCTCCTGCAGATAGGAGAAGGTCGGCTTGACGTTGTCGACCAGCCGCTCCGGGTTCTCGATCGGAATCAGCGCGATGCGTAGCGGCGCCAGGCTGGGGTCGACGTTCGAGGTCTTGCCCGGCGCCGGCTTGACCGGCGCATCTCCGGCGAACGGTGTCCCGGCCGGCTTCTTGTCCTTCACCGCCGCCGCCGGCTTTTGCTGCCCTGCGGAGCTGGATGAGTCGCAACCCGCGACCACCAATACCAGCGCCAGCAGAACCACTGTCAGAATCGTATGTTGTGCTCTCATTTGAGGTTATCCACGTTGGCTTGATAGAGTTTGCGGTATGCGTCGACGATGGCGTCGACCTCCTGGTACTTGCCTTCGATGTTCAGCTTGCGCGCTTCGTGCATCATCGCGGCCAGCTTATCCATCACCGGCAGGTACTTGCGATCTCGCAACTCCCACTTGTGATTGAGGATCTCCGCCTCGACTGTGCGGAAGGTGATACTGATCAGCTTGTTCATCTTGCGCCGGCGCAAGAAGTCGTAGGTCGAGAGGAAGAAGCTGAACTCCTCCATCTCCGCGTCGAGGTAGTAGGGGGTGCCCTCGTAAGCCTCGGTGCCCTCGCCAATCGTGTTCAGGTAAGCGGTCAGGTCCCCGACCTCGCGCAGCGTCAGCTTCAGCTTGAACTGCTTGTCGAACCACTCGACTACCGAGCGCAGCGTGGGCAGGCTACCGTCGTGAAAGTAGGGAGCGGTGTACTTGGCGTTCAGCAGCGTGGGCGTGTCGAAGGCGCCGTCCATCGAGTGCTTGGCGAAGCCCATCTTCAACGAGCCGATGTCATGCTGCTTGTGGTCGAGGAAGTAGGAGGAGGGCACATGGCAGCTCCCGCAACTCTTGTCTCCCATCGACTTGAACTTCTTGTTGAACAGATCCTGGCCGCGCATCGCGGCTGCGGTCACCTTTTTCGGCTTGAGCAGCCCGCCCGGTCCCAGATACGGGTTGGGCAGGAACTCGAACTCGAACATGTAGGCCATCAGACCGTCGAGCAGCAGCGGGCTGGGCTCCGGACCGCCGAACTCGTTGACGATCACGTTGCGCACGAAGGCGCGCAGCGAGCCGAAGCGGCCGTTGCGGCCATACGGCGCGCTGAAGCGGATGCCGCGCAGGTCCGGGATGTCGAGCGGATTGAACACGCCGTCGTTGGCATGCGCAGCAAAGTAGCTGTTGGTCACGTCGAAGGTGCCCGGCTGGCTGGACAACCCGGGGATGAAGAACTGCGGGTTGACCGTGCCCTTGTTGTGGCAGGTATTGCAGGTCAGACCAAGCGCCTGCGCCTTCTTGCCGAGGATAAAGGCGCTGTCGAAGGCCATGTCGCCCAGCGAGGCCAGCATCAGCTCGCCCTCGTCGACCCCGCGGCTGGCAAAGCCCAGGATCTGCCGCGGACGTGGCACCTGCTTGTTGATGTTGGAACCCGGCGGCAACCGGATCGCCATTCGCGCCGAGCTGTCGAAGGTCGGGCTGGCGATCGGTCGGGCGACCAGCCAGCTGGCCTCGGGCGCCTTGAAATTCTGGTAGCTGGCGTTCAGATAGGCCGAAATCGGCTTGATCTGGGCCACCAGCGCCGCGTGATTCATCTTCTTGGAGCCGACGCCCATGATGCCAGGGCTGCCCAGCTGGGTGAAGGCCTCGAGCCAGTTCAGGCCCAGGCGCTGCGAAGCCTGCGGGTCGGTCGTCGGGATGACGACGGCAAAAGCCGCATAAACCCGGCGCGCCGTCTGCAGATGGCGGGTCACGACCGGGCGCTTGTCGGATGCCTCAGCCAGCGCCAGATGGCGGCAGATCAGATCCGAAACCGCGCGTGTCGAGGCCTGAAACACCATTCTACGGCCGTTTTCGCGCCCTTCGATCGGGTCAGCATCCTCATCGGTCGGCATCGCGACCTTCCTGGCGGCCGCGATTTCCCTCGCATACGCGGCTCCCCGCGCCTGGTCGACTTTGCTCAGTTCTCTAGCGATGACGTCTGTCAGCGCAAAAACGTGATCCCAGGCCACAGGATTGAGGTTCAGGATGAAGGTGGTTTTGCGGTAGGCGTCAGCGGCCGGGTGCAACTGTTCGGGCGGAATAACGTGTGCGTCGCCGGTCTTGTTGCCCAGCCAAACGGCGCCGAGCAGGCAAGATCCGAAGATCGCGGACAGCAGGAGTTTGCGCATCGAAATGCTCCAATAGAGCTATTCATCTAGGTTTTGGGTCGTCGTAGATAAAACTTTATATAGCTTCGGGACTCA
>CAZMLI010000072.1:4938-11046 GCA_964566865.1 uncultured Planctomycetota bacterium
ATTCATCTAGGTTTTGGGTCGTCGTAGATAAAACTTTATATAGCTTCGGGACTCATTGCAATACTCGTTAATGGAATTCTTTACAGATTCAAATAAATATTTTAGTCAACGCTAACTCTGAACACAATTCCCCACCGCTGGTTGTCCCTCGAGGACCTGCGGCCTGCCTGCCGCCCACCCTTGACGAAGGAGACGAACTGATGAGTGCCGAATATCGCACCCTCCAGGAGTCGTCCGCCTTCGTCCCCACCTGCTAGCGCGCGACCACTCCTGTCGTCTTCAGTAACATAACCCCAACAGGAGCAGTGCGTTGACAACTTTGACCGACCTGGGCTGGCGCCCCCATTTCCAGCACCAACTTCTACCCGCCGACAGCGGACCTGACCGCCTGCTCGCCCGGGTGGCGACCGAACACAAGGACCGCTATCGACTGATCGCGCCCGAGGGCCTGCTGGCGGCCGAACTCTCGGGACGACTGCGCCACCAGACCCTCTCCCGGGTCGATCTGCCGGCCGTCGGCGACTGGGTCGTGGCCCGCAGACGGCCGGACGACCCGAACGCCGCGCTGATTCAGCGCGTGCTGACCCGCCAGACGCAGTTTTCGCGCAAGCAGTGCGGCGGGCCAGATGGCGAACAGATCGTGGCGGCCAACGTCGACACGCTGTTCCTGGTCAGCTCGTTCAACCAGGACCTCAACCCCAGGCGCCTCGAGCGTTACCTGGCGACGGCCTGGCAGAGTGGCGCCCGGCCGGTGGTATTACTGAACAAGGCCGACCTCTGCCCGGATCGCGAGAGCGGACTGGCGCAGATTCGCGCCGTCGCCCGCGAGGTGCCGATCCATCTGCTGAGCGCCCAGACGGGCGAGGGGCTCGAGCAACTGGCCATCTACCACGAGGCGGGCCAGACCAGCGCGATGCTCGGCTCGTCCGGTGTGGGCAAGTCGACGCTGATCAACCGCCTGGCCGGCGAGGCGCTGCAAGCGGTGGGCGAGATCCGCGACGACGACGCCAAGGGGCGGCACACCACCACCAGCCGGGAGCTGATCCCGTTGCCGCAGGGCGGCCTGATCATCGACACTCCCGGGATGCGCGAGCTGCACCTCTGGGAGGCCGATTCGGGCCTCGACCAGACCTTCGCCGACATCACCGCCCTGACGCAAAGCTGCGTCTTTCGCAACTGCAGCCATGGCGCTGAGCCGGATTGTGCGATCGCCGCTGCGCTGGCGGCAGGCAGACTCGACCGCACGCGCTACGAGAGCTACCAGAAGCTGCAGCGAGAGCTGGACTTTCAGGCGCTCAAGCAGGATCCCGTCGCGGCGCGTGAGCAGAAACATCGACGGCGGAAATTCGCCAAGCAGGTGCGCAAGCGCCTGCGGAGGGGCCAGCAGTGGTAGCGCTCAGTCCTCGCGCCGCCGGTCCCCGCGACCGAGGGCCTCGCGCCAGTGGGCCAGCCGCTGCGCGAGCTGACGGTCGAATCCCTGATCGCCCGGCTCGAAGTAACGCGCCCCGGCGAGCTTCTCCGGAAAGTGCTCCTGCACGACGACGCCGCCCTCGTAGTCGTGCGCATACTTGTAGCCCTGGCCGAAGCCCAGATTCTCCATCAGCTTCGTCGGGGCGTTGCGCAGCGCCAGCGGCACCGGCAGCGCACCGTGTCGACGCACGTCGGCACAGGCCTCGCCGTAGGCCAGCACGGCCGCGTTCGACTTGGGCGAGAGCGCCAAACAGACCGTCAACTGGGCCAGCGCCAGGTCGCCCTCGGGACTGCCGAGAAACTCGTAGGCCCGGATTGCCGAGATCGCCAGGGTCAAGGCGTGCGGGTCGGCCGTGCCGATGTCCTCCAGCGCCATGCGCACCAGCCGCCGACCGACGTAGAGCGGGTCCTCGCCGGCGACCAGCATGCGCGCCAGCCAGTAGAGTGCCGCATCCGGATCCCCCGAGCGCACCGACTTGTGCAGCGCGCTGACCGTATCGAAGTGCGCCTCGCCATCCTTGTCGTGCGCCAGCGCGTCTCGTTGCAGCGCGTCGGCCAGGTCCTGACTCGTCAGCCGGCGGCGACCATCTTCCTCCGGCACCGCGGCGGCGAGCATTTCGATCAGGGTCAGCAGCTTGCGCGCGTCACCGGCGGCCAGCCGGACCAGCACGTCGTCGAGCCCCGGCTCCAGCTCCACGTCTGGCAGGCCCTGCTCCGTGTCGGCCAGCGCGCCCTGCAGGATGCCCAGCAGCTCCGGTTCGCTGAGCAGGTGCAGCACGAAGACGCGGCAGCGCGAGAGCAACGGTGAGATCACCTCGAAGGAGGGGTTTTCCGTCGTGGCCCCCACCAGCGTGATCAACCCGGACTCGACATGCGGGAGGAACGAGTCCTGTTGCAGCTTGTTGAATCGGTGGATCTCATCGACGAACAGCAGCGTCTGGCCCCCGTCCTGCTGCCGTACGCCAGCCGCCTTGACCAGTGCCGTGATCTCCTTCTTGCCGGCGATCGCGCCGGAAATCTGCTCGAAGTGATAACCGGCGGTGCCGGCCAGCAGCCGGGCCAGCGTCGTCTTGCCGGTGCCGGGCGGCCCCCAGAGGATCATCGACGGCAGCGAGCCCGCCTCCGATAGCCGGCGCAGGATGCCGCCGGTCCCGACCAGCTTCTCCTGCCCGACATAGTCGTCGAAGGTGCGCGGCCGGCGGCGCTCGGCGAGTGGCGCCACGGGAACCACCGGCTCCAGTTCAGGGAACAGGGACACCGCTATTGCCCGTCACTCGCCCATGATCTGCAGCACCAGCCGTCGCGAACGGGCCGGCACGTCGAAGTCGATGAAGATGATCTGCTGCCAGGTGCCGAGAATCAGCTCCCCGCTGCTGAATGGCACGACCAGCGACGGGCCGAGCAGCGAGGCGCGCACGTGCGAGTGGCCATTGCCGTCATGCCAGCGCTCGTTGTGCTGATAGGTCTTCTCGAGTGGGATGATGCGACCGAACAGCTCGTGCAGATCGGCTACCAGGCCGGGCTCGTACTCCACCGTGGTCAACGCCCCGGTGGCCCCGGGAATGAATACGGTGACCGTTCCAGCAGAGATCCCCGACCCGCTGACCTTCTGCTGTACCTGCCCGGTGATTTCGTGAATTTGCATCTCCGGGCCGGACTGCAGCCGTAGCTCCTCGGTGATCACCATGCCCGATTGTACCTGATTTGTATTCGGATTGAGGCCGGCGTAGTATTCGGGAAAATGGGCTCTACAGGACACCAGTCAAATGCGGCCGAGCACGGCCTGCAGTTTTTCCTGGAGATGCCGCTGATCCCACCACGCCGGGCTTTCCACCTGCTCGAGATCCATGGTTACCGGGGACAGGAAACCGCGCGCCGCAGCCTCTCGCTGCTGGCCTATCGCCATGTCAAGCGACTCAAGCGGATCTACCTCGACGGCGTGCCGCGCGAGGAGTTGCCGCCCAAGTCGAACTACCTGCTGGTCGGCCCCACCGGCTGCGGAAAGTCCTATCTGGTGGAGTTGCTGTTCGCGCACATTCTCAAGCTGCCGACCGTGACGATCGACATGACCGGTTTCTCCGAGACCGGCTACATCGGCGACGACACCCGCACGATCCTCACCCGGCTGCTGCTGGCGGCCAACGGCAACTCCTCCATCGCATCGGCCGGCGTGGTCTGCATGGACGAGTTCGACAAGCTGGCGACCGGTCAGAACATCGGCCGCTTCGACGGCCAGGGCACGACCAAGGACGTCTCGGGCTTCGGCGTCCAGCGCGAGCTGCTGCGCATGATGGAGTCGAGTACGCTGCAGGTGCCGACCGACTTCAACAACTCGACCTACTCGACCAAACAAGCGATGTTCACCGGCGATGTCGCGTTCATCGCATCCGGCGCCTTCAGCGGACTGAAACTCACCTCGCTCAACCGCGACGGACTGTACGGCAATGCATCGATGGGATTCGGTGAGACCACGCAGGTCGCGCAGGAGCAGATCGCCGTCGAGTTCGAGCAGGATGAGGTCGACGACATCTCCAACTTCCAGAGCTACGGCTTCTTGCCCGAGCTGATGGGCCGCTTCAACCGGATCGTGCCGCTCAAACCGCTCAGCGAAGAGACGTTGATGGAGATCCTCTCGGCCAACGTGGTCGAGCGCTATGTCTCGGAGTTCGCTGAAGAGGGGCTCGACTTGCAGATCTCCACGGATGTGCTGTTGCACATCGTGCGACAGTGCCTCGAGCGACAGACCGGCGCGCGTGGGCTCAACGCGAGCTTGACGCAGTATCTGGAAGATGTGGCCTTCGAGTATTTCTGTCAGAAGGAAGGGCGACTCCAGCTGCTGATCTCGCGAGGCGAGGTCGTGTCGAAGTACATGCCTTGACACGGCTTTCAGTTCTCCACTATACTATCTGACTGGACCTTCTCCGGAGGCTCCATACCCGCCGCACGCGCATCCCCTCCACGAGAATCTGAGGTTCCCGATGCAAACGTACCGATTTCTCTGCTGGATAACGATCCTGGCGCTGCTGGCGCCAGCGGCGATCGCCGACGTCACGCTCACGCTGAAGGGCAATCGCAAGCAACTCACCGGTGAGATCGAGAAGCTCGAGGGTGACAAGGTCTTCATCAAGACCCACAAGGTTCGCGTCGGCATCCAGATCTCCCAGTTGACCTTCGCCTCCTGCGGCGTCGTGGTCGATGCGCTGCTCGGCAAGCTGGACAAGAAAGACCCCACCGGCTTTCTCGACCTGGGCGACTTCTGCCTGCGCCACAAGCTCTGGCGGCGGGCTCGTCGAACTTACACGCAGGCCAAACAGATCGACAGCAGTTACGTCACGCGCAGCCAGGCGGAGCAGGGGATCAAGCTGGCCAACCGGCAAGAGGCGCGCAGCCTCTACCAGGCGGGCGTCGACCACCAGGCGGCCGGACGGACCCCCGCCGCGCGCAAGGTTTTCCAGAATCTGGTCAAGCGTTTCCCCGGCTCGAAGTACGCGCTGCTGGCGAACAAGCTGCTGCCGCTGCTCAAGCCGAGCAAGAAACCTCCCGCCAAGCCCAAGCCGCAGGGCAAGCTCAAGCCACCCAAACAAAAGAAGCCGGCGCCCAAGCAGCAGCCGCCGAAGAAGCAGGTCAAGATTCCAAAGAACCCGTACCTGCGCTACATGCAGAAGTTGCTGGCCGAGGTCGAGCAGCGTCGCAAGCTCGCGCTGCGCGAGGAGGGCGACGGGCATCACCAGAAGGCGATCAAGCATTACGAGGTGGGCCTGAAGAGACTCGATACGATCAAGCAGGTCGGCGACAAGCTGGCCCACCACAAGTCACCCGCGATTGCCGAGGCGGCCGCGAGCTTGACAGCCGGCCTGGCAAAAACCCGTACCCGCTTCTACCTGGCCCTCGGACACATCCACGCCTCGGTCGATCAGTTCCGACAGGCAACCAAGTATGTCAACGAGGTGCTGATCATCGACCCCGAACACAAGAACGCACTGGCGCTGCGCGAGCGAATCACCGCCGAGCGAATGCGCAGAGTGATCAACCTCGACAAGCAGGGAGAAGGCAAGTGATCCGCCATCCATCACTCATCGCAGCCCTGCTGCTCTGCCTGGCCCTGACCGCTAGCGCGGATGTGATCCAGCTAAAGAACAAGACGCTGCTCGAGGGCACGGTGACCGCCCTGACAGACACACATGTCACCATCGCGCTGAAGAGCGGGGCCAAGCTGACGCTGCCGCTCTCCAAGCTCGCGCCGTCGTCGGTCTATGACTTGCGGCAGAGCCGGCTGGGCGCCAAGGATGTCGCCGGACGCCTCGCGCTGGGCGACTATTGCCTCAAGCACGGACTGCTCGGACAGGCCCGTTCGGTCTATCGGCAGGCCGGACGGATCGACGTGACGCAGGCCGCCGTCGTCGCCAGGCGGCTGACTGCGGTGGACGAGGCGGGCGCGCGTCAGCTCTACGCGCTGGCCGAGAACGCGCTCAAGAACGGGTTGCACAGGCTGGCGCTGGATCATGTGAAGAAGATCCTCGCCCGTTACTCGAACACCAGCTACGCGCCCAAGGCCACCGCTCTCTCCAGGCAGATCCTGGCCGCGATGCGCAAACCGAAGAAACTGCCGAGCAACCCCAAGGCCGGCAAGAACAAGCC
>CAZMLI010000072.1:11146-12712 GCA_964566865.1 uncultured Planctomycetota bacterium
AAGAAGAACTTCGAGCTGGCCACCCAGTATTACGACAACGCCAACAAGCTGATCCGCCAGGCGCCCAAGCATACCCGTGAGCCGACCAGGATCGCGCTGTTCCGACAGCTGTTCGACCAGATGCGGCGCAAGATGGTCAACACCCTGATGAACGCCGCCCACACGATGGCCGCCGAACGCAACTGGCGCCGCGCGTCCCACTACACCGATCTGGCGCTCCGGCTGGACCCTGCCAACCGGCAGGCGCTCAAGCTCAAGCAGAAGATCGAAGACAGCCGGATCACCCGCAAAGCGTCGAAGACCGGCGGCATCAGGTAAGCGCCCATGCTGCCGGGGGCTACCCGATGATGAATCCGTGGTACGTGATCTACGCAATGGCGGCCGTCTTGCCGTTCGCGCTGCTCTGGTACGCCCTGCTGACCGGCTGGAAACGGACCCACGGCGGCTCGCCGGCCAAGTTCTCGCTCTACAGCGGTCTGCTCGCCCTGCTGATCTCGCTGCTGCTGCAGTTCCAGATGACCGCACAGGCGGAAATCCCAGGGCCGGACCGCGACCTCTACCCCCAGTTCTGGCTGGCCTGCCTGTTGCTGTTCAGCTATGGATTGCCCGCGACCTGGGTCGGCCTGTTCATGCGTCGCCTGACCGCCGGCAGCCCCGCCGCGCGGGTCCCGCACTGCAGTCACTGCGGAAA
Source organism: uncultured Planctomycetota bacterium (assembly GCA_964566865.1). GTDB lineage: Bacteria > Planctomycetota > JACQVV01 > JACQVV01 > CAZANL01 > CAZMLI01. Next base: position 11,838 of record CAZMLI010000072.1, read on the forward strand.
CCGGGAACACCTGCACACCGAATACTGCGTGCGCTGCGGCCACCGATTCAGCTGAATTACGAGATCAACGCGGGCTGTTGCCGGGCAAGATCGTCGTCGTCTTGGCCGAGATGCTGCTGACCTGCGGTAGCTGAATCGTCACCGGCAAGCTGGAGGTGCCGCCCAGGTTGAGGGTCAAGGTTCTCATCGGATTGCCGACCGAGGTGAAACCCAGGCGGATCTCCGTCACGACCTTGCGCCGGGACATCCAGTAGCCGCTGTACTGGCGGTAGAGCCGGCCGGCCACCTCAGCCAGCTGTGGCAGGCCCTCGTCCCTGGCGAATGCCAGCAGACTGTCGCGAGCGCGCAGGCGAACCAGATCCTTCGGGCTGGCGACCAGCTTGAGCAGCCCCTCGACCTTGCCGGTGAACTGCCCCACGCGCCGCTTGATCGCCTGCTCGCGCTGCGCCTTGGTCAGCGACTCCGGACGGTGCCACTTGTGGCGGTGCCAGATGTAGCCCAGCGCGCGCATCGCCTGCCGCTTGGGCAGCCAGCGCTTGCCCACTTTCAGCTGGCCGAGCAGATTGCGCGCACCGCGATGGTCGGGCTCGATCTCGGTGACGCGGTTGAGCTCGGCGATCATCTGCTTGCGCAGGCCCTGGACCTTGCACCACTGCGCCAGCTTGTAGTGGCCAGCGACATCGGTGAAGGCCAGCTCGGCCCGTCGCCGCTGGTAGATCTGCGTGGCCGATTGCCCGCGGACGATGCGCAGCACCTCCGACTCCTTGAAGATGGCCTTGCCGCTGTGCAGCTTGAAGTGGACCTCGCCATCGCTGCGCCGGATCAACGTGCCCTCCAGCTTGCCCCCGTTCTTCAGGTAGAGGGTGTCGGCCGAG
>CAZMLI010000072.1:12812-15361 GCA_964566865.1 uncultured Planctomycetota bacterium
AGCAGGACGGGCAGATAGTGTCTGGTCATGGTCAGCCTTCTCACATGGAAAACGGGCATCTCAATCGGTATAGTAGCAAATCCAGGACCCAACCGCAGCGAATGAGCACAAACCACAAGTCCATGCTTTGCATACGCTTGAGCCCGCCGCTCGGGACGGCGTGGCGACAGACCTCGGTAACCGGGTTGCCGATCGGCAATCTGGTTGCCGCTTTGCTGACGCTGTCGACGTTCGCGGCCTATCCGCTCCAGGCGCAGCAGCTACCGCCCGCAGCGGCGCGCCTCTCGGCCACCGTCGACGGCCTGGAGGCGGCGGATCTGGTATTCATCGGCCGGATCCAGCAGACCGCCGCACGAGCCGCGACGCTGGTGGTCGAGACCTCGCTCCGCGGTACGCAAGACGGCGCCCAGTTGATGCTGCTCGGCCCGCCCGGCAGGACCGGCCGGCGGCTGTTCCTGCTGACGCTCTCCGAGAGCGGACACGCGCGCGCCTACCAGGGAGAAACCTCCCCCTGGGGCAGACGGCGGGACTGGCGAGGCTGGCCAGAGATCGCTGCCGAAAAGAGCCTGAAGCTGATTCCGCTGACCGTTCTGCGGGCTTTTCTGACTGCGGTGCGGGCCGCGCCCGCGCGCGACCCCTCGAGCGTGCTGGCCGACGGCCTGGCGCGGCTGCTGCGCAAGCCTGACCGAGCCCTGTCACGCTTGATCGCCACCCGGGCTTATCACGCGGTACGCGCACTGGCGCTGGCCCAGCCCGCGCATCTACGCAGCGCCACGGCCAGCAAAGGCCAGCCGGCGTTACTGCTGAAACGACTACTGGCGTCGCCCGACCCACTGCTCCGGCAACTCGGACTCGACCTGGTGCTCCTGGCGCGCCCGTCCGCGCAGCGCGAGACGGTGGTTGCGCTGGCAGCCAGCACCGACACGCCCACCGCGCGCATGGCCATTGCCGCGCTCGGGGCGCTGGGCTTGCCCGAGACGATCGGCACGCTCGGCAGACTGGCGCTACGCCGCGTGCCCGACCACCGCTCCCAGGCCATCTCGGCGCTCGCCACGCTCGGGCGTGCCTTGCCGCGCGGACAACGCGCCGCAGTCCTGCAGGCGCTCGAACGGGTACTCCGGGCTGGCCCCTCCGGGAGGCTGGGCGCGCCGCTGCTGCGAGCGATCCGGATCGTCGCGGCGCCCGCCGGATTGCCCTTGCTTGGCGGTTTCCTGGGGCTGGACCGCCAGCCGCCCGGAGGAGCCAGCCTGTCCTACCAGGCCGCCCTGGGCCTGACCGCGCTCACCGGCCTGCCCATCAAGCCAGCGGCTGACCAGCCGGATCAGCAGACCCGCAGACGTCGCTACGCCGCGCGCTGGCGGCACGCCCTGCGCGCGGTGGCCGGTCAGCTGACCCGCGCGAGCTGGCCCGCCCCGGACAAGGCGCTCGCCAAACGCATCGATCACTGGATCCTGCTGCTGGGCCACCAGCGGCACGCCATGCGCGAGACCGCAGAGCGTATGCTCGCCGGGATCGGGCTGCCTGCGATGGCCTCCCTGCGCAAGGCGCAGCGCCACCCGCAGGCCGAGGTGCGACTGCGCGCCCGTGCGCTGCTGGCCGCTCCGCGGCTGGCCGACCCCCGCCTGCTGCGAGCCTGGATCGAGCAAAACAAACTGGAGAAGCAGGCCGCTTTCAGGGAGAATCTGGCACGATACGCGCGATGACCGACGAACCGCTACGCCCCCAACCAGCCGAAGAGCCGCGCGAGACGCAAGGCACGGCACTGAGTACGCTGATCGCGCAGCTGGGCCGAATCGATGAACAGCTGATGGTGCTCCGCGCTCGCACGGCCCCCGGCAATGAAAGCCGGCTGCTACCGCTGGCCGGCTGGGTGCTCTTGCTGGGGCTGCTGGGCCTGCTGCTACACCGGATGATCGGACTGGATCGGGAACTTCGGCAGCAGCAGCAAGCGCGGGCGACGCTGACCCATGACCTGCGCGAATCCGACAAGCGGGCACGCAGCGATCTCGCGCGCATGCATCGCGAGTTGCGCGAGCTGCGCACCTTGCCGGACCGGCTCTCGTCGGAGTTGAAGCTCGGCACGCAGCGCCTCGCGGCGCGCGACAAGCTCGCCCGGCGCCTCGGCGCCCGCGAGGCGGAGCTCGAGCTGCTGCGCAAGAAGCTTGCGCTGGCCGAGGACAACCGGGCCCGGCTGGCCACCCGCGTGCTGTTCCTGGACCAGCAGAACAAGGCGCTGGAGTTCAAGAACCGGCTGCTGACGGCGCGCGGGAAGGTCGCGCGCCTCCCGGTCAAGGCACCCGCCAAACAAGCGCCGCAGCTCAAGCCCGAGCAGATCGCCCGGTTGCTGTCGCGGATCAACCGGATGCTTCGCGTCGATGGCCGAAAGAAACTGTTGCAGCTGGTCTCGGCGCGCGACTACAAGCAGCGGCGGTTCCACGACGTCTACCTCGAGCAGCGAACCCCGGAGAAACGGCTGCTACAGCGGATCTGGGCCAGCACCGCCTCCCTCGAATTGCACCCCGAACACCGGATGCTGCGCATCAAGCTGA
>CAZMLI010000073.1:0-811 GCA_964566865.1 uncultured Planctomycetota bacterium
TCGCTACTCCATGCCCTCACGGGCGCTCCGAGGCTCCCGCCGAGCCGAGACCGCACAAAGCATGAAACGCGCCATCACTCAAACGCGATCGCTGTCCCCAGCAAGCACGTACCAATCGTCGCTCAGACTACGCGAGTCCAGATGTGGGCTATAAGCGCGCGCCAGCAAGACCAGGTCGGTCGCCTCGTATCGATATTCCTGGTCCATCAAGCGGCGGGCCAGCGGCGACTCGCTGAGCGTGCGCAATCTCAGCCGCGACGCGCCAGCCTTCGCAGCCGCCCGCTCCAGCGCGCGCAGCAGGCCGCTTTCCCAGGGCGCCAGCGCGAGCATGTCGACCACCTCCCAGTCCGCTCCGTCCGCCCGCACGACGGCCCATCCCAGCAGCTCGCCGGTCAACCGATCGATCCACTCGAATGACTGATAGCTGCGCGGGGTATCGCCGTAACGCCAGCTGAGATACGGCTGGTCGCGCACGATGGCAATGCCGAGCGACGGCGCGCATCTCTGCCACAGTGTATCGACGCGGGCATCGAGCCGATCGACCGGACGCAAGACCCCGCCGGACGGACGAGCGAAACGTCGGGGGCGCCGGCTGTGATAGGCCAGGTTGCCGATGCGCCGGTAGCCGAACAGTCGCTCGGCCAGCCGCGCCACGTCCTGCCGAGGAAAACAGAAGGCGAGCTCGAAGCCGCCGGCCTCGTCGAAATGACGGATCAAGACGTCGAGCACCGACGTGCGGCTGCTGGCCTTGCGATACGGCTCCGCCACCATCGTGTCGACCCGCTGCACCGCCTCGAGTCGATCGCCGCCG
>CAZMLI010000073.1:832-15182 GCA_964566865.1 uncultured Planctomycetota bacterium
CAGGGCAGCCCGCCGATATGACCGACGACACAGCCCTGCGGATCGACCACCAGCGAGGCCACACCCGGCCGCACGGGGTTGTCCGGGTAGAGCCAGCGCCACTCCTCGCTGCTGCGGGCATGCCCGAAACAGGACTCGAACAGCGCGAGAATTCCCTGCTCGCTCTCGCCGTTCATCATCCGCACCTCGTACCCCTCGGGCAAGGTGGGTCGAGCGCGGCGCCAGTAAGCCCGGGTCATCCGGGCATGGTATCATGCCTCGCGATGCGCAGACAATCGGGGCTCGGCGAGCGCTGGCTCAAACTGCTCGGAGTGGGTGCGATGATCGCCGCCCGATTGCCCTCGCGACGGCTGGCGCGACTCTGGCTGGGGAGCTGGCGTCGGCTCTGCCTGCTGATTCGCCCCGGGCTGCTGATGACCGCGCGAGCCAACATCGACGCGGTGCTCGAGCTGACGCCCCGGCAAGGGCGAAAGCTTGCCGGTCGGGCTGTCGGCCAGTTGCTCGATTCGCTGCACGATACGATCCGCTGGAACCTGCGGGATCAGCGCTTGCCGCTCGAGATCGATCCGACCGAACTCGAGCGCCTGCGCGAGGCCGGCGGCGCGCTGCTGGTCTGCCATCATTTCGGTTGTTTCATTCTCGCGCCACGGATCCTCGCCGACCTCGGCTTCCGCGTCAGCATGGTGATGCATCCGACAGAGGTGGCCTGGGTCGACCAGGCGGTGATGGGACCGAACAGCGACACCTGGTTCAGGCGGATCGAGACCGATCTGGAGCCGATCCTGATCGCCCGCCGCGTGCAGCAGACCCTGAACGCCGGCGAGCTGCTGATCTGCAGTGTCGACCAGTCCCCCGGAGAGCGGATCAGCTCGATGCGCGTGCCGTTCCTCGGACAGCAGGTGCCCACGGCGACCGGCGCGATCGCGCTCGCCCGTGAGAACGGCCGACCGGTGTTCACGATCTGGCTCGAGCGACGCGCCGGCGCGTTACGGGTCCAGTTGATCGGCCCCGATCCGCCACAAGAGAAGAGCCTGGCCGAAGCGGTCGGCCGGCAGATGTTCATGCTCGAACAAGAAATTCGCCGGCGCCCCGAGTGCTGGTCCTGGTGGTTGCGTAACCTGTCGGACTGATCAGCCTCCAGTCAGGCGGCCGAACGCGCGCAGCATTCGCATCACCCAACCGGACTCGGTCTGCTGCAACCTGGACTCGTTATCCGCCAGTCGGCGCTCGATCCGGGCCAGCTTGTCGAGCAGTCCCTGGATCTTGTCCGCGTCAGCCAGGACCCGGCCCTCCAGGCCTGACAGCTGCTCGGCGCTCCGCGTTCGTTCGGCGGCCAGCCGATCACGCTCCTGTCGCAGCGCATGATTCTGCTGGCGTAGCAGATCCCGCTGCTCGCCGATTCGCAGCTGCCGCTCGAGCCGCTGATCCGCCAGCTCGCCCTGTTGCTGATAGGCCTGGTCGGCCGAGGCAGCGCGACGGTCCGCATAGCGCTGCTTCAGCAGCTCGAGCGTCTCGCGTTCGAGCGGCCCCAGGCCGCCGAGCTGCAGGGTATTGTCGCCGTCCAGACGGAAGCGGTACTCGCAGGTCGCGCGGGCGACGTGCGCGAACGGCTGGCGCAGCGAGAGCCGGATCCACATGTCCCAGTCCTCGTAGACCGGCAACGACTCGTCGAAGGTCCCGGCCTCGTCGATCGCCGCACGCGTATGCATCACGGTGTGGATCGGCAGGTAGTTGCCCATCACCAGGCACTCGGCCGAGAAGTCGCGGGAAAAGGCCAGCCGCCGGTCCAGCCGCTGCCAGGCCCCATCGGCGTCCTTGCGTAGGGTCACCGAATAGCAGTCCAGATAGACCACCTGATGCGTGCCCTGCTGCATCGCACCGGTCAGCGTCTCGAGGTGCTCGGGATAGACCAGATCGTCGTCGTCCAGATAACAGATCCACTCCCCCTCGGCTGCCTCGATGCCGGCGTTGAGCGCCCGGCCGCGACCGGTCTGCTGGCCGATCCGCAGGTGCTTGAGCGTCAGCCGATCGGCGAAGCCGGCCAGCACTGCGCTCGCGTCGCTGACACCACTGTCGACGACCAGCACCTCGAAGTTGCGCCAGGTCTGCAGCGCCAGGCTGGCCAGCGCCTCCTCGAGCAGCCGCGGGCGATCGCGAGTCCGCACGATCACCGAGACGCGGGTACTCGAGCGCGGCTGCGGCGCCGGTCCGCGCGCGGTCATCTCCCAGCGCATCAGCAGATCCAGCCGGGTCGTCAGCTGCTCGGGCGCGACGCGGAAGAAGGCCTCGACCGCCGTCACTTCCGCCGGCAGATGGAACAAACGCAGCTGGCTCAACGCGCGAACCTGACGGTGCAGGTCGAGCACCGCGAGCTGGCTGGCGAAGGCGTCGACCGCCCGCGCCTTCTGCTGCTTGGCCGCGCTGATGTCGACCAGCCGGTTGGGATGCAGCGGCATCGCGATCTCGTAGAGCCAGACCTCGGGCCGCTCGTCGAGATCCTGCACCGCTTGTTGCAAGATCTGCCAGGCCGCCACGTGATCCGGGTGAATCTCCAGCGGCGACGGACAGTAGATACGCCCCGGCCGGAACTGCGCGATCAGCTTTGCCAGCCTCTCGGCCGCCTCCTCTCGACGGTCCGCCAGCCTCCGGTCGGGGTAGCCCCAGAACAGACTCTCGGCGCCACCGAGTCGCGACAACGCCTCGCGCCCCTCGTCCATGCGAACTTGCCGCCCGCTATCCTCGTATTGATCTCGGGTCGCACCCTCCGCGCCGTCGGTCAGGAATACAACGGTCAGCGGATCCCCCGCCGCGCGATGCAGGGCGATCGTGCCGCCGCAGCCGATAGTCTCGTCGTCGGGATGCGGCGATAGCACGAGGCTGCGGACCCCGGTCGGTGCGGTGGTCTCGTATGGGTACAGGTCGCGCTCTTGCATTGTGCGCCCATGCTAACCCGCCAGTTGATACAATTCGAGCATGGGCGTGGACTTCGACGTGATCGTGATCGGCGGCGGGCCCGCCGGCGCCAGCTGCGCCACCTTTCTGGCGCAGGCCGGACAGACGGTGGTCTTGCTGGAAAAGGCGGTCTTCCCGCGTTACTCGGTCGGCGAATCGCTGCTGCCGGCGGTCTGGGATCTGTTGGATGCGCTCGGGGTCACCGAAATGGTCGAGGCGAGCTGCTATCCGATCAAGGCCGGCGTGCGCTTCCGGCTGCATGCCGACCGCGAATACCTGCTGCGAACCAACGAGTTTCCGCAATATTTTTCCCGCCCGTTCGCGGTGCATGTGGACCGGGATCACTTCGACCGGCTGCTGCTGGACAATGCCCGCGACAAGGGCGTCGATGTCAGGCAAGGCTGCGCAGTGGCGCAGGTGCTGTTCGAGAACGAGCGGGCGGTGGGCGTCGAGCTGGAGCACGGCAAGGGCAGCCTGCGCGCACCGGTGGTGGTCGATGCGACCGGGCGCGCCACGCTGCTCGCGTCTCGACTCGGCCGGCGCTACAACAATCCAAAGCTGAAGAAGGTCTCCTACTACACGATCTTCGAGGGCGCAGGCCGCGAGCTGCTCGAGCACTGCGTGGTGACCGACATCCACACGACCGAGGGCGGCTGGATCTGGTACATCCCGCTGCGCAACGACCGAGCCAGCGTCGGCGTCGTGCTCGACGCGGCCTTCGTCAAGCAGCAGACCGACGACCCCGAGGCCCAGTTCGCCAGGGCGCTCGCCGCCAACGGGACGCTCTCCGGCTGGCTCGCTGGCGCGACACAGGCGATGCCGCTTGAGCGGCTGCCGGCCATCTCCTACCTCAGCGACGACCTGGTCGGCGACGGCTTCGTGATGATCGGCGACGCCGCGCTGTTCGTCGACCCGATCTTCTCCGCGGGCGTGACCATCGCGATCCGCAGCGCCCAGTTTGCGGCCGAGGCGATCGTCGCGGGACTGGCCAGCGGCGACACCTCGGCGGCAGCGCTGAAGGTCTACGAGACGCGGCTGCGCAAGCCGCTGGAGAAGATCTACCAGATGATTCTCAACTGGTACGAGATCCTCGACTCCGACGATCGCGACCACTTTTTCGAGCTCTCGCGCAAGCTACCGATGCTGCGAGAACGGTTGATCGTCCTGCTCAGCGGCGGTTACGACAAGCTCGACATGGATGCGCTGCTGGCCTCGCTCGAGGGATAGCCCATTCGACCCATGTGGGCGATCGTATGGCAGTCGCAGTGGTGTGGCGTGTCGCAGAGAATCGGCCCATCCCGCAGCGCGAGCTGGCCCGACTTCAGCTGCCCCAGACCGGCCAGCGCCGGCACGAACGGGCAGCCCTCGACCCGCCCATCATTCCAGACCCGCAGATAGGTCGCGCCGGCGGGGCACAGCACCTGCGGATGCCTGGCGAAGAACTCCGGCACGTTCTCGACATAGACGCCGCCGACCACCTCGGGGTACTGCGTCTGCAGCGCGACCTGGTAGGCCTCGAGCGCGTCGTCGAACGGCGCGGTCACGTCGCGGATCAACGTCAACGGCTTGCCGGTCGAGGCAAAGACGGTCTCGGCGTAGAACATCACCGCCTCCTCCCAGAGATCGGTCTCGTCGGGACAGAGGATCAAACCCACCAGCTGCTCGGGCCCCTCGCGGCCGAGCAAAATCTCTGCGTTCCGGACCCAGGTCGCCTGCGCGCCGCGCTGCTTGATCTGGCGATAGTGCAGCGTCAGGTTGATCATCCGCAGCTTGGCCAGGCTGGCGTCGTCGAGCTCGGCGAACTCGTGAATCAGCAGGCCGTTGATATCGAGGATCAGCTCCACGTCGCGTTCGAGCAACTGCGCCAGCAACCGCTCCGAGCGGCCGTAGCCGGCGAAGAAGTCACCCTTGCCGGAGAGGATCAGCAGCGTCTTTCGCTCGCGACCGAGCGCGTCGAGCAGAAAGCGAAAGTCCGCGATCGTCAACGACGGTTTGCGCTTGACGATCGGCTGGACAATGCAGTAGCCGCAGTCGAGCTGACAATGCCCGGACGAGGAGCAGAAGACGATGACTTCACAGTCGGTCTCGATGTGCATCGGAGGGCCCATTATAGGGTTTCCCCGACGCACCATCCTGATAATTTAACAGGCTACAGGGAACAGGGAACAGGGAAGAGAAACTGGGAATGCTGATGTGCGACATTGGACGGGGACACGACATTGCCGAGAGGCTGCTCAACCTGGCGAGCGGGGTCTGGAGGGTGGTTTCGGCCATTTCAAATTCAAATCGCCAGTTCCCTGTCGCCTGTTCAGAAAAGCAAGGCTACTGGAGCAAGCGAAGCTTTTCTCCAGCCATTCCAGACGCACCCACGAGCGCGTGGTATAGCTTTCGCATGAAACCGATGGTCACGATCGGCACCGCGAGCATGCCCGACGGCGCGGAGCTCAAGCTGGTCAAGCACGCGGGCGAGTATCTGCTGAAGCTCGACGGTGCCATGCTGATGTCCACCCAGCTGTTCCACTCCGAACAGGAGCTGGCGCGGCTGGCCTGCGTGGCGTTGCCAGCGGGTGCGCATGTGCTGATCGGCGGCCTCGGGCTCGGCTTCACGCTGCGGGCGGCGCTCGACCTGCTGCCCGCCGACGGCCGAGCGGTGCTGGTGGAGCTGATGCCAGAGGTGGTCGAGTGGAACCGCGGTTCGCTCGGAGACCGCACAGGCCAGCCGCTGGATGATCCACGCGTCGAACTGGTCCAGGGCGATGTGGCCCAGGTCATCCGCCGCCGGACCAACGAATTCGCCGCGGTCATGCTGGACATCGACGACGGACCGTGCCCCACCCCGCTCTACTCGCGCAAGGGGCTGGAGGCGCTGTGGCAGACGATGATCCCCCGCGGCTGCGCGGCGATCTGGTCGGCGGAGGACGTCCCCGCCTTTCCGCGAAAGCTCCGCCGCAACGGGTTCCACGCCTCCAGCCACCAGGTCGCGGCGCGCAAGGGCCGCGGCGGCAGGCGCCATACCATCTTCGTCGCGCGCAAACCACTCTGACTCGCTGATTTTGGGAAGGAGCGCTTGAGATTGGGCCCCCCTTTCTTGATATACTGGCGACATGCAACACCAGGCCCGGTATGTACGCTGTGAGCAGTGCCAGACAGTCAGGCAGTCGCCGCTAGAGCTCAACCAGTCGGGTGGGGAGTTTCCCTGCCCCGCATGCCATGTCATGCTGTCTCTCCCGCCGAGTCCGACGCAACCGCCGGCGCCCTCACAAACCGCAAGCCATGCGACGCAAGCGGCAGCTCCGCCGCCGATCCAGTCCCCACCTGCCACCCCCCAGCCCAGCACGCCCCCGGCAAAAGACAACACCGCCCAGGAGCTCCAGACGGTCCGCATGCAGCGCGCGGATGTACCGACACCCGCGCGCGTCGAACCCGCAGCCGATCAGCAGTCGCGATTCATCGGTCGCAAGTTGCTTGGCTGCCTGATCGAGGAGGTCCAGGCCCACACCGCAACCGGCGTGGTGTTCAAGGCCCGCCACATACAGCTGGACCGCCCGGTCTCGGTCAAGGTGCTGAGTCCGCAACTGGTCAGCGACCCGGTCACCGTCGATCGCTTTCTCAACGAGGCCAGAACCGCGGGACGAATCGACCACGCAAACCTGGTTGCGCTCCACGATGTGGGCCAGGATCCCGAGATGGGGGTGCACGCCCTGGTGCTGGAGTATGTGGAAGGCTGTACGCTGGATCAGCGCATGGCGCAGCTCGGTGGCCCGCTCGACCCGGGCGAGGCGGCGCTGCTGCTGATCCAGGCCTGCCAGGGCCTGGAGGCGGCGCACTCGGCCGGGGTGGTCCACCGTGACATCAAACCCGAGAACCTGCTGCTGACCCCCGACGGGCTGCTCAAGGTCACCGGCTTCGGCCTGGCGCGAGATCAGACGAACCAGCGCATGACCGAACAGGGGCAGATCCTCGGAACACCGGCCTACATCTCACCCGAGCAGTGCCAGAGCCAGCCGGTCGACGGCCGCAGCGACCTCTACTCGCTCGGGCTCGTCGGCTACTACCTGATGACCGGCATCGAACCGATGCAGGCCGAGAGCGCTGTGGCCACGATGTTCAACCAGGTCCACGTGACGCCCGAGCCGCCGCACCTCCTACGGCCCGAGGTCGATCCCGCGGTCTCGCTCGCGATCAGCCGGATGATCATCAAGGACCCCGCGCAACGACCGCCCTCGGCCGAGGCCGCTGCGGCCGAGCTGCGTGCCGCCATCACTCAGGAGCAGCGCAGCAGCTCGCGCCGGACCGCGCTGCCCGGATCCGGCGTGCGGTCCTCTGTGGGGCGGCAAATCAGCACGCACCAGACCGCCATCCTGCCCGAGACCTTGCCCCGATCGTCTCCCTCATCCCAGGTCTTGCCGCAGGCGCAACCGCCAGGCGCCCAGGCGCCTCCGGGACATGGCAGCTCGCACTCGACCACGGTACTGCCAGAACAATCCGGCCAGCGGTACAGTTCCCACCAGTCGACCGTCACGGCCGGCCGCGCGCCGACTGCAGAGCAGCATAGTTCGCAGCGACTGCACCGCGTGCTCAGCTCCCAGCGGCTGAATACCCTCCCCGAACGGCGCTGGCTCAAGTGGACGCCGCTGTTGCTGATCTGCCTCGTCATCGGAGCGGTCTACACCATCGGCTCGCGCTGGCGGGAGCAAGCGCGCAAGCCGTCCAAGAACGCGGGCGCGACGAAGGCCAAGCCCGAGGCAACCCCCAAACAGCTCTACGAAGCCGCCCTGCAGCGCGATGACCGGGAAGAAGCACTCAAGCAGCTCGGCGAATACCTGATCGAGAATTCGACCGATTGGCACATGCGTCGCGAGCGAATGAAGCTGGCGAAAAAGCTGAAGAAAGTGGACCTGGCCACCAGCGATCTCGCCGTGCTGGCCAGCGTCGGTCAGACCAGTCAGGCGGAGACCGAGAAACTGCTGGCGATCTGGAATGAGCGGGACCAGCACACCAAGGCGACCGCGCTCGTCGAGCAGGTCTCCCGTCGCAACCCCTACGCTGCGCGCCGACTCGCCATGCTGCGCGTGGACTATCTGGTCAAGGAGAAAGAGTACCCCCGGGCGATCGCGCTGCTCAAGCGCCTGGTTCGCGGCAAACCGGATGTCGTGTTGTCGAAGCGCCTGGCGCTGGTGCTGATCCGCGCCCGTCAGGGCGTGGAGGCGGCCCGGGCCCTGCTGCGAGTCCCGCCAGGTGCGGACGTTCCCGAGCCAGCCCCCACCCAGCAGATCCTGCGCAAACTGCGGCCGCTGCTCGAAAAGCAACTCGCTCCAGGCCTGGCCACTTCGCAGCTCGTCTCCGGCGAGCGATCGCTGCTGGTCGAACTATCCGCGCGAGACCCCCACTTCTACCTGTACGCCTATACGCGTGCGGCGGAGCTGCTGCGGCAGGGCAATACGCCAACGGTCAAGCGGGAGATCGTGCAACTGGTCGACACCTTGGAGGGCACCCCGTCCCCGAGGATGTGGCAGGCAATTGCAGCCCTCGCGCTGCAGGCCGACGCCCCCGTCGCCGCAGCGAAAGCGGTGGCGAAGTTGCCACACCAGCACAAACTGCCACGCGAGCTGCTGGCTCGACTCCGTCGAGGACTGGGGCTGTCCCTGCAAAAGGGCAGCTTGAAGCAAACCGTGCTCTCATCGGCAAAAAAACCCTGGCTCTCGGGTCTCGCCCGACGGGATCCGACGTTTTACCTCTACCGCCTGGCGGCTGGTTTGCAGCGCCTCGGTGCAGGGGACCGGACCGCCGCACTGGCGCACTTCAGCGCCGGGCTCAAGCTCGCCCCCAAGAACGCGCCTGCCAGCTTGATTCACAGTGCGCACGCGGGTCAGGCCGACTGCTACCTGGCGCTCGGCCGCCACCGAGAGGCGCTCACGGAATCCCGCTGGTGCCTGGAGCGGTCGCTCCGCGACAGCGCACTGGAGCCGCTGTTGCTGCAGCGCTTCCAGGCGCAGCTAGGCCTGAAGCAGAAGACGCGCGCCCGCAATACGCTGACCCTGATCAGCTGGATCTCCGACCTGCCGCTGGGGGAGCATAAACGGGCGCTGCAGCAGCTCACCGGGTCGGACAAGCTGTCCAGCGACGCGCAGGTTCGCCGCGCCTACGAGGTGAAGCTGCACATCGAGCGAGCCGCGCCACCCCTCGAAGATGGCGATCAGATCGTCGCTTGTGATGGACAGCCCGTTCACGGTGGCCTGACCGTGCGCCAGGAGATTCGCAAGCTGGCGGCCGGCAAGCGCGGCGCGATCGAACTGACGCTGACGCGCAAGAAGGAAAAGGCGAAGAAGGTGAAGCTCACTCGAAAAGTGGTCATGGCCAGGCCGATCCACCTGAAGCCCGTGATCCGTATCCGCCACAAGGATAAATGATCGGTGATGCAGCCCCACTCCAGCGGTCGGCGGGTTTGCTGCAGGCACTGCCTGGAGTTGGTCGACCCGCCGGATGCGCTGGCTGAATCAGGGGGTCCCTTCCCCTGTCCCGCCTGCGGCCAGCAGCTTCACCTGCCCAACGTGCCAGCTAGCCCTGCGTCGGACGCGGCTGGGACACGGCCGCACCAGCAGGAAACAAGGCTTCACAACCCAGGCAAATCCCCCCCCTCGACAATGGACCAGCAGCTCATCGGCCAGACGCTGCTGGGCTGCGAGATCCAGTCTGTCATCGGCCGCGGCGCGGCCGGCACCGTCTTCCTGGCGCGCCATCTGCAGATCGATTGCCTGCGCGCGATCAAGGTGCTCAAACCACACCTGGCCAGCGACCCCGAAACGGTCGAACGCTTCCGAAGCGAGGCCCGCAGCGCGGCCAATATCCGCCATGAAAATCTGGTCACGCTGCACAACGCGGATGAAGGAGAAGGCTACTTCGCTTATGTGATGGAGTACGTCGAAGGCCAGACGCTCGCGCAGCGGGTCGAGGAAGGCGGCGCACTCGACCCGCACGAGGCGGTGGACCTGCTGTGCCAGGTGTCCGCCGGCCTGGCCGTCGCACACAAGGCCGGCATCACCCATCGCGATATCAAGCCGGACAACCTGCTGCTGACCGCCAGTGGCCAGATCAAGGTAGCCGACTTTGGCCTGTCTCACGTCAGAGACGGCCAGCGGCTGACCCAGCAGGGCAAGGCGGTGGGCACCCCGCCCTACATGTCCCCCGAGCAGTGCAGGGGCCAGGCGGTGGATGCGCGCAGCGACCTCTACAGCCTGGGGCTGGTGGGCTATTACCTGCTGACCGACACCGAGCCGATGCTCGGCGAAGACGCGATGGCGACGATGTACAATCAGGTCAACGAGGACCCCGAGCCGCCGCACCTCATCCGACCGAAAATCGGCGCCGCGCTCTCAAAGGTGATCTGTCGGATGCTGGCCAAGGAGCCGGCCGACCGCCAGCCGGATGCCGAAACCGTGATCCGGCAGCTGCGCGCAGCCCTGGACGGCGCCCCGCAGTCCAGCGGCAAGGTCCTGCGTCGAGGTCCCGGCGTCCGACCGACCCCCACGCCGTCGCCCACCGGTGTCGCGCCGCAACTCGTCCGTTACCTCATCGTGCTGATCATGGGTCTGCTCGCCGGTTGGCTGCTGAAACCCGAGCGCCCTGAGATGCCCAGCACCCACGCCCCGGCCATCCAGAGTCAGGCGCCCGACTTGATCCCGAAGTACATCCAGGCCATTGAACGCGACGACCTGGCGGCCGCCTTCGAGGTGCTGACGCAGCATCTGGCCCAACATCCGCGTGATTGGGAAATGCGCAGCAAACGAATTGAGCACGCCCGCCAGCTAGAGCGAATGGTCGAAGCTTTTCCCGATCTAATTGCGCTCGATAACGCCAGCAAACTCTCGGACATGGAGACCGAGATACTGATGGGGTTCTATCTCAAGCTGGACCAACATCAACAGGCCAGCAAGCTGATGCAGCGTACGGTGCGACACAAACCGAAGCTGGCCTCGCAGCTCGCCCAGGCACAGGCCCGACAGCTTCTCGCTGCCGACAAGCCCTTCGCAGCCGCCCGCGCCTGGTTGCAAGCCCCGCGAGCGTCAAATCCGGGGCAGGTGTTTGTCAGCCGGCTGGACCGTGAGCTGCGTCGCCGACAAGCCGACTCCAAGCTCAAACCTCCAGCCGACCTGCATCTGCTGCTGTTGAACCTCACCCTACGCGACAGCCGGTTCTTCTACTGGCCCTTGCTGGCCGACTGGCTTGCCGCCGACCTGCGGCGGGTCGAACAACTGAAGACAAAGCTGCTGGAGCAGGTTCTCGCCGAGTCTTGCCGTGGCCGCAATTGGTACACCTTGGGACGCGCGGCCGGGAAAGCGCTGCAGGCCAAGGATCGGGCACGTGCGGCGGCGCTGGCTGAGCAGGCGTCCGGTCTGGTACAAAATGCGTATGCGAGGCGACGCTGGCGCGAGGCGCTTCGGCTGTTGACCCGACGAATCTGGTTGATGCCTGAAGCGAAATCGGCAGCGGCGCTGCTGGATCGCGCATCCGTCTACTCCAAGCTCCGCCAGGACGAGTACGCGCTTGCCGACTACAAGGAGATACTTCGGATCCAGCCGTACCACCTCCGAGCACTGACCCGCCGGGCCAGGATTCTCAACGATCAGGGGCAGTACCAGCTCGTGATCCGCGAACTGACAGCAGGGCTCAAGACCGCTCTGCCCGGCAACGAGATGCTTCCATACTGCCTCAAGAACCGCGCCATGGCCTACCTGCTGACCGACAAGCCCAGGGAGGCGCGCGCCGATTTCGAGCGGGCATTACGGCTGATGGTCAATCGGAAAGCCAACCCGACCTGGAAAATCGGACTCGCCCTCGCCCGCGCTGCGGACGGCGAAGAGGCCGCCGGCCGCACCACTCTGACACAACTCCTGCATTCGAAACCGCGCTACTCACTATTGAACTATGGTCGAAGATTGGTCGACATCGAACTCGGCACGCGCATGATCGCGCTGCTGCCGAAGCACCCCCTTGCGCACGCAGAACGCGGCAACCTGATGGTGCATATCTGGAGCAAGTATAGTGCCGGGCTCCGCGACCTCGAGCGGGCCATCGAGCTGTGCACTGATCAGCACGCGCGGTATCGCGCAGAGATCGATCAGACGTTGACTCAAGCGCGACGTCGTTGGAAGAGGCGATGACGGTCCCGGATCCCAGCGACGCAGTCACTGCAGAACAGCGCGCGCTTTCGCACGCCCTTCAGGCGCAGACCCGGATCACCGCCGCGCCCAGCCCCGGACCATCGCCGATGGATCATCAGCTCATCGGTCGGACATTGCTCGGCTGCCAGATCCAGTCGGTCATCGGCCACGGGGCGGCCGGCACGGTCTTCCTGGCGCGCCATCTGCAGATCGATTGCCTGCGCGCGATCAAGGTGCTCAAGTCACACCTGGCCAGCGACGCCACCACGGTCGAACGTTTCCGCAGCGAGGCACGCAGCGCGGCCCGTATCCGGCATGAGAATCTGGTCACGCTGCACAACGCCGACGAAGGGGAGGGCTACTTCGCCTACGTCATGGAGTACGTCGAAGGACAGACGCTGGCGCAACTGGTCAACAGCAGCGGCCCGCTCGAGCCGTACGAAGCGGTGGAGTTGCTCGGCCAGGTCTGCGCCGGCCTGTCCGCCGCACACCAGGCCGGCATCACCCATCGAGACATCAAACCCGAGAACCTGCTGCTGACCCCGAACGGCCAGATCAAGGTGGCCGACTTCGGCCTCGCCCGCACCGTGGACAGCCAGCACCTGACCCAGCAAGACCAGGCGGTGGGCACACCGCCCTACATGTCGCCCGAGCAGTGCATGAGCCAACCGATCGACCCACGCAGCGACCTCTACAGCCTGGGTCTGGTGGCCTACTACCTGCTGACCGGTGTCGAGCCGATGTTCGGCGACAGCCCGATGGCGACGATGTTCAATCAGGTCAACCTGCAGCCCGACCCGCCGCACATCCTCCGACCCGCGATCGGCGCAGCGCTCTCGGGGGTGATCTGCCGGATGCTGGCCAAGAATCCGGCAGACCGTCAGCAGACTGCCGAGACCGTCAGCGAAGAGTTGCAGGCGGCTCTCGGCGACGCCCAGCCATCGACCGACCGGGTCCTCCCGCCGACGACCACGATCGTGCAGGTCACCCCACCCTCGACGCCAGCGGTCGGGGCCGGCGTCGCGCGTCGGTTCGGCGGGCACATCGTCATGCTGCTCGTGGGCCTGCTCGCCGGTTGGTTTGTGGGCACGCAGCAGACCGAAGCGCCGCTGCCCGACTTGCCGACCCAGAAGCGCACAACGCCCGTCCAGCTCGACCTGATTCCCGAGTACATCCAGGCCATCGCGCGGGACGACCAGCCGGCCGCCTTCGAGGTACTGGCCCGACACCTGGCCCAGCACCCGCGCGACTGGGAACATCGCAGCAAACGAATCGAGCACGCCCGCCAGCTCAATCGCATCCTCGAGGCAGTTCCCGATCTACAGGCGCTGGATCAAGCCGGCAAGCTCTCGGAGCTGGAGACCGAGATGCTGATGGGGATCTATCTCAAGCAAGAACAGCAGCAACAGGCCAGCAAGTTGATGCAACGGGTCATGCAGCGCAACCCGAGGTTTGCCGTCCGACTGTCCATGGAGCAAGCCCGCCAACAGCTCGACGCCAGCAAGCCTTTCGAGGCCGCCCGCACCTGGCTGCAAACTCCCAGTGGGACAGATCCTGGTGGAGTATTTCTCAGGACGCTGGAGCAACAGCTCCGAGACAGTCTCGCCAAACCGAAGCGGAAGCTCCCTGCCGACCTGGACAAGCTGCTGGTGGATCTCTTCACTCGCGACCCTCGGTTCTTCAACTGGCCCTACCTGGCCGACTGGTTTGCCGCCGACCCGCGGCGGGTGAAACCGCTCGGGATGAAGCTGCTGATGCTGGTCCTCGACAGTTCCTGCCACGACCGCAAGTGGGAGGCCGTGGGAATAGCAGCCGGGAAGCAGATGCAGGCGAAGCATTGGCATCGTGCAATGGAGATTGGGAAAAAGGGGGGAATGCTGGCAGTGGCCGCGTACCGGAAAAAGGACTTCGTCCTCGCGGTGCGTCTGATGAACCGCTTTCTCTGCTTGGTTCCCAAGGAGAAGTCGATCCAGCTGCTATGGCTGCGTGGAGCAGCCTACCTTGAACTCGACCAACAAGATCGAGCGCTCGTCGACTTCAACAAGGTCTTACGAACGCGGCCACTCGACCGGCATGCGCTCAGCAACAGGGCCATTATCCTGGCCGGACGCGAACAGTACGAACAGGCGATCCGCGACTCCACGGCTGCGATCATGCAGTCGAGTCGCGACAAGATAAACCTCGATCTGCTACACCTGACCCGCGGCGTGGCCTACCTGCTTGCCAACAAACCCAGT
>CAZMLI010000074.1:0-14967 GCA_964566865.1 uncultured Planctomycetota bacterium
AGCGCAAGGAGCAGGCGAGCAACGGCAAGAAGTCGTTCGACGAGGCCGTGCTGGGCGCGATGAAGGCCCAGCTGAAGAAGAAGGGCTTCGAGCCCGGCAAGTAGGCTCAGCTAACTCAATGACAATGGGCGAGGCAAAAAGCCTCGCCCATTTTTCGTGCGATCGAGCAGCTCAATGACCTTCTCTCATGTAGGCCCTGGAGAATTGGCGAGTCCCGGTGCTATCATCTGCCGTGGACTATGAGGAAGCGAAATGTCTGATCCTCCATCACGCAGCGTCAACCGATGATGCGCTCGACGAGTCCACTCCGTGCGGCTTTCTGCAGATGCTGCGACCCTTCGGCGGTCTGCGCGAAGATGTGTACCAGGATCTCTACCGGGCGATTCAGGCCATTGCACCCGAGCTTCGCACGGCGAAGCATATCGAGCGAGAGCTCGTCGACGCCCTGTGGGCAATCTGTTGGTTCGGCCGTTACTGGGGTCTGCATCCGGACGGCATGCTCAGGCGCAACAACCTGATCTCGGGCGAGGACCAGGAAACGCTACAAGCTTGGCTAGACCAAATTTCCAGCACTGTGGCCTGGCTGCTAATGGGCGAGGACGATGAGACTGCATATGCGGCGCCATGAGGAAGAGCAACCGAGATCACGCTGAACTCTGCACACCGCGGCCGGGCGCCAGAACCGAATGAGGTCCTGCTTCACAAGATCCGTGTTAAAAGGTGCTTCCGATGCCCTCAAGACGCCGCAAGCGAGAGAAGACCTTTAGAAACAGGCACACTCGCACGCACCAAGCGCTTGATGATCTTCAGGAGCGACTCCCAGAGCTGGTGCCAGGAGAGTCGCCTCCGTCGCTCAGCTCGATCAATGGCGTGGGGTTCAAGCTCTATGGAGCGCGGGGTCACGACTCCGAGACCGACAGCCATGTCGCGACGTGGTGCTTTTGCATTCTGCTCGTCCCTGTCTTCGCGCTCCGAGCATACCGGGTCAACCAGATTGAAGGAGGAGAGTACTACTGCTTCGGTCGTGAACCGCTGTCCACATTCGCGAATACGATGAATGTCGTCATGTTGATCGCCTTCTTTGGTTGGGTCACGTGGGGAGTGGCGGGTGGTGTGGATCAGCCGAAACCAACCCAGTCAGAAACCCGTCAACAGCACCTTCAGGATAGGATCAAGAAGAACTCAGCTGACAAGGCGGCGATTACTGAGTTAGCGAAGCTCTATCGCCAGAAGGGAGATTTCGACAAGTGTATCGATCTGCTGGGTCCACAGGCCGACAGGTTGAAGGAGTCGGACCTTGCGGTTGTTCTCGGTGAGGCACTGCTAGAGAAACGGCAGTATTCCAGAGCGTACACGATACTGAACGCTCATCTGGCTCATCGAGTTGGAAAACTGAAGCGCGAGGACCAACCGACCTGGAACTACGGGATTGGCGAACTATTACCACGAGCCGTACATCTTCTGAAGGTCGCGAAGCTCATGGTCCACTGTCAAGTTGGCCGCCATCAATCCAAGGAGGGCCTGCCGAATCGAGACCTGCAGGCCACGCTCCAGATGCTTCGAACGCTCAACAACCTGCTTGAGATGCCAGATGAACTGGTCGAGCCGCTCGACCGGTTGGAGCGTCTCGGCAAGAAGTAGCATCAGGGGAGGCCAAACGCGTCGAGTACGCCAGGCCAGTCCGGCACAGGGATGGTCCAGTCGGGAGCGCTACGATCAGCGCTAAACGAAGCTCAACGACAAAAGGGCGAGGCAAAAGCCCCGCCCTTCTCTTATGTCATCGAGCTCGTCTGACTGCTAGACGACGCCCTGATCCATCATCGCGCCGGCGACCTTGAGGAAACCGGCGATGTTGGCGCCGTTGACCAGGTTGCCCGGGGTGCCGTACTCGTCCGCGGCGCTCTTGGAGGCGGCGTGGATCGAGATCATGATGGTGTGCAGCCGCTGATCGACTTCCTCGCGGGTCCAGCCGATGCGCATCGAGTTCTGGCTCATCTCGAGTGCCGAGACGGCCACACCACCGGCGTTGGCTGCCTTGCCTGGGCCGAGCATGACCTTGTTCTCGAGGAAGACACCGACCGCTTCCGGCGTTGAGGGCATGTTGGCGCCCTCGCCGATGTAGCCGCAGCCGTTCTTCACCAGGTTTTGCGCGTCCTTCTCGTTGATCTCGTTCTGGGTCGCGCTGGGCAGTGCGACGTCGCACTTGACGTCCCACAGCGGGTTGTGATCGGCGTTGCGATCGGTCTCGAAGTAGCTCGCCGTGCTGTACTTGTCGGCGTATTCCTTGATCCGGCCGCGGCGCACGTTCTTCAGGTCCATCACGTAGGCCAGCTTCTCGCGATCGATGCCGGCCTCGTCGACGATGAAGCCGCTGGAATCGGAGAAGGTCAGCGGCTTGCCGCCGAGGTCCAGCACCTTCTCGGTCGAGTACTGGGCGACGTTGCCCGAGCCCGAGATCACGGTCCTGCGGCCCTCGAAGGTGCTGCCGTCGGCCTTCAGCATCTCGTCGACGAAGTAGACGCAGCCGTAGCCGGTCGCTTCGGGACGGATCAGCGAGCCGCCCCAGTCCTGGCCCTTGCCGGTCAGCACGCCTTCGAAGCGGTTGGTCAGCTTCTTGTACTGGCCGAACATGAAGCCGATCTCACGGCCGCCGACGCCGATGTCACCGGCCGGCACGTCCGTGTCGGCGCCGATGTGGCGGAACAGTTCGCTCATGAACGACTGTGTAAAGCGCATCACTTCCAGGTCCGACTTGCCCTTGGGGTCAAAGTCGCTGCCGCCCTTGCCGCCGCCGATCGGCAGCGTGGTCAGCGCATTCTTGAAGATCTGCTCGAAGCCGAGGAACTTGAGGATGCTCAGGTTGACCGAGGGGTGAAAACGCAGCCCGCCCTTGTAGGGTCCGATCGCGCTGTTGAACTCGACGCGGTAGCCGCGGTTGACCTGAACCTCGCCGGTATCGTCGACCCACGGCACGCGGAAGATGATCACCCGCTCGGGCTCGATGACCCGCTCGAGAATCTTCGCCTTGCGATACTCGGGGTGGCGATCGAGCACCGGCAGGACTGACTCGACGACCTCGCCGACGGCCTGGTGGAACTCGGGTTCACCGGGGCTCTTGAGGTTGACATAATCCATGAATTCTGAAAGCTGCGCGGACAAGGGGAGACCCTCACTGTGAGTGGAATGTCGTACCAGGGGGTCTTTGTAGCAAGATGGACGCTGAAGTTCCAGCCGTCATGTCGCAAAAGATCCTCCAGGGAATACATGAGGGTGGGAACCTTGCGACCGGCTCTGCGTCAGATACGGGTAAGACCGGTCTTGTTGTTATTTACTCATAGTGGAGAGGGCTCGCTGATGAAGCTGTTCAAGAAGCCGTGGTTGGCTGCAATCCTCGTCGTAGGTCTAGCAGGTAGCGCCTATTACGCCAAAGCGTGCTTCGTGCGCTCCCCCCAGCCGGTGCAGGTCTGGCTGGACGATGTGGAGGTCGATATCACCGACCAGGTAGCGGTCAAGCGCTACAAGTGCACATTCCTCAATCCCAACAATACTTTTGTGGTGGGCGGGACTTGCTACATGGAGGTCGAGCCCGGCGCCCAGATCGACAAGATGTCGCTGGTCGTCAACGGCAAGGAGGTCAAGGCCGAGATTCTCGATGTCAAGAAGGCCAACAAGGTCTTCACCGACATCGTGCGCCGCGGCGGATCGCCCGCGCTGCTCGAGTTCTACGGCAGCAAGCTGATCACCACCAAGCTGCCGCGCATCGCGCCGAAGGGAACCGTGACGGTTCATCTGCAGTACACGACCGTGCTCAAGAAGAAGGGCGGCCTGGTCCGGATCCAGGTGCTGAACACCAACCCCAAGGCCAAGCTGCTGCCGCTCAAGCGGGCCAGCGTGACGGTTCGCATCCGCTCCAAGTCGCCGGTGCGCAACGTCTACTCGCCGACCCATGACATCCGCGTCGTCGAGACCGGTCAGAAGGACGTGCTGACGGTCAAGTGGTCGCAGAACCAGTACCTGCCGACCAAGCCGTTCGTGATGTACTACGCGGTCTCCGAAAAGAACAAGGTTGGCGTCGATCTGCTCGCGCATCGCGAAGAGGGCGAGAAGGGCTACTTCATGGCGATGATCTCGCCGACGCTGATGGCCAAGGAGAAGGCCGCGGCTGCGATCACCAGCAAGGACATCGTCGCCAAGGATGTCGTCTTCTGTGTCGACACCTCCTACTCGATGACAGAGAACGGCAAGATCATCCAGGCCAAGAAGGCGCTGGCCTACTGCATCAAGAACCTGCGCAAGGGCGATCGCTTCAACATCGTCGACTTCAGCACCGAGGCCCGGACCTTCAGCGAGAGCGGCATGGTCGAGGTCAACGCGCGCTCGCTCAAGAAAGCACTGCGTTACGTCGACGACATCGAGGCCAGCGGCGGCACCGCGATTCACGAAGCGCTGACCACCTCGATCAAGTCGTTCGGCCAGAGCCAGCGGCTGAAGATGATCATGTTCATGACCGACGGCCTGCCGACCATCGGCGAGCGGGACCCGCAGCGCATCCTCAAGGACATCACCGCGGCCAACAAGCAAGAGATTCGCATGTTCGTCTTCGGCGCTGGCTACAACGTCAACGCCCGGATGCTCGACATGCTGGCGCTGGACAACCGCGGCGACAGCGACTACATCCTGCCGCGCGAGGATATCGCCAAGAAGATCTCGCGTTTCTTCGACAAGGTCGGCTCGCCGGTGATGACCGATCTGAAGGTCAAGCTGACCGGGATCAAGGCCGAGGACGTTTATCCGCGCCAGCTGTCGGACCTGTTCAAGGGCGAGCAGGTCATCGTCTACGGGCGCTACAGTGGCGAGGGGACCAAGACCATCACGCTGACCGGCAAGGTCAACGGCGAAGAACGGACCCTGACCTATAACCTCACTTTTCCCAAGGAAGAAGAAGGCCACGGCTTCGTGCCGCGTCTCTGGGGCGGACAGAAGGTCAGCTACCTGCTCGGCGTGCTGCGCAAGCGTGGCGAGAGCAAGGAGCTGATCAAGGAGGTCGTCCATCTCTCGAAGCGCTTCGGCATCGTCACGCCCTACACCGCCTACCTGGTGACCCAGGATGTGGTGCGTCCGGGCCTGAGCAACCTGGCCAAGCAATTCCGCGGTCGCCTCCAGAACGGTCGCAGGCTGGCCCGCGGCATCGCCGGCGGCAGCGCGCAGGCCCCGGCAAGCAAGAAGCGCTCGGTGACGAACTCGCTGGGTTTCGGCGCCACGCGCCGCGCGCTCAAGGCGGGCAAGTCCGAAGCGCTGGCCGATCGGGCCGGCGAGGAGCGTGAAGGCGACAAGCGCGACGACGACGAGATGCGCAAGAACCGGCTCGAGCGGCGGATGAAGGTGATGCGCTACGTCGGCTCCAAGACCTTCTACAGCTCGGCTGGGGTCTGGTACGACAGCGCCTACGACGCGGCGAAGAAGCAGCAGCTGATCAGCTTGACCGTGGGCAGTGAGCGCTACTTCGAGCTGGTCGCCAAGTACCGCGGCGTCACCAAGTATCTGGCGCTGGGCAACGTCTGCTTCCGCTACAAGGGTGTCTGGTACAAGATGACCTTGAAGTAGCAGCAGCAGCGGATCGAGAATCAAAGGGGCCGGCCGGCAGGTCGGCCCTTTCTCTATTCCATCAGCGTCACAGCGGCCCGAGATCGCTGCGGGACAGCTGCTCGTTGTAGCCGGCGACGATCTGGTCGATGATCTGCGCGCAGCTCTGGACCGCGGTCAGCCGATGCACCCCGGCCCCGGCATAGATCAAGACGCTCTTGTCGTGCGATTCGAAGAAGCTGGCCGAGAGGTCGAAGACCTTCTGCTTGTCGACGAAGGTCTCGCTCACGGTGCCGTCGCGCAGGCCGCTTTTCAGCGGCTTGTTGATGATGAAGCGCATGTTGAGCGTATCGGTCACCGGGACCAGCTGGGTCGTCGTCGGTTTGCGCTGGGCCTGCTTGACCACCCGCGCCTTGATCGATGGATGCAGCGGGGACTCCTCGGCAAAGAAGAAGCGCGTACCCAGTTGCATGCCCGGCGCCCCGCGCAGCATCACCGCATGTAAATCGTGGCCGTCCCACAAACCACCCGCCGGGATCACCGGATGCCGGCTGGTCTCGCGCAGGATCTCGCTCAGCTGAGCGGTGCTGAAGTTGCCGTTGGCGCCGCCCGACTCGTTGCCCTGCGCGATCAGCAGGTCGATCGGCTGATCCTCGACGAAGCGCGCGATCGTCGGGCTGTTGACGCTGACCAGCAGCGTCAAGCCGTACTGCTCCTTGAGCTGCGCGACCGCGTCGCTGCACCAGCCGCCGAGGGTGAAGATCTGCACCCCGTCATCCGCGCACTGCCGGACCAGCTCCAGGTTGTTCTCGAAGAACGGCACGTTGACGGCGAACGGCTTGTCGGTGGCCTGTCGGATCAACGCCAGTTGCTGCGCCACCTCGGGCAGCGTCCGGTAGTGAAACGTGCCCAGCGTGCCCAGCCCGCCGGCCTCGCTGACGGCAGCCACCAGTCGTCCGTCGGAGCCGAAAGTCATGCCGCCTTGCAGGATGGGGTAGCGGATCCCCAGCATCTCGTTCAGTGTGTGATTCATCTTGAGGCCCACATACTAACGGACTAGAATGCTCCCTTCCATTCCTGCCTCACGGGAGCAACCCATGTCTTTGTTTGCAGATCGTGTCAGCACGATCGGCACCGAAAACGCATTCAAGGTCGGCGCTGACATTGCCGCAGCGACCGCCGCCGGGATCGATGTCATCAAGTTCAACCTCGGCGAGCCGGATTTCGACAGCGCCGAACACATCAACCAGGTCGGCTGCGCCGAGATCAACAAGGGCAATTCGCACTATTGCGACGCCCAGGGGTTGCCGGCACTGCGCGAGTCGATCGCGCGCCATGCGGGTGACTTGCGCGGTCTGACCTTCAGCGCCGAGCAGGTGGTCGTCACGACCGGCGGCAAGCCGCCGATCGGCTATACGATGCTGGCCTACGTCAACGCGGGCGACGAGGTGGTCTATCCCAGCCCCGGTTTCCCGGTCTACGAGAGCTGGATCACCTTCGTCGGCGCCAAGGCGGTGCCGCTGCACCTCGAGGAGTCGAAGGGCTTCGCCTTCACCGCCGACGATCTGGCGCCGCTGCTGACCGACAAGACCAAGGTCGTGATCATCAACTCGCCCTCGAATCCGACCGGCGGCGTCCAGTCGAAGGAATCGATCGCCGAGATCGCCGCGGTGATCCGCGAGCGCTGTTCCGACGACGTGCGCATCCTCAGCGACGAGATCTACGACCAGATCCTCTTCGATGGCAACGAGCACCACTCGATTCTCAGCGTGCCGGGCATGGCCGAGCGTACCGTGCTGCTCTCCGGCCACTCGAAGGCCTTCGCGATGACCGGCTGGCGACTGGGTTATGCCGTCCTGCCGAACGCAGAAGAGGCCGCGATCTTCAAGAACTTCAACATCAACATCGTCTCCTGCGTGCCGCCCTTCGTGCAGCTCGCCGGCAAGGAGGCGCTCGACAATCCCGCCACCGGCCCGATCGTGACCGAGATGGTGACGGCCTTTCAAGCTCGACGGGACTACGTCGTCGGTGCGCTCAACGGCATCGACGGCGTCAGCTGTGCGATGCCGCACGGCGCGTTCTACGTCTTCCCCAACATCGGCCCGGCGATCGACGCGCTCGGCGCAATCGCGGCACACGAGCAGTTGCCCGAGCAGACGCGCGACCGGACCACCCCGTCGACGATGGTGCAGATGTTCCTGCTCTATCGGCACGGCGTGGCGACGATGGACCGTCGCAGTTTCGGCTCGATCGGCTGCGAGGGAAAGCACTACCTGCGGCTGTCGATCGCGACTGACATGGACAGCCTGAAGCAAGGTATCGAACGCATCACCTCTGGCCTGGTCGACACCGAAGGCTTCGCCGCCTGGGTCGCCGAAGGCAACAACCTCTGGTAAGGAACTGAGATGTCCGGCAAGAAGATCTTCGTCACCCGACGCATCCCGCAACCGGGCCTGGACCTGCTCACAGAAGGCGGCGCCGAGTTCAACATCGGCATCGAGCAGGAGGACCTGCTCGTCCCGCGCGATCTGCTGCTCGATGGCGTGCGCGGCGCCGACGTGCTGCTCAGCCTGCTGACCGAGAAGATCGATCGCGAGGTGATGCAGGCCAACCCCAAGCTGACCGGCATCGCGCAGTACGCCGTCGGTTACAACAACATCGACGTCGACACGGCGACCGAGCTGGGGCTGCCGGTGACCAATACGCCAGGCGTGCTGACCGATACGACCGCCGACCTGGCGTTCGCGTTGTTGATGGCCACCGCGCGCCAGATCCCGCAGGCGCACAACTACATGGTTGGCGGCCGCTACAAGACCTGGGGACCCAACCTGTTCCTCGGTGGTGACATCAGCGCCGGCGGTTCCTTCGAGAACAAGACGCTGGGCATCGTCGGCTACGGTCGCATCGGGCAGGGCATGCACAAGCGCTCCCGCGGCTTCGAGATGAACGTGATCGCCCACGATCCGTACGCCAAGGCGCAGATCGAGAAGACCGAAGATGTCGCCTGGGCCGAGCTCGAAGAGCTGTTCGCGGTCAGCGACTTCATCAGCATGCACACGCTGCTGACCGACGAGACGCGCCACATGGTCAACGCCGCACTGCTGGCCAAGATGAAGCCGACCGCGATCCTGATCAATACCAGTCGCGGACCCGTGATCAAGGAAGCCGATCTGGTCGCGGCGCTGAAAGCCGGGCAGCTGGCCGGCGCGGGCCTCGATGTCTTCGAGGACGAACCCGCGATGGCGGCGGGGTTGGCCGAGCTGGACAACGTCGTGCTGCTGCCGCACATTGCCAGCGCGAGCATCGATACGCGCGCCAAGATGGCGACCCTGGCGGCGACCAATGCCCTGGCTCACCTGGCCTGTGAGAAGGCAGCCAATTGCGTGAACCCCGAGGTTTATGACTCCGAGGTTTACAAGCAGCGCATCAGCGGCTGATCCGGACCGATGAAAGCAGTCCAGCTCACTGAACCGAAGGCCGGCGCCTTCCAGATCATCGACACCGAGCGGCCACGTCCGCAGCAGGGCGAGGTGCTGATCAAGGTCAAGGCCACCGCGATCTGCGGCACCGACAAGCACATCTACAACTGGGACGCGTCGATCCGCGAGATGATCACGCCGCCGCTGATTCCCGGTCACGAGTTCTGCGGCGAGATCGTCGAGCTCGGACCCGGCGTGCCGCCGGTGCTTTCGATCGGCGACTACGTCTCGGCCGAGATGCACCTGGTCTGCGGCAGCTGCAGGCAATGCCAGACCGGCAACGCCCACATCTGCAGCAATACCGAGATCTACGGCATCCACCGCGACGGCGCCTTCGCCGAGTACGTTCGCCTGCCGGCCAGTAACGTGATCCGGCTCGACCGCAAGCGCATCCCGCCGAAGATCGGCGCCTTCCTCGACGCCCTGGGCAATGCCGTGCACACCGTCTTCAAGACGCCGGTGGCCGGCAAGAAGGTGGCCGTGATGGGCTACGGCTCGATCGGCGCAATGACCGCCGCGGTGGCCCACTTCTGCGGCGCCTCGTCGATCTACATCACCGACGTCAACGAGTATGCGCTCGAGCGCGCCCGCAGCTGGGCCGGGGGGCTGCACTCCGGCGGGCGGATCGAGGTGCTCTCCGTGCTGGGCGACGCGCGCGAAGAGTCGCTGCACACGCTGCAGCAGGATGGGGGTGTCGACGTGGCGCTGGAGATCTCAGGCGCGCCGCCGGCGATCAACGACGCGCTGAAGATCACCCGCAACGGCGGCGACGTCATCCTGCTCGGTCTGCCGAAATCACAGGACGTCACCCTGGCCAACTACCAGGGCGATCTGATCTTTCGCGGCCTGACGCTGCACGGCGTGATCGGCCGCAAGATGTACGAGACCTGGTTCCAGATGCTCGCCTTGCTCGAAGCGGGTCTGGACGTGTCCCACGTGGTGAGCCTGCAGCTCCCACTCGTCGAGTTCAACAGCGGAATGCAGACGTTCAGCGCCGGCCAGTGTCAGAAGGTGGTGCTCTACCCCAACGGAATGCCCGAGGAGGTCAGCTGATGTACGGAGCGGTCAAGCAGCAGATTGCAGCCAAGCTAGCCGAGATTCGCGAGTCGGGACTGCACAAGGACGAGCGCATCATCCTCGGTCCCCAAGGGGCCGAGATCAAGGTCGCTCAGGGCGGGGTGATCAACTTCTGCGCCAACAACTACCTCGGCCTGTCGAGCAACGGCGCCCTGATCAACGCCGCGCGCAGCGCGCTCGATCAATGGGGCTTCGGCCTCTCCTCCGTGCGCTTCATCTGCGGCACGCAGACGATCCACACCACGCTCGAAGAGAAGGTCAGCGGGTTTCTCGGGACCGACGCCACGATCCTCTACACCTCCTGCTTCGACGCCAACGCCGGCCTGTTCGAGACACTGCTCGACGCCGAGTGCGCGATCATCAGCGACTCGCTGAACCACGCCTCGATCATCGACGGCATCCGTCTGTGCAAGGCCGCGCGCCATCGTTACAAGCACAGCGACATGGACGACCTGCAGGCCTGTCTCGAAAAGTCGGCCGACGCCAAGATCCGCATGATCGCCACCGACGGCGTCTTCTCGATGGACGGCCACATCGCCAACCTGGCCGACATCTGCGACCTGGCTGACAAGCACAACGCCCTGGTGATGGTGGATGACAGTCACGCCACCGGCTTCGTCGGCAAGACCGGCCGCGGAACCCACGAACACTGTGGCGTCGAGGACCGCGTCGACATCATCACCACCACCTTCGGCAAGGCCCTGGGTGGCGCCTCCGGCGGTTGCACCAGCGGCCGCCAGGAGATCGTCGACCTGCTGCGTCAGCGCAGCCGCCCCTATCTCTTCAGCAATACGATGGCCCCGGCCATCGTCGGCGCCGCGATCGAAGCGATCGAGATGCTGGGCGAGACCACCATGCTGCGCGACCAGCTGCACGAGAACACCGAACGCTTCCGCGCCGAGATGACCGCCGCCGGTTTCGACATCACCCCCGGCGTGCACCCGATCGTGCCGATCATGCTCGGCGACGCCAAGCTGGCCCAGCAGATGGCCTCGCAGTTGCTGGACGAGGGCATCTACGTGATCGGCTTCTCGTTCCCGGTCGTGCCCCAGGGCCAGGCCCGCATTCGCGTGCAGATCTCCGCGGCCCACACCGAAGAGCACCTGGACAGCGCGGTCGCCGCCTTCAGCAAGGTCGGCAAGGCGCTGGGTATCATCGAGTAGCGGGTCGCTGCACCACTCTCAGACGTTGCCGGTCAGGCTCAGTGCATGCTGCGGCGTAGCATCAAAGCATGGGCGCGTTGCCTAAATATATGCTAAGGTTATGGCATGCGGCGCACATCGCTAGAGATCGATGAGGACCGGCTGACCCGTGTTCAGCGGGTTTTGGGTACCACCGGTATCAAGGACACCATCGAAAAGGCGTTCGACCAGGTGCTGCGGGCTGACCTGCTCCGCCGCCTTGCGCGACGCGTTTCCAGTGGGGACGGGGTCGACCGCACAACGGAAGTCCTCGACGAGTCACGGGAGTGGAATCGGTGACGCTCCATCTCGCGGACACGAGCGCCTGGCACCGCTCCAGCCACGAGGCGGTGGCGCTGGCCTGGACCCAGATGCTGACGCGCGACACCCTGGCCACCTGCGCTCAGGTCAGGCTCGAGATTCTCTACAGCGCTCGTAGTTCGCACGACTATGAGCAGCTGGCAGAGGAGCTGCTGGCGTTACACCAGCTACCTTGCGGCAGCGAGCAGTTCGAACGGGCACTTCAGGTGCAACGTGAACTCGCGAGGCAAGGCGGGCTGCACCATCGCAGCGTCAAGATCCCGGACCTGGTCATTGCCGCATCTGCGGAACATGCGGGAGCCATCTTGTGGCACTATGACGAGGACTATGATCGGGTCTCCGCGATCACGGGCCAACCGACTGAATGGGTTGCGCCACGCGGTTCTCTCTGAGCCCCCGATCTGTTGCAGCAGCTACCTCTTCTTGCTGCCCGTGATGAAATCCGGGTAGTGCTTCTTCAGCAGCCCTTCAGCCTGCTCACCTCTCGCCGATAGGGTGGCATCTTTGTGCCCCTTGAGCTGATTGGCCAGGTAGGACCAGATCTGTGCCCTGAACGGGAACTGGTCCTCGGACAATCGCTTCTCAATCTCGATCATCGCAGGAGAGCTGATCCTGAGCCTTCCCCACTTGAGCAGCTCGTTGACCTCGATCATGTTCTTGTAGAAGGTGAGCGTCTCCCGAAGTTCCCTGTTCTTCACCGTCAGCAGCAGCTCCTTGGCTGCTCGCCTGGCTGCATCAGCTGAAAAGACACTCTGTGGATCGAAGATCGCTTTCCTGAGCGAGCTGTATGGAGGCGTGGCATCGAAAACAAGTTGCTTCAACAGTCTCTGTGCAGCAGGCGAACTCGCCTTGGTCAGCTCGACGTCGCAGCTCGCTCCAACTTGTTTGCCTTCGTACGCGAGGCGAATGTGGTGAACCCCGGGGTTTCGCAGCAGTCTGCGAGCATAGAGGTTGGTTCCCCAAATCCAGATGTGAATGACACGGTGCGATCGAACAGTAAAAGTGCCCACCGTGTGGTCGTTGGCTCGCGGGCCACGGCAAAGCAAATCCCTGTATTTCAGCGGATGAAATGTCTGTCCGTCGGTCGAGACCTGGAGCTGAAGCACACCATGATCCAGGCTGAACGTTGCCCGCCCTTGCTTCACCACATGCTTCGCGTGCGGGTTCCAAATCTGGATATGGAACAGGAAGGGCTCTCCGATCACGAACGACCTCTTGGCCGTGCTGATTGAGAATCGGAGGTGCTTCACGCCTCTCAGTTTCTCCTGGGCAACCGCTTGTGGTGCAATCCCGGTTGCCAGGATCCAAGCTGCGAAGACGATGCGGTTCACCTGATGCCTTACCCCAGGCGGAAGATCGCCGAGCCCCAGGTGAAGCCGGCGCCGAAGACCGAGGCGCAGATCATGTCGCCTTTGCTGACCTTGCCTTCATTGTACCAGTGGTCGATCGTCAGCGGGATGGTCGCGGCGGTGGTATTGCCGTAGAACTGGATGGTATTCAGCACCTTGTCGGTCGGGATGCCGGCCTTGGCGGCGACCGCTTCGGTGATGCGCAGGTTGGCCTGGTGGGGTACGAACCAGTCGATGTCGTCCCAGCTCATCTCGGTTTTCTTCAGCGCGGTCAGCGTGGTCTCGGTCATGCGCTTGACGGCGTTGATGAACACCTTGCGGCCGTTCATCTGCGGGTACTTCTCGACGTTGGTCTCGAAGTTGCCGCAGTCGTAGTCCATCATCGGCGCCTGGCCGATGTCGAACAGCTTCATGTACAGCTCCCAGGCGCCCGCGCCGTCGGCCGCGACCTGGGTGTATATCACGCCGGATCGCGGGTCGTTGCTCTCGTCCGGGCCGAGCAGCACCGCACCCGCGCCGTCGCCGAAGATCACCGTCACGTCGCGGCCGCGGGTGCTGTGATCGATGCCGCGGCTGTGCGACTCGGTTCCGATCAGCAGGACGCGCTTGTAGGTTCCGCTGCGGATCAGCGCGTCGGCCATCTGGAGCCCGTAGAGGAAGCCGCTGCACTGCTGACGGATGTCGTAGCAGGCCGGGTGGTGGTCCATGCCCATCTTGTCCTGGACGAAGACGCCCGTGCCCGGGAAGTGGATGTCGGGCGAGAGCGTGGCCAGGATCAGGCAGTCGACTTGCGACTTGTCGACGTCGGCGTCGGCGAGCGCGCTGGCGGCGGCGTTGACCGCCAGGTCGCTGGAAGTCACACCCGGTCCGGAATAGCGCCGGGCCTCGATGCCGGTGCGTTCGACGATCCACTCGTGCGACGTCTCCATCTGCACTTCGTCGCAACGCTCGAGTCGATCGTTGAGGAAGCGCAAATCATCATTGGTCACGACCCACTCAGGGACGTAGGATCCGATGCCGAGTATCTTGCTTCGTGTCATGCGGCTAATTTAACCCGGAATTGCAGTCAGATGGGAAACGAATTGCGAATCGGCTTCGACGTGGGCGGCACAGCGATCAAGTCGGCCCTGATTGACCCCGCCGGTCAGGTGCTGGCGCGGGATCGGCGCCCGACCGGCGCGGCCTCGGGGCCCGACTCGGTGATCGCGGCGATCGAGGCGGCCCATGCGACGCTCGACGATCCCGCGGTGGAACGCCTGGGGGTGGGATTTGCCGGTCAGCTCGATCCGAGCGCCGGCCGGATTCGCCAGAGCGTCAACCTGGTCGGCTGGCAGGACTATCCGTTGCGCGACGAGCTGGCCCGGCGGCTGGGCAAGCCGGTGACGCTGTGCAATGACTCCACCGCCTACGCCTATGGCGAGGCGTTGCTCGGCGCGGGCCGGGGGGCGCGCAGCGTCGTTTGTTTGACCCTGGGCACGGGCGTCGGGGGTGGCATCGTGCTGGATGGCGTCCCGTGGCTGGGTGCGCAGGGCGGGGCCGGCGAGTATGGCCACACCTGCGTCGATCCGAACGGTCGCGCCTGCGGCTGCGGCGGACGGGGGTGCCTCGAGACCGTCTGCTCGGCCAGCGCGCTGGGAGACGTCAAGGCGCTGGCCGACGAGGCGCGCGGGGGCGGATCTAAGGCCGTCGAGACATTCGAGACCGCGGGCGCCGCGCTGGGCATGGTCCTGGGGCAAATCGCCAATACGCTGTCACCCGAGATCGTGGTGATCGGCGGCGGCATGTCCGGTGCCTGGGATCTGCTGGAGCCGTCGGCGCTGCGTGCGATGGAGGCCCACAGCTTTGCCCATAACCGGGCGGGGATGCGGGTGGTGAAAGGGCTGCTCGGCGATGACGCGGGACCGATCGGCGCCGCTTTGATGCCCTAGCAGCCTGTGGATAAAGTGCCATCAGGCCCTGCGCTGCGCTTCGGCCCTG
>CAZMLI010000075.1:0-8104 GCA_964566865.1 uncultured Planctomycetota bacterium
CGCCTGTTTCCGGCGCAGCATCAAGCGAATGCCACCCGAGCGCAGCGACATCCCGCCGGGTGAGATAGCAAGGATGATCGAGCGCCCGCCATTGCGACGCACGAGTAGCTGCAGCTTCTCCGGCAGCTTGACACCGGCCAGCAAGCGCCTGGCATTCTGGGTCGAGACCGTCTTGGGCGCCGCCTTCCGCGCGTGGAAGCGCAGCAGGTGGGCCAGCGGATCGCGTGAATTGGCCCCGAGACTGAAGCGCTCCAGGTCATCAACCTGCGAGATCTCGATCCCGAAGGCCCGCCAAAGATCCGCACTCGGACCCATCCGGTAGAACGCGCCGGGCGCGCCCGCGACCCGAAAATCGACCCGCCCCAGCGCCAGCGCCCGTGCCAGGTCCCTGCGCGCGGCCCCCAGCTCACCCCGCTTCATCAACAGCAACGCGCGCTTGTAAAGTCCAGAGGCGGCTCTCTCGCGCAACCCCAGCGTTTCGGTATTGCTTAGATCGCCCTCGCTGGCCTCGAAGCTCGAGGAAGCGCCACCGGCCGTATTGTCCAGGAAACCTCTCAGGGGCTGGCCCTCCGGACTGTTGGAGAGGCTCTTCTGTAGCTGTTCCAGTCTCTTGTGTTCGCCGAGCAGGCGATCCACCTGCTTCTCCCATCGGTAATATAACTCCCTCGACGAGGTCGGCTTGCTCGCTCCCTTCTCGGCCCCTGCCACGACCACGTCATGCAAACCACCGATAACTATGCGGGCCTTCTTGTCCATCCCCTTCAGCACCCGAGAGGTCGGACCGACCAGCGTGAGCAGCGCGATTGGAATACGCGACGACCGCTGGGTGCGGATCGCCTGACGCACCGTGCCGCTGAACGGGTCGTAGTAGAACTGACCGACAGGGACGGTCTTGACCACGACCGCCTGCGGACGCTGCGGCTGCTTGATCGTCTCGCCCTGCCAGTAACGCCGGCGCTTGCTGCGATCGATATCGTAGCGGGCATATTCGGCGACCGACTCCAGCACCAGGAAGGAGCTGTAGGGCGTGATCAAGGTCCAGGTCTTGGCCAGCTCGATGATCTCGCTCATCACCTTCTTCTTGGGCGGTCCCGTCAGCAGCGCATCGATGCGCGCGCGGGCCCAGAAGCGTCCGAGCGCCAGGTGGGCCGGACGCTGCGGCGCGGCCGTGACCTCGTAGCGCGTCGTCTGTTGCTGGCCGCCGACGCTGCCGGAGAGGGTGGCGGTCAGCGTGCGCGACTGCTTGATCCGACCGAGCACGAAGACCTCCTGCCCGGGCAACAGCGAACCGAGCTGCCGCGGATAGACCTGACTGATCTCTGCGCCCTCGAGCTTGATGCTGGCGTTGCTCCAGAGCTGCTCGCCGAGCGCCAGCGCGAAGCCGTAGAGCTCGTCGTTGGCCGCAGCATCGGTCTCCAGTGCGAGATAGGCCCCGCCCGTGCGACGGGCCAGGCCCTCCAGCAGCAGACGGTCGATCGAACGACCGCTGGCCAGCGCGTGCAGCCGCACGCCTGCCTTGCGCAGCGCCTGACAGTGGATCGAGAGCAGCTCCGCGCGGTTGATGCGACCGAAGGAGGGCACACCATCGCCCAGATAGATCATCGTGCGCGGGGCGTCCCCGGGCGCCTTCAGCAGCAGCGCCAGACCTCGACGCAGCGCCGCATCCAGATCGGTGGCACCCAGCGCGGGCGTGGTGGCCAGTTCCGAGAGCGCGCGACGCATACGCGCCCCGCCGACGCCCGCCAGCCCGCCGGTCAAATCGCGCGGGGTGACGTCGACCGAGAGGATCGCCAGCCGGTCCGAGCTGCCCAGCTCGCCGATCAGCATGCGCAACGCCTCGAGCTGTCGGGCCAGGTCCCCTGACTCGATGCTGGCCGAACTGTCCACCAGGAACACCGTGTTTCCGGGACGCCGCACCGCTGCGCCCTGCTGCTTGACCCGAGGGGACAGCGAGAGCGCGAAGTAGGCCGCTTCGTTCGGATGCTTGTCGTCCGCGAAAACCAGCAGGCTGGTCTCGCCCGCGGGACGGCCGTAGGTCAGCAACACGTCGCGATCGGGGCTGAAGTTGGTTGCCCTCCAGGTGACGCGCGCCTGACGACCGTCGGCATGCCGCTCGATCCGAGCATCGGGCAGCGTCGGACAGGCCACCCCGAAGAGCTTGGCGCCCGCGTCCAGATCGATCTGCAGCTGGAAGTTGCCGATGGGACTGCGCCGAGTCATCTCGCTGACCAGCGGGTAGCGGTAGCGAATCTTGCCGTGGTAGGCCGGCAGCAGCTGGGTGTACTCCAGGATGATCTTCTTGTGCGAGTGCGGGTTGATCGGAAAGATGCGCGTCTTGAAGGTATTGCCTTCCATCCACTCCAGCAGCGCGGGGTCCCTGCGCTGGCGCAGGATCGACTCGAAGATCGCGCGCGCCTTGCGACGTTCGACCACCTCGCCCTCGACCAGCTCGCCGGAGTCGACGACCATCGCGAAGCGCGAGATCGAGGCGCCGGCCGGCAGCGGGAAGTAGAAGGTGCCCTCGAGCGTATTGCCGGTGCTGTTATAGAACGACTCCTCGATCCGGGTCAGCGCCACGTTGCCGGCGATGCGCACGGAGACGCGATAGTCGGAGATCGTCAGCGGCAGGCTCTCCTTGCCCTGCGCGTCGCGTGTGATCAACATGCCGACGGAGCTCTCGCTGCGCTTGCGCGGCGCGGTCAATCCGCCCTGCCAGGCGGCGATCGGCGCGTTGCCAATCAGCATCGCCGTGACGGCGGCCAGCGCACGATAACGCTGGGCCTGCCCGACCGACAGGTCGGCCAGCCAGGCTTGCGGCACCTGCCCGAGCAGCGCCTCGTGGCGCGCGCCGACATGGCGACCTCCCGGCAAGATGGCCTCGCCCTGGCCGACCTGAAACCGCGCGAAGCTCTCGCGCGGCACATTGACCGCGACGACGCCCGAGACCTGTGCGATGCCCACCGGCGTGGCCAGCGACAGCTCGCCCTCGGCCGCGGCCAGCAGCAGCACCACCTCGCCCTGATCCACCTGCAGGTCGGGCGCGTCGTCGTCCCCCAGCAGTCCCAGCCGCGAGCCACCCGCCAGCCGAATCCGGCTGCTCCGGTAGCCCAGCTCGACCAGCGAGTCGGCAGCGACGCGAACCTGGCCGCCCCATGGGACGCGCTCGCCCGCGACGGCCGGACGCCAGACGCCATCGCCAGGCGCGCGGATCGCCATGCGACCAACCAGGCGCAGGACGGGCAGTCCCGCTTGACTGTCGACGGTCCGGAAAGTGACCGGGCTTGCCACGAACGAACCGCGGTCTGCCACGTACGAACCGGGCGCAGCCAGCTCCCTCATCGAGGAGTTTGGCCCCGGTAGTCTCTGCAGAGCCTGCCTGATCGCCATCAGCCCGAGCACCAGGACCAGCAACGCGGCCGCTGAAGGCAGGTAGCGATACCAGATCCGCGGCGGAGCCGGCACCGCAGGGCGCTGCTCGCTCAGTGCATCGACCAGTAGCGCACGCTGCTGGGTCTGTTCCCGCACCTGCGCCTCGCAGGCCGCACAGCTCGCCAGATGCTCGGAGAGCTGCTGCTCTCGCTCGGCCGGACTCTCGCCCTCGACGAAGTTACTCCACTCGATTTCAGTTGGGCAGTTCATTGGTTGGTCCTCCACTCCGTGAGCTGGGGCCGCAGCTTTTGCCGCGCCCGGAACAGGGTCACCCCCACCGACTCGACTGACATCTTCAGCCGCTCGGCGATCTCCTGGTAGGCCAGTCCGTCGGCGTAACGCAGCTCGACCACCTGGCGGAACCCGCCTTGAAGCTGCGCCACGGCCTGGCGTACAGCCTGCCGGCGCTCTGTATCGAGATGCGTGCTCACGGGATCGACTCCTTCAGTGTCCGGATGATCGTCGCTCGTCATCGCTGACGTGCGTGGTCGTCGCAGAAATTCGCGGCGCACATTGCGCGCGATTCCAAAGAGCCAGGCTGGGGCCTTTTCCGCATCGTCGAGCTGCGCGAAGCGCTGATAGGCCCGGGTGAATACCTCCTGGGCCAGATCTTCCGCATCGTGCGCCGACGCACCGAGGGCCCGAAACACCGCGGTGATACACGCACGGTGCGTCTCGAACAGTGCCCCGAGGGCGACGGTACGCTGGCTACTCACTGAGATGTCTGCTCCCCCCAACCTGGTTTTCTACTGAAGAGTGCGGCTGGGGGTCGGTTCCTTAACGGAATTCTCGAAGTTGTTGTACCATGACCTTCGGCGCGCTGATGACGAACGAAGACGACCCCCCAGACACCCCCGCCGCCGGCTCCCTCAAAGACGCCTGGCGGCTGATGTTACGACTCCTGGGACTGCTGGCGCCCCACTGGAAAAGCTTGCTGGTCGGGCTGCTGCTGCTGGCGCTCGGCGCCGTCTGCGTGACGGCCGGCCCCTGGCTGATCAAGCGCGCGATCGACGTCGACATCGCCCAGGGCAATCTCCGCGGGCTGGCGCTGACCTGCGGCATCTTCCTGCTGCTGCAGGGCATGGTTCTCGGCACCCGCCTGGTCCAGGCGATCCTGCTCGAGCGGGTCGGCCAGCAAGTGGTCGGCCGCCTGCGCGAACAGCTGTTCTCGCACCTGCTCTACAGCCCCGTCTCCTACCACGACGCCAATCCGCCCGGCAAGCTGATCTCGCGGGTCGAGAGCGACACCGAGCAGCTGCGCCGGATGCTCAGCTCCGCCGTGGTGGCGCTGCTGGGCAGCCTGATGCTGTTCATCGCGATGTTCGCGGTGATGGCGACCGTCGACCTGGTGCTGACCGCCGTCGTGGCGCTGATCGTCGCCCTGCTGCTCAGCGCCACCTTCTGGATCCAGAAGTCGACGGCCAAGCGTTACATCCAGGTCCGCCAGAAGATGGCTGATCTGACCGGCAAGCTGACCGAGTGGCTGCAGGGCACGTCGGTGCTGCAGACGCTGCGTCAGGAGGCGAGTGCCAGCGCGCAGTTGCGCGAGGCCAACATCGAGAAGTTCGAGCTGGAGTATCAGGTCGAGCGCCGGATCTGCGCCTTCTGGAACCTGATCTTCCTGGTCGAGGCGCTCGGCGTCGCCGTGCTGCTCGGCCTCGGCGGCTGGCGCGCGCTGCACTACGGCGTCTCGATCGGCGCGATCGTGATGTTCATCGAGTACCTGCGGCGGCTGTTCGAGCCGATCCATCAGCTGGCCCACGAGCTGCAGAGCTTCATGGAGGCCTTCGCGGGCGCGCGGATGATCTTCGACCTGCTCGACGAGCCGCTCCAGACGCCCGACCCGCCGACGCCGATCGCCTGGTCCGGACTAACCGGCGCCATCGCCTTCGAGAATGTCTGGTTCGCCTATAATGGCGACGACTGGGTCCTGCGCGACGTCTCGTTCCAGATCCCGGTCGGGCAGCACTGGGCCATGGTCGGCGTGACCGGCAGCGGCAAGAGCACCATCGTCAGCCTGCTGCTGCGGTTCTACGAGCCGACCCGCGGGCGCATCACCGTCGACGGCATCGACATCCGCGAGATCGAGCGTGAGGCGCTGCGCTCGCGCATCGGTTTCGTGCCGCAGGACCTGTACCTCTTTCCG
Source organism: uncultured Planctomycetota bacterium (assembly GCA_964566865.1). Taxonomy (GTDB): domain Bacteria; phylum Planctomycetota; class JACQVV01; order JACQVV01; family CAZANL01; genus CAZMLI01. The sequence goes on from CAZMLI010000075.1 coordinate 5,576, forward strand.
GGCAGCGTGCTGGACAACCTGCGCCTCGGCGAAGGGATCGAGGCCGAGCAGGCGATCGCCGCCGCGGAGTCGCTGCAGGTGGACCGCTTCATCTCCGGCCTGCCGGAGAGCTTCGAGACCGAGGTGGCCGAGCGCGGGATGAACTTCTCCGCCGGCGAACGCCAGCTGCTCTGCGCGACCCGCGCGCTGGTGGCGGCGCCGGAGATCCTGATCCTCGACGAGGCCACCAGCGCGGTCGATCCGCAGACCGAACGCGAGGTTCAGCAGGCGCTCAGACAGCTGCTCGAGGGACGCACCACGCTCACCGTGGCGCACCGCTTGACGACGATCCTCGGCTCGGACAAGATCCTGGTGCTCGACGCCGGAAAGTTGCTCGAGCAAGGCAGCCACACGGAGCTGCTCGAGGCGGACGGCTTCTACAGCCGCCTGTTCGCCCTGCAGTTCACGGGGAATGGCGCATGAGCCGGCGCAACGAGCGAATTCGCTGGCTCTGGGGCTTCTGGGATGACTACCGCCGCCAGCTGACGGTGATCCTCACGCTGACGCTGATCAACGCCGGGATCGTGATGGTCGGCCCGCGCATCGTCCAGCAGGTCATCGACCAGCTCGGCAAGGGCCTCACCCCACGGCAGCTCGGAATCTACTGCGCGGCGCTGACCGGCATCGGCCTGGCCCAGTTCGCCAGTTACATCACCCTGCAGACGCTGCGGGCCAAGATGAACCTGATCTTCGAGTGGTCCTTCCGGCAGCAGACCTTCGAGCAACTGGTGCAGCTCTCGCCGCGCTTCTACGCCCGCTTTCGCACGGGCGACCTGGTCACCCGACTGACCGACGACGTGGGGCGCGGCAAGCTGTCCTGGTTCGCCTGCTCCGGCATCTTCCGCCTGTTCGAGGCCGCCTGCAAGATCCTGGTCGGGCTGATCGCGATGCTGCTGCTCTCACCGCTGCTGACGTTGATCTCCGTCGGACCGCTGCCGCTGATCGTGATCCTCTTCATCTATACCCGACGCTCGCTGCAGGCCCGCTTCGACCGGCGGCAACAGGCGATCTCCTCCGGCAGCAGCCTGCTCGAGGCCGCCTTCTCCGGGATCCGGGTGGTCAAGGCCTACGGCCACCAGCAGCCGATCTTCCGCCAGTTCAGCGAGAAGATCCGCGAGCGCAAATCGTCCGAGGTGGGTGCGGTCAAGGCCGAGGTGTTGCTGCATTCGATGTATGCCCAGACCTGGCAGATGGCGGTGGTCATCACGCTGCTCGGCGGCGGCTGGCTGGTGATGAACGGGCGGATCTCGCTCGGCACGCTGGTCGCCATGATGGCCTACGTGCGCATGCTGGTCTGGCCGATGTTCGACATCGGCAACTTCATGGTCTCCGGGATGCGTTCGTCGGTCTCGATCGACCGCCTGCTCGAGCTGGAAGGGGTGCAGGCCGAGGTGCGAGACCCGGAACAGCCCGTGCATCTGGCGCAGCCCAACGGCGCGCTGACCTTCGACGGCGTCGGCCTGCGGCTGGGCGACGCCGACGTGCTCGACCGCATCAGCTTCGAGGTGCCGGCCGGCAGCCGGACCGCCATCGCCGGCCCGATCGGCGCCGGCAAGTCGATGCTGCTGCGGCTGATTCCGCGGCTGTTCGACGTCGATGCGGGCGAGATCCGGCTGGATGGCACGCCGCTGGGCAGCCTGTCGCTGGATCAGCTGCGCAGCCTGGTGGGCTACGTCTCGCAGGACCCGATCCTCTTCAGCGGCACGATCGAAGCAAATATCCGCGCGGGACGGGACGATCTGCCACAGGAGTTGATCCGCTGGGCCTGCAAGGTGGCCTGCCTGGAGCGTGACCTCGAGCAGTTCCGCGACGGCCTGCAGACGGTGGTCGGCGCGCGCGGCATCACCTTATCGGGCGGCCAGAAACAGCGCGTCAGCATCGCCCGCGCGCTGGTCGGAAAACCCCGAGTGCTGTTGCTCGATGATTGCACCGCCAGCCTGGACGCCGAGACGGAGGCCGCCCTCTGGCAACAACTGGACGAGGCGCTTCCGGGCTCCACCTGCCTGGTCTCGACCCATCGCACCGCAACCCTCGAATCTGCGGATCAGGTGATCGTTCTCGGCGCTGGCCGCGTCGTGGAGACGGGTGACCACGCCAGCCTCATCGGCGCAGGTGGTTCATACGAAAGACTTTACAAGAGAAGACGCCTGGAGGAGTCGGTCTTTCATCGACGGCCGTTCGACGCAGCCAATAGTGAACCCAATTAGCTACAGCTGTAGCTGAAAAGATACAGATTTCGGCTGCATTGGGCCAGAAATGGTGTATGGGCCGAGGTACAGCATGGCGCACAATTTGCTACACATCGAATGTGAGGTGGCCGACCGGTCTGATCGTCGGCTAAGATGGCATGGACTACATGGGGGTAGTGAACTTGCGGGCAACAGGATCAGCCGTGCTGGTCGGGGACTACCAGACGGCCATCGACGCACTCCAATTCAACTTGTTTCCCGCCCCGGTGATCACCAGGGCGCGGGAGCAACAGGCCCGTCA
>CAZMLI010000075.1:8204-14945 GCA_964566865.1 uncultured Planctomycetota bacterium
CGGGCGAGGATCCGATCGAACCGTTGCGCGAGATCTGCCTCGACGGACCGACGCAGCCCGAGCCCCAGGCCGAGTCGACAGCGCTCGATGAGCAGCCCTACGAGGCCGGCGAGGCGCGCAACGCCTTCAGCGCCTTCTACCAGGAGAATAGCTTCGCGAGTGGACTCGGACGCAAGCCGGAGTTCGTCGAGCCCGCGAGCGCTCGGCCGCTGCTGGCCCGCGCCTTCATCAAGGCCGCGCTGTTGTTCGGTGTCCTGCTGCTGGTCGGCTTCCTGGCGCGCGCACAGTTTCGCAGCCAGGAACGGAGCCCTTCGACGACCTCCGAAACGATCGCCGGCGCCTCGAAATCGACCGAGAAAGCAGAAGACGTGGAAGCGGGCCACGCCGCGTTCGAAGATGCGCTACTCGCCCGCCAGGCCGCGCAAAAAGCGGAAGACCGCAAACACGCACCCCGCAACAAGAAACGGTCCCCGCGCAAGTCGAGCGGCTGGAAGGCGCCCGCCGCGGAGGCCTGGACCCAACTCAACGTCGAGATGCGCGATGCCGGCTACAACTGGGATGGCCTGCAGTGGACCGATACACGCAGCAAGAAAGCTCAGGCGCCGCCCACCAGCGATGTCTCGGCCGAACAACTCGCGCCCACCCCGCCGGCCAAGGGCAGCTTCAAGATGGCCCTGCGCTACCTGACCGCCGACCGTCGCTACCGGGTCCTGATCGGCGGCTGGCTACGCGGCGCACCCGACCAGCTGTTCGACCTCTCGCTCTCCTGCGTCCTGCCCACGCCCGGTCGCGCCATCACCGTCCGGGCGCCACTACGCAAGGGACGCTTCGCGATCGAGCTCGGACCCTTCAGCCGCCCGTTGTTTCCCGGGACCTATCGGATCAGCCTGACCTACCGGGCGCGCGGCGTCAGCGAACCGAAGCTGCTCACGCGCGATGTCCCGCTGGGCAACCTGGCCTGGGCCGCCAAACAGCTGCCACGGCTGAGCGACTCGCTGCGCGGCATGCTCGACCAGTGCGCCGGAATGCTGCCCATCTTGTCGCGCGGCAAGCTGTCGGCCGAGACCCGCAGCTGGCTCTCGCAGCTGGAGCGCCACTCCCGCCGCAAACCATGGATGGTGACGCCCTACCCCCGGACACGCGGCGCGCTGTCCGAGTTCCTCGATCAACTGAAGGCGCATACGCGGCGCCCCGACGCGGCGGGCCTGGCCCAGACGCTGTCCCGTGTTCGCAGGACCTTCGTGCAGGAGTACCTGGCCAGTGAGCTGGGGCCGGCGCCGGTGATCGCCGTCGCCGAGGATCTCGCGGCCGCGCTGGAGGCCAGCGAGGCATCGGGGCCGCTGCCCGCAGATGGCAAGGCCATGCTGCTCTTTCTCCATCGCTGCTGGGAACTTCAGCAGGCCGAGCAGACGCCGCGGACCTTCGTGCTGACGCTCGACGCACAACTGCGCAGCCTCGACCGGCATTGGCCCGACGCCGCGCCGCTGTACCAGCTGCTGCGCTCGATGCTCAGGCGCTGGGCCAAGAACCACCCACTCGACGTCGCCTGGCCGGCCGATTTACCGGCGAGCGCCAGCCTGACAAAACGCCTGGTCGCAAGCCTCGGGATCGCGAGCCTGGCCCCACGACTGGTCGAGGCCGAGGCCGCTGCGCTGCGGGCCTACGGCGCCGCGGTCGCGGCCTACCTGAAGCGCACCCACTCCGGCGCCACGCAACGCCAGGCGCTGCTGCTGCGCGGGATGCGCCGGATCGAAGCGGCCAACCAGCTGGCCGAGCTATTACGCTGGAACATTTTGAAGCTGCCGCGGCAACGACACGCCCTCGGCGAAAAGCTCTCGGATACTGCCATCGACACTGGCCAGCTGATTTCCCGGCTGGCGTCGAAGAAGGAACCAAGATGAATCCAATTCGAAAAGATGAACAGGCCGCGGTTCTACTCGTTTCACTCGGCGTGCTGGCGCTGCTGGGCGCGCTCGGCCTGACCTTCGTCCGGCTGTCGACGCAGGAACGCCGCGGCTCGGAGAATTATGTCAGCAGTGTCCGGGCCAGCATGCTGGCCGAGTCGGGTATCGCCGCGGCGATGGCCCTGCTGCAGCAGCGGGCGATCAACCAGCACTGGGAGACCTTGCAGGCCGCCGATCAGCAGATCAGCGGCAGCATCGAACCGGGCACCTACTCCACCAGCGGCGACACCTACGAGGTGGTGGTCAAGGACTCCGCCAGCATGCTCAACATCAACTACGGCGACCAGCGGCTCGCGCGCATGCTCGACACCCTCGGCAAGGCGATCAGCGAGACCGACCCGCCGATCAAGCTGGGCGAAGGGGCCAAGATCGTCGCCTGGCGCAATCTGCAGTCGGGCAAGAAATTCCACATGCTCGAGGATCTGACCGCGATCCCCGGCGAGATCATCAGCGAATCCGACTTCGAGCGCATTCGCGAATACCTGACCGTCAAGTCATGGGTCGACAAGAGCACCATCAAGCCGATCTCCCGCGAGAACCAGCCGACTGACGGCGAGGTGATGTACGAGCGGATCATCCCGCGCAACCTCGAGCTCGAACCGCGCCCGCCGGTCAACATCAATACCGCCTCCAAGCCGGTGCTGACCGCCATGCTGACCGGGCTGTCGGCCGGCTGGACCGACCACAGCCCGCTGGACGATCTGAGCGGCTGGCAGCGATACATGAAGGACCGCCAGAACCGGCTCCAGCGCAAGCCGCTGGGCAAGCGACGTCACGTCAAGCCGATCTCGTTCGAACACGCCTCGGCCATCGCGACCGAGATCATCAAGAACCGCAACACGGTCCCCGGACCGGACAGTCAGCCTTACGCAGGCCCCTTTCGCTCCTGGAAACAATTCGAGCTGTTCATCGACTCGTTCATCAACGGCGCCGACCAGATGATCACCAAGGCTGGTTTTCTCTCGTTGACCGTGGTTCGCGGCAACATCTCGTTGCGAATCTCCAGTAACGAGGGCACGAAGAACCTCTACTTCGGCACTCGCCGCGAGACAGAGGGCAGCTCACCATACGAGGTCTGGGGCACTGGCGACCAGGGCGAAACGCTGTACATCCACGTCCCGCGGATGCGCCCGCTGGGTACCTTTCGGATATTCTTTGGCAGCCCGATCTCCATCCTGATCGACCGCCCCGAGGGCACCTACGAACTGAACTGCCGCGGCCTGGCGTTGCGATCGACCGCCTGGCTGATCAGCTGGGCCTTTCCCAACGAGATCAAGTTCACGCCCTCCACCTCACGTGACAGCACGCTGACCAACGAGCAGGGCGCGATGCTGAAGGCGGCATTCAACCCGAACACGATGCTCAACAAGTTCAACCCGGACGCGATCCGCTACCGCTTGATCGACAAGACCGACCTGCTCGACTACACGACGGAGTTCTGCTTCAACTCCGGCGGGATGTACGAGATTCTCTCGCGCGGTACGGTCAAGGGCCCGCGCGGCGAGATCGTCTCCTCGGCCGTGCTCTCGGCCCACATCAAGCTGTACGACATCTATGTCCAGACGACCCAGCAGGACTTCGAGAAGGGCGAGATCCTCGATGCCGGAACGCGCCTGGTCGCCGTCAAGGGCGGCAAGACGCTGATCAGCTATCCGCAACCCGACATCAAGGGACTGCCCGCCAAGTGCCAGACCGACGGCTACCTGATGCTGTCCCATTACCAGCCGAAGCTGCCCGACATGAGCTTCGCCGCCCGCTTCGACAAGGGGTTCGACGGCGAGACCGCCGCTGGCTCCGCACGCCTGGTCCCGGACAAGAAGGGGCCGCTGGCCGCGGATCTGTTCTCCTCCGCCGCCGGCCGCCTGTACCCCGACGGGGTCTACTCGGACCGCGACAACTGCCCCGCCTGGCGCGCACTGGGCAACATGGGCGGGCTGAAGGGCACGATCTCGTTCTGGGTCAAGACCGACTGGTCGGCCGATGACGAGAAGAATACACACCATCTGTTCTCGGCCTCGCATTCGGTCGCGACCTGGGTCAATACCCAGACATTCCAGCTGGCCTACTTCGGCTACGACTGGAACATCTTCGGCATCCAGACTGAAGCGGCCCACGTGCGCAACGACTGGCTCAACGAGCGGGTCTCGGCCGCGCGTTACTCGCCGCGGGCCCATCACTGGACGCACGTCGTCTTCCAGTACAGCCTCGGCGCGGAGACCTTTGACGAGGCGATCTACCTGCAGCTCAACGGGACCGAGGCGCGCGACTGGCGCGGCTACTCCTGGCCCGGCAAACCGACGGAGACCGAGGATCTGAGCCTCAACGGGAACTTGTTCCGTCTGGGTGAACGACCCGGCCTGATCGACTACGTGATCAACCCGACGAGGGCGGCCGACTCGACCTTCGACGAGCTGGTCCTGAGCAGCTCCGAGGTCAGCCGGGACCGGCTGCGCTCGATGTACAACATCGGCCGCTACTACAACGGCGGCGACGCCTCCTACACCTCCCCGGTGCTGCCATTCGACGGCAAGATCCCACCCACCGCGACCCTCAGCGGCGACAAGCTGCCGGTCAAAGGCCGGCTGGCCAGCATCGCCTGGACGCGCTACGTGCCGGTCTCCGTCCCGGGCGGCGGGATCACCTTCCGCGTGCGCAACGGGGACAGCTGGATTGATGTGAAGGCCGAGGAGGGCGGCGGCTCGCTCGGTGGCAAACGCATCAGCGGCCTGGTGCAGTACAGCGCCAAGTTCGTCGAGACCGCCACCGAGTTTGTCCGGCCGCTCGTCGAGTCGATGGTGCTCGACGACGTGCGCATCACCGTCCTGCGCGATCCGGAGATCACGCACTGGGAATGGGTCTTCAAGAGCGACCGCCGTTTCGAAGCGGCGAAGGCCATCGTCCAGGGTTCGATCGACATCGGGCCCTCACCCACGACCAGCCCCAGGCCCGTGATCTTCACCCCGCCGAACGTGATGCCGCCCGCCCAGATGGGGCTCGGCGGCAAGGCTGCGGGAGGCGCGCTCGAACATGGCGGCGGCGTGCTCCAGCAGATGGCGGGCGGCGCGGGCGGTGCGCCGGATGTGGATCAGCTGTTGCGCAAGGCGTGGACGGCGCCGGGCGGCGGCGCGGCTCCGGCCAACCTGGCCGAACGGGCCCAGCAAGGCGGCGGGCAGAACTGGCGCAACAGCATTCTCCCGCTGGGCGGAGGCGGCAACACCCCAGGGGCCGGCGCAGGATCGGGATCGGCTCCCGAGTCGGCCGCGAGCGCTGGCACCACCCAGTTCAGCTCCGGCGGCACAGCGACCTTCACCGGCGGCTCCAAGGGAGCCTCGGGAGGCGGCGCGAGCGGCAGTGGTTCAGACAAGGGCGGCAAGGGGGACAACGAAAGCCGTTTCACCCGCAAGAAGCCCGAGCGTCACAAGGCGGTGCAACTCGTGATACAGATCCGAAATGCCGAGGACCAGAAACCGGTCCGTGGCGCCGCGATCGAGGTCTACCGCGATCAAGCGCTGGTCTTCGGCGGGATGCGCACCGATCGCAAGGGCAAGTGCCGCTTGCTGTTATTGACCGGCAAGAACTATGAAGTCCGCATCCGGCATCGCGCCTATCAGGCGGTGAAAAAACCGCTGCGGCTCAAGCCCGACGACACGACGATAGAGATCGAGCTCAACAAACGGAAGACCGGGCCTAAGAAGTAGGGCTTCCGCGCCGAATTCGGTATCATGCAGGGCCTATGCAGCGGACGCATCACAAGCTCTTCTCCCAGCTGGCGGTCAAGATGGGCTTCGTGGAGAAGCAGGCACTGGCCGGCATCAAGATCTCACCGGCCCGGCCACTGGCCTCGCAGCTGGTCGCCGACGGCAAGCTCGACCCCGGGCAGAGGGACCGCATCCTGCGGGCGGTCGAGCAGCAGCTCCAGCAGCGCGACCCGGCCCATCGGGCGCGCCTGCTCGACGAGGCCCACGAGCAGCATTGCCTCGAACTGGCGCTGCTCAACGAACAGGAGCTGGCCTACTGGCGCGGGCAACAGATCGAGCTCGAGAAGGGAGGCGCTGGTTACCAGCCCCTGCTCGATTTGCTGAAGAGCCGCAGCGTGCTGACCCAGGCACAGGTCGACGAGCTGCAGGCGGAGCAGGACCGGCGATACCAGGCCTGTGCCATCTGCGGCATGCTGCGGTCTCGAGAACAGGACAATGACTGTGGCGCCTGCGGCGCGCCCGCCGGGCTGGAACAATCCGCGGCGACGCTGATCGACTCGAAGGGGCCGCAGCGGGCCGGGCCACCGGACACGCTACGCGATCGCGAGATCGGCGGCTGCGTGCTCGGGCGCCAGCTGGGCATGGGCGGGATGGGCGTGGTCTACCTGGCACAGCACCGTACGCTCGCCATCGAGGTGGCGGTCAAGATCTTGCCCCACACGCTGGCGGCCAACGAACAGACCCGGGCGCGCTTCCTGCGCGAGGCCCGCTCGGCAGCCAGGATCAACCACCCCAACGTCGTGCGCGTGATGGACGCCAACCTCGACGGCGAGATCTGCTATCTGGTGATGGAGTATGTCGAGGGCCAGTCGCTGGAGGAGCTGATCCGCCAGCAGAAAGGGATCGAGATCGACGAGGCGCTCCGGTTGATCCACCAGGCCGCGGCCGGCCTGGCGGCGGCGCATGAGATCGGCCTGGTCCATCGCGACATCAAACCGGCCAACATCATGCTCACCCGCGAGGGGCTGGCCAAGGTGGCGGACTTCGGACTGGTGCGCGAGCACGACTCCAACCTCTCG
>CAZMLI010000076.1:0-14842 GCA_964566865.1 uncultured Planctomycetota bacterium
GCCAGCAGCAGCAAGAACTCGACGAAGGGCGCCTGTCCGGCGCGTCCCCAGCCGAGGCTGCCGACCAGGTATGCCACGGCCGAGCAATACAGGAAAATTTGCGACAGGGAACTCAGCGCCAGTGGCCGGCCCGCGCGCAGCAGATCCAGCCCGTAGCACAACAACAGCATGACCCCGCCGCAGAAGGCCGGGGGCGAACCGGCGCGCCAGAGCGCTGCGACCAGCGTCGCAACGGTGCCGTAAACTACCACGCGATAGAGCTGCTGCGGGCTCATCGATGGGTGACCACTGGGGTTACCACTGGACCTTGCCCGTGGTGCTGGCAAACAGGGTGCTGAACTCAGCGCTGTTGCTGCTGACCACACGCAATCCAGCCGGGCTCGGCCAGAGCCCCTGCAACTGCGCCGGATCCAGCGTCCGGTCGGTCACCAGGATCAGCCCGGTCTCGTGCTTGCGGGGCAACTTCACCTGTTTGATCAGCGACTCCAGACTGTGCTCGCCCCGCGACTCGTATTGCGCCAGATGCGTCAGCATCCGATGGAAGTCCGCACGCTGGTTCGCCAGTTCGATCTGAAAGAAACAGGTGCCATGGCAGGCGAACGTCACGCGGTAGCTCTCCCGCCAGAGCGCCCGGATCAAGGTGATCAGAAAGCTGATGGCCAGCTCCTGCTTGCCGCCATAGCGCAAGCGTCCCTCGGCTTGATTGTCCAGCAGCACCAGCACCGACTCGCCCCCCTCGCTGTCGAATTCGCGCAGCAGCATCTCCCCCCGCCGAGCCGTCGATTTCCAGTGGATCAACCGGGCATCGTCGCCAAGTCGGTACTCCCGCAGCTTGTGAAAGTCTTGATAGCCGCGCGAGCGCTTCCGGCTGGCTCGCAGACTGCCGGCCGGCGCCGGCAGCACCGGTTGCAGCAGACGACCCGGCCGCGGGTAGACGACCATCTCCGAGGGGAAGCGGATCAGCTGACGCCGCTCGAAGACCAGGAAGGGAAAGCTGGAACTCACGCGAATGTAGCGCCAGCGGTAGGTGCCTCTGGTCGGGAAGTTGAGAAAGTAGCCGGTCCGCTCCGCCCGCCCCGCCGAGACGATCGGCAGGTGCACCTGCGCCTCCCGGTTCTCGACCAGCATGCCACGGTCGTCCGCCAGCACGATCGAGAAGCTGGGGGTCTTCTGCTTGCGGTTGGCCACCGCCAGCTCGATGAACACCCGTTCGCCGGCAAACGCGTAGGGCGGTACGCTGCGCCGCACGAAGATTCCTCGCAGGTTCAGGAACGGATAGCAGAAACCGACCGTGAGCAACGCGAGCGCCACGGCGAGCGCAAAGTACAGCAGCAGGTGTCCGCTGATCCATAACCCGGTGGTGAGGCTCATCACCAGGAACGCAACGACCTGCCCCTCCCGGGTGAAGGCCGGCAGCCGGGTGATCAGCCGTCGCAGACGCCCGCCGATGCTCGGTGGTTGGAGAATAGGCGCCTGGAGGCCGGTCACAGCCATGCTTACGTCAGACAGCGCCCCGGGTTTATCTGAAGCTGAAACTGACCCGCGATTTTCCAGCACGGAAGGAGCCGAAGAAGGAGTGCCCGACGAACTGGGTCGAGCCGCCGAACCCCGAGCTGCTGCCAGCGCTCAAGCCAAAGCCGTAAAATCGCTTGTCGCCCGGTTGGCCGTGGGTGTATCCCACACGCAGCCCGCCGCCGTAGTTTCCGCGCCCGCTGTAGGGTGAATAGCCCGCCCCGTAGGCCCCCCCGCGATAGTACACACCGGTGGACGGTCCGCCGCTGGCGCCGTCGTAGGAGTACGGACCGTAGTACACCGGCCCGTAGCCATAACTGCCGTTGTGCGCATTGTACTGCCCGCCGTAGCGAATCCTGGCGCCGGCGCTACCGTAGTTGAACGGGTTGGTGACGAAGTACTTGTCCAGAAAGCGCTGAGACGGCCGCAGAGAACGTGAGAGCAACACACCCTTTCCCCCGCCGCCATTGTTCTGCCCCTGCTTCTTTCCGGCCGGAGAATTACCGGCTGGAGAATTGCCCGCCGCCTGATTTCCGCCCGGCGGGTTGCCCCCCTGGGGGTTGTTTGCCAGCTGCTGGCGACGCGCCGCCAGCTTCTTCTGCAGGACTTCCGCCTGCAGGATCGCCGCCACCGTCTCCGGCGGCATCCACTTGCCGCGAAAGCGGATCTCGCCCTTCCACTCGTGATACTCGTCGTCGGTCATCCAGCGGTTGCCGACCCGCCTGAAGCCAAGGCGTTTGCGGGCCGCCGCGTGGTTGGGATCGATCGCGAGCACCTCGCGCAGATGGATGCGCACCTGCTTGTGCAATCCGGCCGACTCGCACCAGAGCGCCAGCGTGTGGCGAGCATCGGCCGTCTGGGCAGTCCTGGCCCGTTCCTCGCGGTAGAGGTCGATGATCGACTTCTTCTTGACGACCCGCAGGATCTCGGTCTTGAGCACGGTGATCGATCCCAGCGGGACCGTGATCACAACGCGGTCGCCCAGATCCACCCCGACACCCTCGACCTTGCCGCCGTCTCGCAGATAGTAGACGTCGGAGCTCGCAGGAGCCGGCAGGCTGATCAGGATCAACAAACTGGCCAAAAAGGCTGGAGTGATGTGCATGGTGTTACCTCATGGAGTAATGAGGCGGTTGGCGCCTCTACTATAGGCCCTACGGCCCCTCCAGGTCAAGTGCGCATTGAAAGGAGCTAGCCAGACTTGACAAAATGGCTGCACCAGGCTATAAGGTCTCCGCAATCTGTTCACATAAAAGATCTTATGTCCATTGAGTGCTTGTTAGTGAACATACGCCACCTAAGCATCGGCCTGACGGTCTTGTTCGCCGCGCTGGCCACCACACCAGCAGCGAGCCAGGTGCCGACTGCCTATCTCAAGAAGAAGAAGCTCAAGATCCGCTTCAGTGCAGTGGACAAGGGTTCGGGCGTTGTGCGCGCGGAGCTCTGGATGTCGGCTGACAAGGGCGCGAACTGGCGGATGGTTCGCGTGATGGACAAGGTCCAGGACCGCATCAGGACGAAGCCCGGGAAGCGACCCTTTTTCATCTACACAACCCAAGGCGACGGCGAGTTCTGGTTCATCATCCGCAGCGCCGACAAGGTCAATCACTGGTCTGTCGAGTCGCCGAAGAAGAACGCCCGCGCGATGAGGAAGGTGGTCATCGACAGTACACCGCCGCTGTTGAAAGTGACCGAGCCGACCGACGGAAAGCAAATTACCGGCGGCAAGAACCTCTACGTCGACTGGCAGATGCATGATCTCAACCCGCGCGCCATGCCGGTCCGGATCGATTACCGGCTGAGCAAGTCGGGCCCCTGGAAGGTGCTCGGCAGCAAGCTGCCCTACAAGGGCCCCATCCCGCTGCCTTTACCCTTCGCCAACCACCCGGATGCCACCATTCGCGTGACGGCGACCGACCGACTGGGCAACAAGACCACGATCGCCCGCAAGTTCTCGATCTTGACCGTTCCGGCCGGCGAGCAGATGCCCAAGAAGGAGAAGACGAAGCCGATCGTGCTGAAGCGGCCCAAAAATCCGCGCAAGCGGAAGGGTGTGGTCAATCCCGGACGGCGAGTGCTCGAGCTCTGCGCCCGCGCGCGCACCCTGCTCGAGGAAGCGCGCTATGAGCGGGCGCTGGCCAGCTACAAGGAGGCATTGAGGCTCCAGCCGCGCTACGTGGCCGCGATTTTCGACGCCGGCATCTGCCATTACTACCTCCGCCGCTACCCGGAAGCCTGGAAGCAGTTCGACCTGGCGATCTCGATGGACCCGGAGAATCCGGGGCTGTACCTCAGACGCGGCCACGCCTATTTCCAGCGCGGCATGTTTCCCGGTGCGCTGAAGGATCTACAAAAGGGGGTCTCGCTGGCCGGCGACGATCAGCGGCTGCAGATTCAGTGCCTCGACCTGATGGCCGAGATCTATCGCAGCCGGCAAGCGTTTGCCGAAGCGATCAAGGCCTGGAACCGCATCACGCAGCTCGGTGACGGCCAACAGGCACTCGTCAAGTCCGCACGCAACAACCTCAAGCGATACAGGAACCGGGTCAAGAAGTGACCAACGAAGAATCTGACAGCTCTCTAGAGGTTGCCGACCCGGCCGCCGACGAATCTTCCGAACGAGCACAGAGGAAGAAGAAAAAGACCCAGAAGCGGAAGCGCACGTTCAGCGATCTCTCGCCGGAGCAGCAGGAGAAAGTGCGCGAGAAACGCCGCAAACGCAAGTCCACCGAGCAGAAAGCTGCCCGCGAGGCGGATGCGGAGTCCGAAGGCGACGAGCGGGAGTCCAGCGAAAAGAAGCGGGCCACCGGCAAGAAGAAGCGCAAGAAGACGAGCAAGATCGCGCAGGGCGACCCCGGAGAGGCGACGGGCAAGAAGAAGAAAAAGAAGAAGCGGCGCACCACCAAGGTGGCCGGCCAGATGGAGCAGGTCGATCTGGAGCAGCGCCCCGATACCCGCAGCGTGAAGCCCCGAAAAGGCCGCGTCGCGCGTAAACCCGGCGAAGAAGAGCAGGCGCTGGCCAGCCTGGAGGACGACGACGACCTGATGCCCTCACCCTTCGCCGCGGTGCTGTCCGACAGCGGAGAGAGCCCGGCCTCCGCTCAGACCGACGACGCTTCGAACGATGACTGGGATGAGCTCGAAGATGAGAGTGAGCCGTCCGAGGCAGCTTCGGAAGATAAGATGGCCGACGAGGAAGTGCTCAACCTCGACGACTCCAACGACCTACTCGAGGGGCTGATCCGAACCGATGGTGAAGATGCGCCCGAACCGCGGAAGAAAACGGCTCGTAGAACAGGACGAATGAAGCCAGGCATGAATGATGACGCCGAAGAAAACAAAAAAGTAGATCCCAGGTTCCTCGCCGCCTTCATCGGCATCCCCTTGATCCTCGTCATCCTGATGACCTACTGGAAATTCGGCCGCGGCAATTCCGCGCCCGACAAGGGGGGAGACCGCGTCGAAGATACACGCGCGGTCGGGGTGACGGGTTCGAGACCGCAGTGGGAGAAGGCGGTCAACAAGGCCCAGGACGCCAAGGAACAGTACCAGAAAACGGTACGCGCCGCAGGCGAAGCCGAGGATGTGCACGGGGAGATCAAGGAGGCCGACAAGGGGCCGCTCATCGACGGCTACGAGAAGGCCCGGACGTTGATCAATGAATCGCTGGCCTTCTGCGCCAAGATGCTCGAGGAGTACAAGAAGGAGCAGAAGGAGAAGAACCCCAAGATCAAGGACGCGGTTCTCGAGCACAAGCTGAGGAACTCCCGTTACGGCGACAAGGAGCGCGACTGGGAGATTCTCAAGAAGGACATCCTGTTCCAGCTCCAGAAACTGCGCGGCCACCGCGCGTCAAAGGGGTCGAGCGAGGGTAGATAAGCTTGATGACCCATTTTCAGTACCTCGCCAGAGCCGGCGGACTGGTCTTGCTGCTCTCGTTGCTCGGCTGCCCATCCACTCCGAAGAAGAAGTCCAGCAAGCTGATCCCCGCGGCAAAGCCCCCGCGCCGAAAGATCAAGCAAGCACGCCGCCCGTCGCCGCCGGGCGCATTTCCCTCCCTGGTCAGCCGCGAGACCTTCGCACGGGGCTTCGGCGTCCCCGATAACTCGCGCCCGGCGAAGCCGCCCAAGATTGGCGAGGCCAGGACAAACGAGCAGAAGCCGCGGCAGATGATCACCCCGGTCGGCCCCAAGCAGGTCAGGCCCGAGCGCCAGCGCCCTCGGGACTTGCCGAAGACCGACAAACGCGACGCCCCGCGCGGGGGCGGCCAGAGCGGCGCCCAGCAACTGATCGTCGCGCAGCTGACCAAGGCCTGGAAGCTCAAACCCGGCGGCCGGCACGAGCTGGCGCAATTACTGAACTACCTGCTGTTCATCGACCGTCCGATTGACGCGGACCGCCTGATCAAGGAGGGCGCGCTGCGCGGATACAAGGGCAAGCACTTCGAGCTCAACCTCGCGCTGGCCCGGCTGGACCGGCGGCTCGGCCGATCGCTGGAGGCCTACAACCGGCTGATGCAGGTCCTGCGGACAGAAAAGAACCTGCTGCCGTTGTCCATTTCAAAGGCCCTGTTCGTCGCTTCCGTGGTCAAGACCTACGGCAAACAGGTCGCGCGCAGCAGCAATCAGTTCAACCCGCGCGACTGGTTCCGGATCTACGTCGAGGTCGAGAATTTTGTCCTTTCTGACGCCGGAAAGGAGCAATACAATGCCCGCTTCAAGGTCAGCTTGAGCATCTATTCGGCAGGTGGAGAGAAGATGCAGTGGGATCAAAAATCAGAATGGGTCAGGCCATTGTTGGCCAAAGATTCGTTTCGCTCCTACCTGCGCGACATCAAGCTGTCGGTCAAGGGCCACTTTCCAACCCACATCCCGGCCGGCAGGTATGAACTTCGCATCGGGCTGGAAGACTTGAACAAGCAAGAGAACAAACGAACCGTCAAAAACCTGCCATTCGTCATACGCAGTCACTGACACTCTCCAGGGGAGATCACCGGATGGAGTTTTTTCTAGATACAGCCAACCTCGAGCAGATCCGCGACGCCTATGACAAGGGGCTGCTCGATGGCGTCACCACCAACCCGAGCCTGATCGCCGCTGAAGGCGGGGCCTACCTGGAGACCCTCGAGAACATCTGCAAGGCCGTCCCGGACAAGCCGGTGAATGCCGAGTGCGTCGAGCGTGAGTACGAGGCGATCGTCGCCGAGGGACGCGAGCTGGCCAAGATCGCCGACAACATCGTGGTCAAGATCCCGCTCGACCCCGAAGGCCTGAAGGCCACCCGCACGCTGGCCGACGAGGGCATCGCGGTCAACATCACCCTCTGCTTCACCCCGATGCAGGCGCTGCTGTCGGCCAAGAGCGGCGCGGCCTACATCAGCCCGTTCGTCGGGCGGCTGGACGACATCGGCCAGGACGGCATGGAAGTGATCGAGCAGATCCGCGAGATCTACGACAACTACGGGATCGAGACCAAGATCCTGGTGGCCAGCATCCGCAACCCGAACCACGTGCTGACCGCCTCCCTGATCGGCGCGGACATCGCGACCTTGCCGCACAAGGTGCTGCAGCAACTGTACAAGCACCCGCTGACCGACAGCGGCATCGAGCGCTTCCTGGCCGATTACGAGAAGATCCCCAAAGAAGCACTGCAGAGCTAGAGCCGGACTAAACCGCTGCGCCGCTACGACCTCCACAACCACACCGAGGAGTCAGACGCGGTGGTGCAGCACTGGCTCGCCGCGCTGGCCGATGCGCGCGAATGCTACGTCAAGGCGCGGGATTCGCTGTTCCAGGCGACCCGCGTCCGTGGCCTCGACGGCCTGGCGATCACCAATCACGATCGCATCGGGGACGCGCTGCGCATTGCCGAGTACTACCCGGAGCAGGTGATCGTCGGCTGCGAGTACTCGGTGGCCGGCGGCACCGGTTATCTGCTGCACATCGTCGTGCTCGATGTGCCGGGGGCGCTGCACGAAGAACTCGACCGCGTGCGCCACTGGGGCTTGGCCCCGTTCGTTCGTGCGGTCAAGCGCTCCGGGCGCGGCTACTATCTGGCCCACGTCGCCTGGGGCCTGTTCCACGAGAAGTTGATGACGCCCGAGGCGGTGCACGGCTGGCTCGCGCACTTCAGCACGATCGAGGTGCTCAACTCCACGCGCACGCGCGAAAACGAGCTGGCCGCCAAGCTCGCCCGCTACTACGGACTGGTCGGCGTCGGCGGCAGCGATGGACACGAGCTGTCCTCGATCGGCCGGGCCTACACCGAGGCGCCGGAGGCGAACAGCAAGCAGGCGTTCCTCGAAGCGTTCAAGGCGGGCGAGGTGCGACCCGGCGGCGACGGCGGCGGCGTGGCCCACTTCCGCCGGACGATCCAGTCGATCACGGCTGGCTTCTACCTCTCCGAATGGGACCACATTCGCTCGGCCGAGAGCCTGGGCAGCTACCTCGGCCAGGCCCGGCCGCTGGCGCTGCTGCGCAATGTGCTCGAGGTGGCGATCCTGCCCCACCTGTTCTATCTACCGCACATCACCAGCATCCGGCAGGTCGACGTACTCGAGGCGGATGTCGACCGCCTCGAACGCGAGTACCGGCACTTCCTCAAGCAGCGCGTCTTCGAGCAGGCGTTGAACTCGCCGGACCTGTCCCCCACCGAACGGGCCGAAGTGCTGCAGGCGGAACTGTCGCGAATCCATCAGGCGTTCGACGCATGAGACTCGAGGGCCAGTTGACCCCGCTGGGGCTCGAATCCTTGACGATCGACTGGCAGACCTTGCTCGGTCCGCTCGTCAAGCGGCTACCCGACCCCGCCCGGCCGCTGCCGCTGACCCTGATCGGCGCGCACAGTCCCGAGGCCCGCTACCTGATCGATCTGTGCTGCCAGTGGCCCGACCTGTTCAGACTGCGGGCGCTCGGACCTGGACCGCGCCCGGTCTATCTCAGCGCGCGGCGTTACCGCTCGGTCTGCTATCGCCGCTGGAGCGACGGCCCGCTCGAGGCGCCGGCGGGCCCGGTATTCCTGCTCGCCCCCCCACCGCGGGACATGGAACCCCAGCACGCCTACCGGCAGGTCGAGCGCCTCGAACTACTGCTGTCCCAGGGGCTGTCCCAGCTGATCTGCTTGACCGGTCTCTCGCCCGTAAAACCGGACGCGATCGACCGGATCGATCGCGAGCTGGAAGCCACCGGCCGCCGGCTTTGCAGCCCGTCCAGCCGCTTCGTCGCCCTGCGCGCACCGGACCGCTACGGCCCGCATGGCGGCCACGGTCTGCTCAGCATCGCCTACCTGATGGCGCATGGCCAGCTGCTGGCCCCGCCGGCGCCCGACCAGACACCGATCGCGAGCCTGCACCTGGCCGACCTGGCGCGCGCCCTGCTCGGTCTGGCGCTGCGACCACCAGACGCGCCCCACAGCATCTTCGAGTGGGGGCCCGCTCCGATCCCGCTGGCCGAGCTGCTCGGGGAGCTGGACGTCGAGCTGCCCCGCACCCACTTGATGGGCGAGCCCTCAGGCTTGACTCGACTGCTGGGGATCGGCTACCAGACCGACGTGGTCCCGCCCTACCACCTGGCGCGCCAGGTACCGCTGCTGCGCGATAAGCTCGAACGCCTGCTCGACCCGCTGCGTTATCGAAGCGCCACCAGCCACTTCAGCCTGGAGCTGATCGAGCATCTGTTCAGACCCGCCCCGACGCCCGACCACCAGGCGCTGACGGCTCGACTGGGCTTCGCCCCCTTGCCCGGCAGGACCGGCCTGCGCGAGGCGATCCAGTGCGGCACCGACTGCGACTGGCGCCAGTTCAAGCCCACGCAACAGACCAGCCCCGACGGCGCGACCGAACGTGCGCTGGCGGATCGAGTCGAACAGATTCTCGATGCGCTGGAGCGCCTCGACAGCAGCGATGGCAGCTCGCGCGGGCAGACCGTCGTCCTGCCCGTCGGCGAGGTGACGATCGACATCCAGAGCCTCTCCATCCTGCTCGAACAGATCCGACGCCAGAGCAGCCGCGAGCTGCTCGACGAAGGGGTCGAGGGGCTGCTCGCGCGTGGCATCCCCGGCCTGCTCGGCGGTCTGCGCGACGCCACCCGCGACTGGGTGCGCCACGCCGGAGAGCAGACGCTCGAAGGGCCCGGCGACCTGATTTCACGGCTACTGCGAACCGTGCACGAACTCGGCGGCGAGCTGCTCGGCGACATGGGCCGGCACCTGCGCCGCGCGTTGCTGCTGCAACTGATCAAGGGGATCGAGGCCAACATCGGCCAGTTCGCGCCGCTGCTTCAGCTGCTGCCGGAGCGGCGCATCGGCCTGCTGCTGGACGGTGACCGGGGCACCGTTGGCGTGGTGCTCGCGGCGGGCGAGGGACGCCTCGAGGTCAGCTTCCCGCGCGAGCAAGTGGACCGGCTGGCGCGCTTCCCCTCGGCCGAGAAGCGGCTGGCGGAGTTCCGCAAGGAGCAAAAGCTGGACGCGGCGGCCGGCGCCCGACTGGCCACGCTGCTGGCCGACGTCAGACGCGGCAAGCTGATCTCGCGCTTGCTGCACCAGGGCGAGCATTACCAGATCGCCGGCTCGACGACGCACTACCGACTGCTCTCCAAGGAGATGTTTGGCACGCCCTACGCCCGCACCCTGTTCACGCAGCAGGGCAAGCTGGTGCTGGGGATCTCGACTACCGGCGGCAGCCTGAATGTGCTCTCGGAGGAGGAGGTGGCGCTCTACGAACGCCTGCGTCTCGAGCTGTCGGACGGCGACGTCGAGGCGCTGGCCAGCGTGCTTTCCTCGGCGCATCCCACACGCGAATCGACTCGCGTATTGCGACTGGGCGCAACGCGCAAGCTGATCGGCGAGGTGCTGCGCCCCAGCGCACTGGGCCGTATCCTGGCCCTCTTCGAACGGCGCGCCGCCAGGGCCAAACGCGCCCGCGAAGCCCCCAGCGAACCCCCGGAAGCCAGCGAATGACCGCCTTCGAGCAGATCGAACGTCTGCTGGCGACCGGCGAAGACTCGCTGCGCCTGCCCTATCTCGACCTCGAGCTGTCGCGCGCCGACCTGGGGCGGCTGCTGACCCGCCTGCTCGGACCCGGCGGGAGCCTGGCCGAGCAGGACGACGACCGGCTGCTGATCGCCGCAGCGCAAGACGTGCGAATCGTAAAACAATCGGAGGCGCTCGAGCCCTCGCGCAGGCTGACCCTCGACGACGCCGCGCTCTGGAAACTGTTCCCCGCGGAGGCCACGGCCCTCGAACGCCTGGCCAGCCTGACTTGCCTGATCGGATCACAGCGCGCGGCGCACGGGCTGACCGTCAGTCCCACCCCCGAACACCCGCTGATCGATGCGGCCGATCGGATCGAGCTGACGCCGACGCTGCGCGCGGCCCTGGTCAGCGCGCTGATTCCAGCCGAGGCCAGCCTGCTGCTGGTCTGGTTCGATCCGGATCGTTGCTGGACGCTGCAGGTCGCGGGCAACCGCCTGGCGCTCTGGACCGCGGCGCCGGGGCCCGATCCCGCCGAGCAGATCCGCCAGCTGCGCCACGAGCACCACGCCGATCTGGCCCTCGGACTCGGCCCCGATGGAGCCTGGCAGCTGTCGACACACCTGGAGCTGAATGACCTGCGCCAGCTGCTCGCGCGGCTGCCCTTGCGGGACTCGGTGCGCGCGCTGCTGTCGAGCTACCGGCAAAACGCGCGCGCCTATCTGGCGTCGCAACCGCTGGGGCTGCGGCTCGACGGGCTGGCGGAGCAGCCGCTGGAGCTGGAGCTGGCCGAGGGCCGGTTGCGCCCGCGGCAGACCGCGAGCGGGACACCGGTTCGTGTCCCGCTGGGCCTCTGTCGCCGATTGCTCGACCTGGCGCTGTTCTCCGGCGGCAACCGGCTGGGCGCACTGGCCGATCGCCTGATCCCGCCCGGCCTGCGCACCGCTCGGCAGGAGGAACAGCTGCTGCTGCAAGGAGAGCTGGTCGCGACCAGCGGCGCCAGATACCGGCTGATCCTGGGAGGCGGCGAGCACCATCCCGGCGGGGTGCTCTGGCAAGGCGAGGCGTTCTGCGCGGTACTCAACCAGGCCGGACGAGCCGTCTACCTGCAAGAAAGCCAGCGCCAGCCGCTGCGCCTGGCTCGCCGGGGCGAGCGACTGTCCCTGCTCTGCCCGGAGTGGGACGAAACCCCGCTGGCGCTCGAGTTCGAGCTCGACAGCCCCACGCCCTATAGCTGGGGGCCCGGCAGCCTGCCGACCGAGAGCAGCCTGCTCGCGGGCATCCTGCCCGGTATGCGCGGCAGCGTGCGCCGAGGCCGGCTGCCCGCCCCGCAGCAGCTCACCATCGGCGGGCAACGCTACCGGCTCGAGCGCGCCACGATCCTGCTGGTCACCGTGACCGGCATGCGCTATCGCGGCTTGCTCGACCTCGACGAGACCCGTGTGCGCAGCATCTTGAGCCATGCCGACCGGACCGCCTGCTTCGAAGAGGTCGGCTGCCTGCCCGTCGGCAGGGGCAATCCGGACTGGTGGACCCAGCTGGTCAAGACCAGCAGCGAGCGGATTCACCGAGCGAGCCATCCCGCGGCCCCAGGGCGCTGCTTGACCGAGTCATTCGGCAGCCCGCTGGCCCCACCCGCCGCACCGCTGGCGCTGGCGCTGCCTCAGTCGACCCGCTGGAAGTTGCTGAGCGCGATCGCCACGCCATATGACAGCCGCGGGGTCGTCACGGTCCGCCTGCGCGCCTGGCTCGAGAACGAAGACTGGCAAGGGCCGCTGGTGCTGGAACAAAGCGTTGATCTGCGCGATCTATTGCCCGAGCCGGTCTGGGCCGACCAGGTCCTGCGCCTCGAGTCCCGCTGGTCGGAGAGTGGCCTGAGCCTGCGATACGGAGGCAAAACGCTGCTGGAGCTGGATATTCGCGGCGAGAACGTGACCGTCGAGCGTTGAACCACTGGCATTGCCAGACGTATACAGGATTAATAAGTTTGCATGGCCTGGCGACCATTCGATAATATGACTTGTTCTTGGCCCAGATAACGACCCAGACGAGGGAATAGTCGATGCCCGCGGTGATGGAGATATCCTGCCCGAAGTGCCAGGCCGGATATAAGGTTTCACAGAAGGACCAGGGAAAGAAGCTCCGTTGCCAGAAGTGTGGTCGCGTATTCGTCGTGGACGAACCCGCGCTCGGCGGTGGATCCGAGCGCAAGAAGACGGGCAAGCACAAGACCAGCAAGTCCAAGTCCAGCAAGTCCAAGAGCGCTTCCAAGACAGCCAAGACTCCCTCCAAGACTTCCAAGACTTCCAAGAGCAAGAGCCCCAAGACCTCCGGGGGGGATGCCTCCAGGCGGGAGCGAGCGGAGTCCCCCAGAGAGGCGACAGGCAAGACCAAGCGGCCCAAGACCTCCAAGAACAAGACCGCCAGGGAGCCGTCGGCCAAGCCCAAGACGGGCAAGCAGAAGACAGCCAAGACCGGCAAGGCTCCGCGCGCGGAATCCAGCAGGCAATCCAGCGGCAGACCCAAGACCAGCGGCGGCAAACGAGCGCCGTCGAGCAAGCGGCAGTCGGTTCGCGAATCGGGCAAGAACCAGCGCCAGAGCAGCCGGCAGGCAGCAGCCCCCTCCGGGCGTCGCGGCAGCTCACGCCGCGCCGCGCCGGCGCCACCGCCCCAGCCACCGGGCCGGCGAGGCCAGCGGCAATCCGGCAAACCGTTCAGCAAGAAAGCACTCATCGGCTCCGTGGCCGGCATCGTGCTGATGGTCGCCCTGTTGGTTGGCGCGATCTTCAAGAGCAGCGGCCCGGCCAAGCCAAGTGAGGCGGACGTCAAGGCGGCGGCAGAAAAGAAGAAGGCCGACGAGAAGAAGAAACAGGGCTCAAAGGGCGGCTTCCACGTCGAGGAGGTGAAGAAACTCGACGACGGTAAGAGCCCGAAAAAGGAGCCCAGCGAGCCGGAGAACGGCAACGGAACCGAGCCGCCCGAAAAGCGCACGACGCCGCCCAAGAAGAACGACCCGCCTCCGAAGAAGTCCGCCAGCACCCCGCCGCCGGTCAAGAAGAAGCCACCGGTCAAGAAGAAGCCACCTGTCAAGAACGTCAGCCGAATCCCCTACCCCGCCTCGATTCCCTCCTCCAAGCAGGAGGAGTTCGAGAGGATGGAAGAGGAGGTGGCCGAACTCGACCCCAGCACCCAGCGCAAACTCGGCAAGCGAATCAGAGCGCTGGACAAGCGCTACTCCCTGCGCATCCTGCTCAACGTCTTCAGCAAGCTCGGCCTCGCTGACGAGGAAGGCAAGATCGTCGGCAACTGGATCTGCGACCAGCTGCTCCTGATCACGAAGAAGGAAGATGCGCCGATCTACAACGTCATGGATAGATCGGCGGACGGACGCAATCAGGCGCGCGAGGACTGGTTCACCTGGTACCGCAAGAACAACCGGTAGGACCGACCTACGACCTGCCGCGCCACTACCGCCTGATCCGTCGCCGGGACTACGCCCTGGTTTTTGAAGAGGGCCGCGCCTACCGCGACGGTGAGCTGATCGCGCACATCCGCCGCAATGATCTGGGCCTGACACGCATGGGCACGGCCGTTTCCAAACGCGGCCGGACCGCCGTGGTACGCAACCGGCTGCGCCGCATCCTGCGCGAGGCATTCCGCCTCGAACGACCGGAGCTGCCGCTGGGAATCGACCTGGTACTCCTCCCGCCGCGCCCCGCGCAGGAACTGTCGCTGAGCTCGACCCGCGAAAGCCTGATTCGGATCTGTCGCAAGGTGCCCCAATGAAGTTGCTGGAATGGCTGGCGCTGCCGCTGCGCTGGCTGCTGCTCGGACTGATCCGCCTCTATCAGCTGGTGCTCGGACCGATCCTGCCACCGTCCTGCCGCTTCGAACCAACCTGAAGCCGCTACGCCAGCGAGGCCCTCCGGCGGAGAGGCCTGTTGTGGGGTGTGGCGCTGACCACCTGGCGCCTGATGCGCTGCCAGCCAATGGGCAAAGGCGGATACGACCCGGTGCCCGAGCGAGGCTGGCCCCAGAATTAGCCTTGCGGTCAAATGGTCACGACAACTGTCCCAAGCCCCCGCCCTACGGCTAGCTATTGGCGCAAGGGTTGCGTGCCAGCAGAGAAACTGAGAGACCGCGGAGCCTCACGCGGAGCCGCGGAGATCGCGGAGCCGCGGAGGATCTTGAACTCCAAGGCCACGGTCCGTTCGCAGACACGTAGTCGTCGAACGCCTGGACAGCGACCGCAGTCGGCGCGTTCCGCGACAGGTAGTCGTCGAACGCCTGGACAGCGACCACAGCATGAACAGCCGGGCCCTCAAGCCCCTGGAGCCCTCGTCGCCATCGGCGTCGCTCGCCC
>CAZMLI010000077.1:0-1434 GCA_964566865.1 uncultured Planctomycetota bacterium
ACGGCGTGCATGACATGGCCGGCGGCGTCGCCGAGTGGACACGCAGCATCATGGGCAGGGCACACATCAAGATCTACCGTGGCGGCTCCTACCTGGACGGCCACAACGAGGCCCGCTGTGCCTCCCGACGTGGACTGGACGCGCGCATGACCAGCCTGCGCGTCGGTTTCCGCCTCCGCGCGCAACTGAAACGTTAGCACGTGCACTTCGACGCGATCGTGATCGGGGCGGGCGCAATGGGCAGCGCTGCGGGGTATCACCTCAGCCGGCTGCTCGACGGATCGGTGCTGACGCTCGAGCAGCATGAGGCCGGTCACACGCTCGGGTCGTCGCACGGCCCCTCGCGCATCTTCCGCATGACCTATGCCCATCAGGCCTACGTCCAGCTGGCGCAGCAGGCCAAGCTGGCCTGGGAGCAACTCGAGCGCGACGCGGAGGAGATGCTGTTGCTGCGCACGGGCGACCTTTTCTTCGGGCCGCCCGACGGGCCGCTGTCGGCCTACATCGACGGGCTGGAGGCTGCGGGCTGCCCTTTTGAACGGCTCGACGCGCGGGAAGCGAGCGCCCGCTGGGGCTGTTTCGATATTCCGGACAACGCGCTTTGCCTGCACCAGGCCGAGGGCGGCGTGCTGTCGGCCGACCGCTGCATCGCCGCGCAGCTGCGACTGGCGCAGGCGCGTGGCATGACCTTGCAGACCGGCGAGCGCGTCACGCAGATCGACCGCGACGGCCCCACCGTCAGCGTGCAGACCGACCGTGGGCGTTACCAGACCGAGCGGCTGATCGTCACCGCCGGCGGCTGGCTTCCCGGCCTGTTTCCGGAGCTGAACCTGCCGCTGCGGGTGACCCGCCAGGCGGTCGCCTATTTCCAGCCGGAACAGGCCGACCCGTTCCGCCCCGACCGGATGCCGGCCTGGGTCTTTGTCGGCCCGGGGCCGGTCGACGCCACCGTCTACTATGGACTGCCGATCCACGGCCGCTTCGGCGTCAAGGTCGCGCGCCATCTGACCGACACGCCGGATGTTCACCCAGACACCGTCGATCGCACGCTCGACGAAAGCGACTTCGTGGACGTGCGCGAATTCCTCACCACCCACATCCCGGACCTCGGCTCGGCCCCGATGATCGACCCGCATGTCTGCCTTTACAGCATGCTGCCGGACGAGCAGTTCCTCCTGACGCACCATCCGTCAGATACGCGAATCCTGATCGCCTCGCCCTGCTCCGGCCACGGCTTCAAGTTCTCGACCCTGATCGGCCAGATCCTCGCCGAGCTGGCGATCACCGGCCGCTCGAGCGTGCAGCCGTTCGAGCAGTATCGCGGCCTGTTCGCCACGATATGAAATCCGACTCGATGCGCGTCTCTGTCATCATCCCGAGCTACAACCGGGCCGAGTTGTTACCCCGCGCGCTCGACTCGGTCTACAGCCAGAC
>CAZMLI010000077.1:1534-8379 GCA_964566865.1 uncultured Planctomycetota bacterium
GCGGCCCCGGCGCTCCGGGTCTGCCACACCGACGAGATCTGGATTCGCAACGGTCGCCGGGTCAACCCGCGCGAGCGGCACGCCAAGCGCGGCGGCCGGATCTTTCGCGACTGCCTGCCGCTCTGCGCGATCTCGCCCTCATCGGTGCTGCTGCATCGCGAGGTATTCGAGACCGTCGGCCTGTTCGACGAGTCCCTGCCGGCCTGCGAGGATTATGATCTCTGGCTGCGCGTCTGCTGCCGCTTCGACGTGCTGCTGGTCGACGAGCGCCTGCTGGACAAGTACGGCGGACACGACGACCAGCTCTCGCGCAAGCACTGGGGCATGGACCGCTTCCGGATTCAGGCGCTGGAGAATATCATTCGCTCCGGCCGGCTCGAAGCGGACGACCGGCAAGCCGCCGTCGAGATGCTGCTGCAGAAGATCGAGATCTACCTGACGGGTGTGCGCAAGCGCGCGCGCGTCGAGGAAGTCGAGAAGTACGAGGCGAAACGAAACGCATGCTCAACCTGGTAACCGCGCTACGCTGCGAGGCCGATCCGTTGATCGCGCACCTTGGCATGACCGCCGCTGCGGCCGGCCCGTTCCCGATCTACCGCGCCGATGACATCTGGCTGATCGTCAGCGGTGTCGGCAAGACAGCCAGCGCCGCTGCGACAACGATGCTGTACGGCCAGCGCGCCGCGGTGCGCGACCAGGCATGGCTCAACGTGGGCCTGGCCGGCCACGCCGACGCTCCACTGGGCGAGGTGCTGCTGGCCCACAAGATCCGCGATGTCGGCAGCGACGCGGTCTGGTATCCACCGCTGCTCACGACGCCACCCTGCGCCACCGTCTGCGTGCGAACCGTCGACCGGGTAGAGCGGCGCTATGCCGATGGCGCAGCCTACGAAATGGAAGCCGCCGGCTTCTATCCGACCGCCTGCCGGCTGACGACTGCCGAACTGGCGCTGGTGCTCAAGGTCGTCTCCGACAACTTGCAGACGCCGCCGGAGCAAATCAACGCAGCCCGCGCCCGCGCCCTGATCGAGGGCTGCCTGCCAGTCGTGGATCGGCTGCTGGACGACCTGCGCGAGCTCGCCAGCGAGACCGCGCCGCCCCCACTGCTGGAGGAGGATCTCGAACTATTCGGCGACCGCTGGCGCTTCAGCGTCACCCAGCTGCGCCAGTTGAAGCGCCTGCTGTACCGCTGGCAATCCCTGTCGGACGGACACAGCGCATGGAACGAAGAGCTCGACGGCCTGGCCGACAGCGCCGCGGTGATCCGCCACCTGACACAACGACTGGAAGCGCTGGCCCTGGCGCGCATGGCATGATCGGCTTGATCTACGTTGAAGAGGCGGTTGCCGCGCACCCGCTCACGCTGCAAATACTCGCGCGTTACCCGCGAGCGGTGCAGGTTCCGATCGAGCGTTATGGCGAGGTGTTCAATCGCAAGTCGCAGAACTTCCGGCTGCAGAAGCATCGACCGGCGTTGATCCTGGCGCACAAACACGGCGAGCGCGTGCTGCCCGCACCGGAGGGATACGGCGTCGGCGGAAGTCGCAATCACTACTTCTCGCACATGCTCAACTGCGTCTATGACTGCCGCTATTGTTTCCTGCAGGGCATGTTCCGCTCGGCGCACTACGTGCTGTTCGTCAACTACGAGTCGTTCCAGGATGACATCCGCCAGACAGTCGCCGCGGCCCCCGAGCAACCACACTGGTTCTTCTCCGGCTATGACTGCGACAGCCTGGCGCTCGACTCGGTGACCGGTTTCGTCGACGCCTTCCTGCCGGTCTTCGAACAGACGCCTCAGGCCTGGATCGAACTGCGCACCAAGAGCACACAGATCTCAGGCCTGCTCGACCGACCGCCGGTCGACCGCTGCGTCGTCGCCTTCAGCTTCACGCCCCAGGAAATTTCTACCGCCCTGGAGCGCAAGGTTCCGTCGGTCGCGCAACGCATCGAGGCGATGCGCGAACTGGCCGATGCGGGCTGGCGACTCGGCGTGCGCTTCGATCCGCTGATCTACCACCTGGACTACAAGGCCCAGTACGAGCGCCTGTTCGCCGACGTGCTCGGTGCAGTCCCGACCTCGTCGCTGCACTCGGTCAGCCTCGGCGCCTTCCGTCTGCCGCGCACCTATCACCGGACCATCGAACGGCTGTATCCCGATGCGCCGCTGTTCTCGGTGCCACTGGCCGACGAGAACGGGATGGTCAGCTACCCGCCCGAGATCGCTGACGCACTGATCGACTACTGCACCGAGACCGTGCTCGAGCACGTGCCCCAGGAGATCTTCTTTCCATGCACGACCTGACGACCCTCGTCACCGGCGCCAGCCGCGGTATCGGGCACTCGATCTGCCAGCGACTGCTCGCGGATGGCCATCGGGTGATCGGTCTGGCCCGCGATCATCGCAGCTCGCCGGAGGGCATCCTGCCGGTCACCGTCGACCTGGCCGACCTGGACGCGCTGCCCGAGCGGCTCGAAGCACTGATCCGCGAGCACCCGCAAATCAGCGCCGTCGTCTGCAATGCCGGCCAGGGGCGCTTCGGCGCGCTCGAAACATTTTCCTACCAGCAGCTTCGCAGCCTGATCGAGCTCGACCTGACCAGTCACATCTTCGTGGCGCGGGCGCTGCTGCCAGGCCTGAAGCGGCGCGGCCGCGGGGACCTGCTGTTCATCGGCTCCGAATCGGGTCTGCGCGGCGCCTCCCACGGCGCGGCCTACTGCGCCAGCAAGTTCGGCATCCGCGGTCTGGCCCAGTCGCTGCGCGCGGAGTGTGCGCGCGCCGGCGTACGCGTCAGCCTGATCAATCCTGGCATGGTGCGCACCTCGTTCTTCGACGACCTCGATTTTCAGCCAGGGCCCGACCCCGAGAACGCGATCGCGCCGGAGCAGGTGGCCGACGCGGCGGCGATGGTACTCGCCGCCCCGCCAGAAACCGTCTTCGACGAGATCAACATCAACCCACTCAAACGGGTGGTGCGAAAGAAGTAGCCGCTAGATCAGCGCCAGGTGCCACCTGCCGCGATCCCGCCGCTGACGATCCTGACCGCGACCGCGCCCACGACGCTGCCACTTGTTCTTGCGCTGCTGCCGCTGGCACTTCCGGCAGCCGCTTCCGCGCCGATCGCGCTTGCGACTCTTGAAACCACGCCGTTTGCGATCCCACCGACCGAATCCTCGACGACTGCGATCGCGACTGCGGAATCCACGACGACTGCGATCGCGACTGCGGAATCCACGACGACTGCGATCTCGGCTGCGGAAACCACGACGACCACGATCGCCGCCACGACGGGCCTGCAACCGCTTGCGCAGCTGCAAGATCCGCTTCAGCCATCCGCCGCTATCCCCGCCCCGGCGACTGCGAAAACGATCCCGCCGGTCCTTCGACCGTTGATGCTGGTGCCCGTGCTGGCCATCGTGATCCCGGTGCATCCGCTGCTTGCGGTCCCGCCTGCGGCCCCTGCGCTGCGCGTCGGCGTCCGCCTGCCAGGCCAGCAGGCCCAACAACGCGACGCCTACCACGTACCAAGTTCGCATGTCCTTCTCCTCATCTGGGGAATTGTCGTTCCGATACAGGGTTAACTGCGAGATTTCACAGCAGGAGACAGGCGTGAAGCAAGTTTTCTCGAAACAACCGAACTCGAGCCGGGTTGCAGAGCTGTCTGGACAGCCGATGCCGCACACCTCCCCTGACATCGAGAACCTGGGCGACCTGTTCGCCATGCATCGCCCACGGCTACGCCGCCTGGTCGATCTACGCCTCGACGGCAGGCTGCAGGGCCGGATCGACCCCTCGGACGTGCTGCAGGAGGCCTACCTCGACGCCACCCGTCGGGCCGAGGACTACGCCGCCAACCCAACGATGCCGCCCTATCTCTGGCTGCGCTTCCTGACCCTCCAGCGGCTGACCGCGCTGCACCGCTTTCACCTGGGTACGCGCAAGCGCAACGCGGGCCAGGAACGCTCGATCTTTCAGCGCTCGCACCCCAACGCCAGCACCGAGATTCTCGCGCGCGAGCTGACGGCCGGCCTGGCCTCGCCGTCCCACGCCGCGATCCAGGCCGAGTTGCAAGACCGGCTGAAGCTGCTGCTCGACGGCCTCGAGCCGCTCGACCGCGAGGTCCTTGCGCTGCGTCACTTCGAAGAACTCTCCAACCAGGAAGCCGCGGAGATTCTCGGGATCAGCACCGCGGCGGCCAGCAAGCGCTACATCCGCGCGCTGGAGCGGATGAAGACTGCACTGGGCCAGACCGATGCCTGCTAGTAGCAGCCTGCGCGATCCAGTCGAGGCGCTGGCGGAGACCTTTCTCGAAGCCCACCGGGATGGCCTGGCGCCGACGATCGAATCTTACTGCGAGGCCCATCCGGAACTGGAGGAGCGGATCGCCTCGCTGTTTCCGGTGCTGCTGATGATGGAACAGCTCAAGCCGGAAATCACCGCAGTCCCCGAGCGCATTGGCGAGTACCGCATCCTGCGAGAGATCGGCCGCGGCGGCATGGGCATCGTCTATGAGGCGGAGCAAGAGTCCCTCGGACGGCGGGTGGCGCTCAAGCTGCTGCCGGAGAGCGCGACGCTCGACCCGCTCAAGCTCGAGCGGTTCGGCCGCGAAGCGCACGCAGCCGCCCGGCTACACCACACCAACATCGTGCCGGTCTTCGGCGTTGGCCGCCAGGACGGCATGCACTTCTACGTGATGCAGTACATCGAGGGGCAGCCACTGGACCTCTGCCGGCCCGCCACTCAACTCTCGCACTGGACCGCGAACGTTGGCGTACAGGTGGCACAGGCGCTGCAGTACGCACACACGCAGGACACGCTGCACCGGGACATCAAGCCAGCCAACCTGTTGATGGACCTGCAGGGAACGGTCTGGATCACCGACTTCGGGCTGGCCAAGCTCACAGACCAGGAGAACCTGACAGGGACCGGCGACGTGGTCGGCACCCTGCGCTACATGGCGCCCGAGCTGTTCGAGGGCAAGGCCGACGCGCGCAGCGACATCTATGCGCTCGGCATGACGCTGTACGAACTGCTGACCGGACGGCCGGCCTACGCCGAAACCGACCGCCGCCGGCTGATCTGGCTGGTGACCCAGGTCGCGCCGCCACGGCCGCGCAAGCTGGCGCCGGAGATCCCGCGCGACCTGGAAACGATCGTGCTCAAGAGCATCGCGCGCGATCCGGCGCACCGCTATCAGACCGCCCAGGAACTGGCGCTCGATCTGCAATGCTTTCTCGAAGACCGCCCGATCCGAGCGCGCCGCGTCGGGGAGCTGGAGCGAATCTGGCGCTGGTGCCGGCGCAACCGCGCCATCGCGAGCCTCAGCGGCATGGCGCTGGTCTTGCTGGTCCTGGTCGCGCTCGCCGCGTCGATTGGTTATCTGCAGACGCAGGCCGCCCTGTCCCGCGAATCTCAGCAAAGACGCAAGGCCGTCGCTGAACGGGCCAAGGCGCAAGCCGAACGGGAAAACGCCCGACGAGAACAGGCAGTCGCGCTGGCGGAGCGGGAAAAGGCGCGGCGCGCGCAGCAGAAAGCCCAGGCCGAACGTAAGAAGGCGCAGGCCGAGCGTCGGCGCGCCGAGCGCACCCTGCGGCTGGCGCTCCAGGCGTTCGAAGAGATCTTCGCCCAGGTCGCCAGACGGACCGCACGCGCGACAGGCAACAGAGCGGAGTCCGACGCAAGCGAGCCGACCGAACCACGGGTGCGTCCGATCGTCTCGAAGGACATGGCGACGATCCTGCTCAACCTGCTCAAGTTCTACGATCAGTTCGCCGAGCAAAACAGTGAGAACCCAGCGCTGCAGCAGGAGATGGCGCGCGCGCACCACCGGGTCGGCGACATTCATCAACATCTCGGGCAATACGCCAGGGCCGAGCCGGCCTACGAGCGAGCCTTGCAGATCTATCAACGCCAGGGCTACGCGCTGCGCACGGCAGTGATCCACAACGAGCTGGGACGAGCCCGAAGCGCCACGGGCCGTTATGCGGAGGCGCAGCAGTCCCATGAACGCGCCAAGGCAATCCTGCTGGGCAACCCCAAACACACGCCGAAACCCGCCGAGGCCCGCTACGAGCTGGCGCGCAGCGACAAGCTGCTCGGCGACCTGCTGCACGAGCAGAGCAAGGGCCGCGACGCGGCGGGCCACTACATCGCCGCGATGTCGCTGTTCGAGCGGCTGTGCAAGCAGTCGCCAGACAATCCGGACTACCGCCATCTGCTGGCGCTGACCTACCGCAACCTGCCGGGCTTCATCTATCGCGCCGTGCTGCGGCTCAGAGACCGGGTCGAACCCAGCCGCAAGGCGATCCGCATCCTCGAGCAGTTGACCCAGGACTTTCCCGACGTGCCCGATTATCGGCTCGATCTGGCCGAGACCATCATGCTGCAAGTCGACGGGATCGGCCGCAGGCGCAGCAGCTCGAAGAAGGCCCGCAAGCAGCTCGAAAAAGCGCTGGTGATCGGTCGCGCGCTGGTCAAGCGCCACCCCAACGTGCCGGAGTATCAGGCCTCGCTGATTCGCTGCTACAGGCAACTCGGCGCGCTGCTCGAACGCCGCCGCGAGACCCAGGAGGCCGAGATGACCTACCGCCTGGCGCTGGCCGGGCAGCGACAACTGTCCGCGCAGTTCCCCTCGGTCCCGCTCTACAAGCTGTATCTGGCCTCGACCCACCACGCGCTCGGCCGCGTGCTGCTGGCCCGCAAGCAATTCCCCGAAGCCCGCCAGCAAATCGAAACGGCGATCATCGACCAGCTCAAGTTCGTGCACAGCAGCCCGGAGTCGCGTTACGGGCGCTACGAACTGGCCCGGCAGTACGACAGCCTGGCGCGCGTGCTCTCCAAGCAG
>CAZMLI010000077.1:8479-12056 GCA_964566865.1 uncultured Planctomycetota bacterium
TCCTTCAGCTCGTTGACCGCCTCGTCGCTGATCTTCTTGCAGCCTGACAGGTTGAGCAGCCTGAGCTGCTTCATCTGCTTGAGCCGGATCGTGCCCTCGTCGGTCAGCCTGTAGCAGCCGGACAGATCCAGCGTCTTCAAGCCGCGCAGTTCGGCCAGTCTGGCGCTCGCCTCATCGGTGATGCGCCGGCACTTCGACAGGTTGAGCTCGGTCAGCCGGGTCAGGCCGCGCAGGTGGGCCAGGCCGGCGGGCTCGATCCGCGGGCAGCGGCGCAGCTCGAGCGTCTGCAACAGGCGCAGTCCGGCGAGGTGCTGCAGACCGTCATGGGTGATTTCTCTGCAGCGCGACAGATTCAACTGCGTCAGCCGGGTGAGCTTGGCCAGGACCGCCAGGCCCTTGTCGGTGACGAGTCTGCAGCCGGAGAGATTCAGCCGGCGCAGGTTCGTCAGCTTTGCCAGCGCGACCAGTCCGGCATCGGTGACGTGCCGCGCGCCGGAGATGCTCAGCTCCTCGAGCTGGGTCATACCGCCCAGATGCAGCAGGCCCTCGTCGCTGATCTGGGTCAGCCCGCCGAGGTTCAGCTTGCGCAGCGCCTTCAGCGGCTTGAGCCGGGCCAGACCGCTGTTGGTGATTCCGTTACAGCTCCCCAGGTTGAGCGTCTCGAGCCTGGGCAGCTCCATCAGCGCCAGTAGGCCACGATTGGTCAGCTGCGTGCAGCCGATCAGGCTCAACTCGCGCAACCCCACCAGGCCGTCGAGCGCGCCCAGGCCGCGGTCGGTGATCTTCTTGCAGCCGGTCAGGTCGAGCACCTCGAGCCAGTCCAGCCCGCGCAACGACTTCAACTGCGCGTCGGTCAGCTCTCCCGGCGGACGGCTCTTGCGTTCGCGGATCTCGCGCAGGATCTGCTCGAGGCGCCGCTTGCGCTCGAGGTTCCGGGTCGCCGCCAGCGCCTCGCGCAGTTGCGGCTCGGCCGGCTCGCCGACCAGCACCAGGATCTGGGTGATCCGCTGGCGCACCCGCCAGGACGGCGCCGCCAGCGCCTCGACCAGCTCGCCGATCTGGCGCACGAACTTCTTGCGATCCTTGCCCGGCTTCATCGGTCGATCCTCGGCCTGCGCGAAGTTTCCGAGCAGGCAGATCGACATCAGCATCAAGGTCAGCAAGCGTCCCATGTTCCGCAGATCCATCATACCCCCGTGCGAGACAGAATGACCAGGGCCTTTGACAGGGTGGCAGACGCCAGCGGCTCGTACTACCCTACAGAGAGCCTCACGCAACGGTACGCGGTTTGCAGTGGCTTTGCCTGGAGGCAATCAAGATGCTAAAAGCCGGATCATTCAAGATCGCCGAACTGGCGGGAATCGAGTTTCGCCTGCACTGGTCATTTCCTGTGCTGGCCCTGTTCGTTGCATTGTCCAGCGGGCCGATCGGCCTGCTGATGATGCTCGCCGTCTTCGGTTTCGTCGCCCTGCACGAACTGGGACACTGCCTGGCCGCGCGCCACTTCCGCATCCCCGTCGACGGCGTGACGCTCTGGCCGCTCGGCGGCGTGGCCCAGATCGGCGGCATGATCGGCCGTCCTAAAACCGAATTCTGGGTCACCGCCGCCGGCCCCGCCGTCAACTTCGCCCTGGCCGCGCTGCTGACACCCTTCGCCTACCTGGCCTTCACCTTCTACGGGGTGACGCTCGTCAACTGGCTGGTCGGCGTCAACCTGGTGCTCGGTCTGTTCAACCTGCTGCCGGCCTTCCCGATGGACGGCGGCCGGATCCTGCGCGCCTACCTGGCGACGCGCTACAACAACCACCTGCTGGCAACCGAGCGGGCCGTCGCGGTGGGTCAGGTGGTGGCGGTACTGATGGCCCTGGCCGGCCTGTTCTTCGATCCGACGCTGATCCTGCTCGCCGCCTTCATCTATTACCTCGGCCAGCAAGAACTGGCGCTGGCCAGGCAGGTCAGCCACAGCCCGCGCATGCCGCGGCGGGTGGACCAGATCTACCAGGAGCTGATCAAGGGCTTCAACCCGGGAGATCGCAGAAGCTGGTAGCAGCGCCGCGCGCAGAATTCCTTACAATAGCGGCGGATGGATGAGCTGGACAAGACGATCGAATTCGGTGGCCATGAGGCGGAGGGCTCCCCCGCCGAGCTGACGCCCGAGATGGTAGCGGCGCTGCGCACGCGCTGGCTGCAGTACGAGGGACTGGACGAGATCAACCGCGGCGGGATGGGCGTGATCTATCGGGCCCACGACCGCCTGACCCACCGGGACGTGGCGATCAAGATGGTCACGCCCGAGATGTCCGATGACCCGCAGTTGATCGCCCGCTTCCTCGAGGAAGCCCGCTACACCGCCCAGCTCGAGCACCCCAACATCGTGCCCGTGCACGAGCTGGGATTGACGCCGGAGAACGCGCTCTATTTCGCGATGAAGAAGGTCGAGGGCGAGAGCCTGGCCGACCTGCTCGAGCGGCTCGACAAGGGCGCCGCGGCCGCCTGGCCGCTGACCCGGCTGCTGGCGATCTTTCAAAAGGCCTGCGACGCGATCGCCTTCGCACATTCGCGTCAGGTGATTCACCGCGACCTCAAGCCGGACAACGTGATGATCGGCGAGTTCGGCGAGGTGCTGGTGCTGGACTGGGGGCTGGCCAAGCGCGTCGGAGAACAGCAAGCCTCGCTGGCCCCGCGACCGCTGTCAGACTCGTTGCTCCAACAAACGGTCCCGGGCACGATCATGGGCACCCTGGCCTACATGCCGCCCGAGCAGGCCACCGGTGAGGTGACGCTGCTGGATAGCCGGAGCGATATCTATTCACTGGGAGCGATGCTCTACGAGATCCTCAGCCTGCGCAGCCCGATCGACACGGAGAGCGGCGTCGAGCAAGCGCTGGCGGATGTGCGCGACGGGCGAATCGAGCCGCCGTCACAAGCCAACCCGATGCGCGACGTACCCCGCGAGCTCGAAGCGGTCGTGCGCAAGGCGATGGCGCGCGAGCCGGGCGATCGGTACGAGAGCGTGCCCCAGCTGCAGGCCGACATCGACGCCTTCCTCGAGGGTCGCACGCTGACTGCCGCACGCTACACCCTGCTGCAACGGCTGGGCAAGTGGATCCTGCGGCATCGCGCGCAAGCCACGGCGGCGCTGACGCTGACCTTGCTACCGATCTGCTTCGTGCTGGTCAGCCACTGGCAGCGGCGCCGGGAAATCCCCGAGCTGGTGCGTCGCGCCGAGCAAGCGCTGAGCGATGGCAAACCAGGCCAGGCGATCGCCGTCTATGACCGGGTGCTCGAGATCGACCGGACCCACCTCCGTGCGGTGCGGGGCCGCGCCCATGCGCTGACGGCGCGCGATCGCGCCAAGCAGGCGGCCCGTCTGGCGGACCGCCGCAGCCAGGCCGCACTGGCGATCGCCGAGGCGCGTCGGCGCATCGACGGTCTGCGCCTGCCGACCCGCAAGCCGCAGCTGCAGGAGACGCCCTCGCAACGACAGCAACGGGAAGCAGCGCTGGGAGCCTACCTGGCTGCGGCCAGTGCGCTCGACCGCGCGCTGGCGCTCGTGCCCGACAACGCAGGCGCGATC
>CAZMLI010000077.1:12156-14782 GCA_964566865.1 uncultured Planctomycetota bacterium
GGCCAGTGCGCTCGACCGCGCGCTGGCGCTCGTGCCCGACAACGCAGGCGCGATCGAGATGCGGCGGCTGGTCGGCGAGCTACTGGGCCGGACAGCATTGCTCGGCCGCGACTACACCCTGGCGCGCCGCGCGTTTCTCGACCTGAAGCGCTTCGGCGCCAGTCAAACCGAGGTGACCCGACTGCTAGGGCGAGTGCAGGACTCGCGCGAGGCCTCCCAGCGCGTTCGCGCCAGTCGACTGCGCCTGATCATCGCCGACCTCGAAGGTGGGACCGCTCGCCGCTCGCGTTCACGCAGCGCCCCGACCCTGGAGGATTACGTCTTCGAGGCGGTCGCCTATCGGGACGTCCAGACGGTGAAGATCCTGGGAGCGAAGCTGGACGGCCTGGCGACGCGGCGAAAGCTCGGGCCGGTTGTCTGGACCGACGGCGAGCGGGAACTGGCCCTGTTCTGTTGCCGGGTTCTCGGCCGACTCGGGCTAGCGGAGGCCACGGCGCCGCTGGCCGGCTGGCTGCGCGTACTGACCGACCAGACGCTGGCCGCCGAGGCCGGCCTGGCGCTCTGCAATACGCGCGACCCGAAGGCCTACGCCCCCCTGGTCGAGGCCCGCACCCGGCTCCGCAGCAGCTCCCTCGCCTGGAAGCGTATCAGCCGACTGCTCCACCGTGTGCCCGAGCCTGAAGGCCGGCTGCAATCCGCCGCCGACCTCCAGGCCCGTGGCGAGACCCGCCGCGACCAGGGCGACCTGCTCGGCGCGCACGCTGACTTCACCGCTGCCATCCGGCTGGCCCCGGAGAATGGCCAGCACTACAACGGCCGCGGGCTGGTCCGGCACCGGCAGGGCAATTTGAAGGGTGCGCTGGCTGACTTCAACCAGCAAGTTCGCCTGCAACCGAGAGCGGCGCATGGGTACAGCAACCGGGCGATGGTCCGCGGCGCTCAGCGCGACATGCATGGCGCGCTGGCCGACTACTCGCAGGCGATCCGACTCGCCCCATCGCTGCCCGAGTCGTTCAACAACCGGGGCCACACACTGGTCCGGCTGCGGCGCTACAACGAAGCGCTGCGCGACTTGAACCGGGCGATCCAGCTGCGACCGAATTACGCGCAGGCCTACAACAACCGCGGCGAGCTGTACCGCAAGATCAGCAAACCGGCCGCCGCGCTGGCCGACTACAACCGGGCGCTGAAGCACCAGCCGACGTTCGTCCGGGCCTTCAACAACCGCGGCATCCTCCATCATACCAGCGGCCGGCTGACCCAGGCCGAGGAGGACTTCACCCGCGCGATCCGGATCGATCCCAGCCAGTTCGCGGCCTATTTCAACCGTGCGCTGCTGCGGCATCAACGCAACAACCTGCGCGGCGCGGAGGCGGACATCACGCGCGTGATCCAGCTTCAGCCGCGACTGGCCGCAGCCTACACGGTGCGGGCGATGGTGCGCTACAGGCTCCGCAACATCCCTGGCACCGAAGCCGACATCGCCAGGACGCTTCAACTGAGGCCCCGCCATCCGGATGCGCTGGCAACCCGAGCCAACGTGCGACGCGATCGCGGAGATCACAAGGGCGCGCTGTCCGATCTGAACGAGGCCATTCGTCAGCGCCCCCGGGGCGCGGTGCTCTACCTCCGGCGCGGCCTGGTGCGCGCGTTGCAAAAAGACCGGCAAGGCGCCATCACCGACTTCAGTCGTGCACTCCAACTCGACCCAAGGCTGGCCAGTGCGTGGCTCAACCGGGGGGTACTGCACGAGCAACTCGGGCAGCGAGCCAAGGCGGTGACGGACTACCGGGCCTACCTCGAGCTCGACCCGAACGGCACGCAGTCGAAGCGGATCCGGGCCTACCTGCGCCGCAACTAGCCTTCGTCGGAGAGAAGTGCCATACTGCGTAGGTGAGACGATCAAAGCTGCGTGAGAGTATTGCGGCGCTGGGGGGGCTGTTGGTGATTGCCGCCATCGTCGCTGCGATCGCCTTACCTGGCTTGATGAGATCGAAAATCAGCAACCATGAAGGTCAAGCGATAGCGTTTCTGGGGCAGCTCGCCGATGCCCAGGAGCTCTTTCGCCAGGGCTGCCTAGTCGACCAGGATAACGACGGCCAGGGAGAGCACGGCTTGCTCCAGGAACTGTCGGGAGCCCTCATCACGCGTGGAGGAACCGCAGCGGTGGCCCCCCCTTTCATTGGAAGGCTCGAGTCCGCGTCAGACAATCGGATCTTCAAGCACCACGGCTACTACTTCATGCTCTACCTGCCCACCCAAACCGGCGTGCTGCCCCAGAATGGAACGATGACGTCCCAGAAAGAAAACGCCAACGCCCAGGAACTGCGCTACGTGATCTATGCCTGGCCGGCTGCGCACGGCTCAGGCGGAAACCGGGCCTTCGCGGTCAATCCGCAGGGCGTCGTGTATGCCTCGGCCAACGTCAAGCAGAGCTACGTGGGCCTGAAGAACATCCCGCTCCCCGAAGCCGCCATGGACACCTCCAAGGGAGCCAGCACAACGCTCGAGACCCCGCTGGGGGGCAAGGTCTGCGGGGATGGCCAGACCTGGAGCGAATGCCAGTAGGTCCCCTAGCGCAGGCCTTCGGCCGCAACCAAATCTCTGGTGGCACATCCGACGCGGA
>CAZMLI010000078.1:0-14572 GCA_964566865.1 uncultured Planctomycetota bacterium
GAAGAGGGCATGACCGAGGTCGTCAAGCGTGTGCTGGTGCCGACCGAGATGGTCAGTGAAATCAAGAACGGCAAGCGCCGCAACATCGAGCGCAAGCTCTACCCCGGCTATGTGATGGTCGAGATGGAGTTGAACGAGCAGACCCTGACGTTGGTCAAGCGCACGCCCGGCGTGGGCGACTTCGTCGGACCGGGCAACATGCCCGCGCCGATGTCGGATCATGAAGTGGAGAAGGTGCTCGGCGAGTGGGAAAAACGCACAGCCGAGCCGCCAAAGCTGAAGATCGCCTTCAAGCAGGGTCAGAGCGTGAAGATCAGAGAGGGTGCGTTCGAGAACTTCGATGGTGTGATCGACGAGGTCAACGACAACAAGGGCACGGTTCGTGTGCTGGTCACGATCTTCAGTCGGCCGACTCCGATCGAGCTCGAATACTGGCAAGTGGAACCCATCTAGGCAGGGTAGAGGTCCAGGAAAATGGCAAAGAAAAAGCCAGTCATAGGAAAGATCAAATTGCAGGTCCCGGGTGGTCAGGCCAACCCGCAGCCGCCGGTGGGTCCGGCGCTCGGTCAGCATGGCGTGAACATCATGGACTTCATCAACCGGTTCAACGAGGCCAGCCGGGATCAGATGGGTATGATCCTGCCGGTCGAGATCACGGTTTACCAGGACAAGTCGTTCGAGTTCATCATCAAGAGCCCGCCCGCTGCGGTGCTGCTGAAGAAGGCGGCCAACCTGGCCAAGGGATCCCCGGTACCTCACGAAGAGAAGGTCGGCACGGTGACCGTCGAGCAGCTTCGTGAGATTGCAAGAATCAAGGTCAACGACCTGAATGCGGGCGACGAGGACGCGGCGATCAAGATCATCGCCGGCACCGCGCGCAGCATGGGCATTGACGTAGTGGAGGCCTGATCGATGGCTGAAGAACAAACCGAAGAGCCGGAAGTGGAAGAAGGGCAGGAGCAGGCCCAGGCCGCGCCCGAACCCGAACCGGAGAAGGCGAACGCCAGACCTCGCAGGCACCGTCGCAAGCCCAGCAAGCGGCATGTCGACAACAGCGCCACGGTCTCGCGGGACGAGCCCAAGTCGCTGGCGGAGGCCGTCAAGCTGCTCAAGGCTTGCACCGGCGCGAAGTTCGACGAGACGGTGGAGATTGCGATGAAGCTGGGCATCGATCCCAAGCAGAGCGATCAACAGGTGCGCGGCACGGTGATCCTGCCCCGCGGCACGGGCCAGAATGTTTCGGTGCTGGTCTTTGCGGAGAGCGCCAAGGCGGACGAAGCGCGCGAGGCGGGGGCCGACTGGGTTGGCAGCCAGGACCTGGTGGACAAGATTCAAAAGGAAGGCTGGACCGATTTCGACGTCGCGATTGCCACGCCTGACATGATGCGCATCGTCGGTCGGCTGGGCAAGGTGCTCGGGCCGCACGGCAAGATGCCGTCGCCCAAGGCCGGTACGCTGACGATGGACGTGGCCCAGGCGGTCAAGGAGTTCAAGGCCGGCAAGATCGAGTATCGCAACGATAAACTTGGCAACGTGGCTTGCCCGATCGGCAAGAAGTCGTTCTCGGAGGCAGATCTGCTCGAGAACCTGCAGGCCGTGGTGGATCACCTGGAGGCGATCAAGCCGCCATCTTCCAAGGGCATCTTCATCCGGAAGGCTTTTCTTTCCTCAACGATGGGCCCAGGGATTCCCCTCGCGGTCTAGGTGACGTCATGGTCAGCGTGCTGAATGGATACATGCGGGATGAGCTGGTTCGCGAGGTGGGCGAACTCGACAGTTTCATCGTCGTGGGATACACGGCGATCAACGCCGAGGAGACGCTCGCGCTGCGCAAGGATCTGCGCTCGAAGCAGCTGAAATTGCGCGTCGTGCGCAATCGAATCGCGCGGTTGGCCTTCGGCGAGCTCGGGATCGAAGGCCTGGATCAGGCGCTGGTCGGCCAGACAGCTGTGATCTCGGGCGACGATCCGATTGAACTGAGCAAGGCGGTCTGCGGTTTTGAGCAGAAGACCAAGGAACGCATCAAGGTCAAGGGCGGGTACATGCAGGGGCAGGTGGTCGATGGCGACGGTGTCGCCCGGCTGTCCAAGACCCCGCCACGCGAAGTCCTGCTGGCGATGATCATCAGCTCGATCCAGGCGCCAGTGACGCGGATCGTGCGCAGCATCAAGTCGCCGGTCGAGAACATGGCGCGGCTGATCAATGCCGTCGCCGAACAGAAGAAAAACGAGAGTTAGCGAACAAATATTGCACCGGAGTTTCAGGTGATGAGCGGCGGGGTCGCGCGGCCAGGTCGTCAGACCAGCTGAGCCTTCGCCCTTTATAGGAGCGTGTAAGATGTCGGAAGCCGCAGTCGAAGAAAAAGTGGAAGTCGTTGTTTCGGACAGCGTCAAGGGCCTGCTCGACAGCGCCGGTTCTCTTTCCAGCGAGGACAAGGGCGTCCTGATTCTGGAGCTAGTCAAGGGAATGACGGCCCTCGAGCTGGTTGATACCGGCAAGCTGATGGAAGACGTGTTTGGCGTCTCCGCGGCAATGCCGATGGGTGGCATGATGATGGCCGCGCCGGCGGGCGGCGAAGGCGGCGGCGAAGCCGTTGCCGAGAAGACCGATTTCGACGTGCATCTGTCCAGCTTTGGCGACAAGAAGATTCAGGTGATCAAGACGGTTCGCAGCATGACCGGCCTGGGCCTGAAGGAAGCCAAGGCGCTGGTCGATAGCGCGCCGAGCACCGTCAAGGAAGGCGTGCCGAAGGACGAGGCCGAGAAGATGAAGGCGGAGCTCGAAGCCGCTGGCGCGACCGTAGAGCTCAAGTAATTCTGCGGTTGTTCTTCTACGGTAGGCGCGCGCCCAGGCGGCGTGCGCAGCGTTGCCACAGTTGCCTAATTGCACCTGTGGCTCGGTCATTGTATGCCCAAAATAGAGGTACACGCTGAGATGAGCGGCAACGGCGAGATCATCATCAACAAGGATCGGAAGAACCACTCTTGGAATCTCGACGACTGGCCCACAAAGGTATTTGGCCGCGGACGAGACGCACTGCCGATTCCGAACTTGATCGAATTGCAGATCAAGAGCTACTCCGGATTTCTGCAGTACGATGCGCCGCCCGAGAATCGCAAGGATCAGGGACTCGAGAAGATTCTCAAGGAGAGCTTCCCGATCCAGTCCTTCGACGAGTCGCGGGAACTGCAGTATCTGTATCACGAGTTCGGCAAGCCACGTTACTCGCCGGACGAGTGCCGCAGGCTGCGCTTGACCTACGGCGTACCGTTCAAGTTGCGGCTGCGGCTGATCCATCCGGGTGCCGAGAGCGCCGACGAGGATGTCTACCTCGGCGAGCTGCCGCTGATGATCGGCGGAGGCGAGTTCATCATCAACGGCGCCGAGCGGGTGATCGTCAGCCAGTTGCATCGTTCGCCCGGCATCGACTTCGGCATGGAAATGCATGCTGGTCGCCGGCTGCACAGCTTCTGGATCATTCCGGAGCGCGGCAGCTGGATCGAGTGCAATGTCTCGAAGAAGGAGCTGTTGACGGTTCGCATCGACCAGAGCGGCAAGTTGCCGGCGACGCTGTTGCTGCGGGCGATGAACGAGAAGTACTCGACCGACGTCGACATCGTGCGTCACTTCTACGAGACCGAGAAGGTCAACCTGACCACCGGCAAGCGGGCGCGCAAAAAGCTGATCGACAAGCTGCTCGTCGGCGCGATCTACGAAGAGGACAACGAGGAGCCCTACGCCGACACCGGCACCGTGATCACCGACAAGCTGGCGGAGTATCTCTGCGAGAGCGGTCTGAAGAAGATCGAGGTGACCAAGGAGCCGGAGGCGGTGATCGACCGGCTGATCTTCAATACGCTGGCCGAGGACCAGGCGCGAACCCACGAGGAAGCGCTGATCCTGATCTACCAGCGGCTGCGCCCGGGTAACCCGCCGCAGCTGGAGAAGGCGCGCGCGCTGTTCCACGACAAGTTCTTCGACGAGTCGCGCTACCGCCTCGGTCGGGTCGGTCGCTTTCGCCTCAACCGTAAGTTCAGCTCCGGGCTGCGCGACAAGACCTTGCATGTGACCGACCTGATGAACGCGCTCAAGTACCTGATGGGCTTGCGCGGCGGCGAGGGCGAGACCGACGACATCGATCACCTCGGCAACCGGCGTGTGCGCACGATCACCGAGCTGGCGGGCGACGAGTTCCGCAAGGGCATGCTCAAGCTGCGGCACACCATCCGCGAGCGGATGAACACCGACGACCCGGAGAAGCTGACGCCGCGGGCGCTGATCAACTCCAAGACGATCTCCTCGGCCATCGATTACTTCTTCGGTCGTGGCGAGCTGTCGCAGGTGGTCGATCAGACCAACCCGCTGGCACAGTTGATTCACGAGCGACGTCTTTCGGCGCTTGGCCCGGGCGGACTGAACCGGAAACGCGCAGGCTTCGAGGTGCGCGACGTGCACATCAGCCACTACGGACGGATTTGCCCGATCGAGACGCCGGAAGGCGCCAACATCGGTCTGATCAGTTCGCTGGCGGTCTACGCGACGATCGATCAGTACGGATTTCTGATCACGCCATACCAGGTGGTGAGCAACGGCCGGATTCAGTACGTTGACGGCCCGGCCGGCAAGAAGATCCCCGAGATCCAGTATCTGCGCGCTGACGAGGAGGCCGAGGCGATTCTGGCACCGGCCGACACCGACACCGATGCCAAGGGCCAGCTGATCGGCGAGGCCAAGACCGGCCTGATCCAGGCCCGTCGCGGCGGTGACTATCGCATGGCGTCGCCCAAGGACATCGAGTATCTCGACGTCAGCCCCAAACAACTCGTCGGCGTCTCGGCGTCGTTGATCCCGTTCCTCGAGCACAACGACGCCAACCGCGCGCTGATGGGCTCGAACATGCAACGCCAGGCGGTGCCGCTGATGGTCACCGAACCGGCGCTGGTCAGCACGGGCATGGAGAAGCACGTTGCCGCCAACTCGGGCATGGTCGTTGTGGCCGAGAAGCCGGGCAAGGTGACCGCCTGCACGGCAGACCGGATCACGATCGATGATCGCGACGTCTACAAGCTGCGCAAGTTCGTTGGTCTCAACGAGCGGACCTGCTTGAACCAGCGGCCGATCGTCAGGATGGGCGACAAGGTTCGCACCGGCCAGGTGATTGCCGACGGTGCCGCCACCTCCGCGGGTGAGCTGGCGCTGGG
The DNA here is from genome assembly GCA_964566865.1 of uncultured Planctomycetota bacterium. Classification (GTDB taxonomy): domain Bacteria; phylum Planctomycetota; class JACQVV01; order JACQVV01; family CAZANL01; genus CAZMLI01. The sequence continues at coordinate 5,202 of CAZMLI010000078.1, forward strand.
CAAGAACGTGCTCGTCGCCTTCATGAGCTGGGATGGTTACAACTTCGAAGATGCGGTGCTGATCTCCGAGCGGCTGGTTCGCGAGGATGTCTATACGTCGCTGCACATCGACGAGTTCGACTGCGAGATTCGCGAGACCAAGCTCGGCGCCGAAGAGTTCACCCGCGACATCTCGTCGGTGGGTGAGAAGGCGCTGCGCAACCTGGACGAGTCCGGCATCGCCTGCGTCGGCACGCGTGTCAAGCAGGGCGACATCCTGGTGGGCAAGGTCGCGCCTAAGAGCAAGAGCGAGCTGTCGCCTGAAGAGAAGTTGCTGCACGCGATCTTCGGCCGCGCCGGTGAAGACGTCAAGAACGACTCGCTGCTGGCGCCGTCCGGTGTCGAAGGTATCGTCATCGGAACGCGGAAATTCTCGCGCAAGGTGCAGTTCAGCGAAGAAGAGCGAGTCGAGAACGAGAAGAAGATCAAGGTGGCGCGCGCCGAGTTCGAGTTGCGCTTCGCGCAGTTGATGGAGGAGCTCTGCGGCGCGCTCGAGGCTGCGCTGGGCGGGACGATCCAGGGCAAGCGCAAGGGTGTTTCACTGAGCTATCCCGGTCGCAGCGAGCATCTGGAGCTGGTCGAACTACGCAATACGCTGCACCTGGCCAACATCAAGCTGCCGGACAACAAGAAGGAGGCGGTGGCCAACGTCCTGAAGAAGTACCACGACCAGATCGACGAGGAAGAGGACAACAAGAACAAGTTCGTCATGCGGCTCGAGCGTGGCGACGAGCTGCCGACCGGTGTGCTGGAGATGGCAAAGGTCTATATCGCCACCAAGCGCAAGATGTCGGTTGGCGACAAGATCGCCGGACGCCACGGCAACAAGGGCGTCATCGCGCGTATCTTGCCGACCGAGGACATGCCGTTCCTGGCGGACGGCACGCAGGTCGACATGGTGCTCAACCCGCTGGGTGTGCCCAGTCGCATGAACGTGGGCCAGATCCTCGAGACGCACCTTGGCTGGGCGGCGAGCCACCTCGGCTTCCGCGCGGTCACGCCGGTGTTCGACGGCTGCACCGAGGCCAACATCAGCGAGGAGCTGACGAGGGCTGGTCTGCCGGTGGACGGCAAGATGGTGCTGTACGACGGCCGGACCGGTAGCCGCTTCGAGCAGGAAGTGACCGTGGGCTTCATGTACATCCTGAAGCTGCATCACCTGGTCGACGACAAGATCCACGCCCGCGCCACCGGCCCGTATTCGCTGATCACCCAGCAGCCGCTGGGCGGTAAGGCGCGTTACGGTGGGCAGCGCTTCGGCGAGATGGAGGTCTGGGCGCTGGAAGCGTACGGCGCGGCCCACATCCTGCAGGAGTTGCTGACGGTCAAGAGCGACGACGTTGACGGACGCACAAAGATCTACGAGGCGATGGTCAAAGGCGAGAACACCTTCAGTCCCGGCACGCCGGTTTCGTTCGAGGTCTTGATGAACGAGATCAAAGGCCTGGCCCTGGACATCCGTCTGCACAAGAAGCAGATCTAAAGAGAGGCACGACTGATGGTCGAATCCTTTTACGACAAGATCAACGATTACGGTTCCGTCACGATCAAGCTGGCCAGCCCGGACGATATCCGCAGCTGGTCCTACGGCGAGGTCAAGAAGGCCGAAACGATCAACTATCGCACCTACCGTCCGGAAAAAGATGGGCTGTTCTGCGAGAAGATCTTCGGGCCCGAGCGTGACTGGGAGTGCAGTTGCGGCAAGTACAAGGGCATCAAGCACAAGGGCATCATCTGCGATCGCTGCGGCGTCAAGGTGACGCACTCGCGCGTGCGCCGCAAACGCATGGGGCATATCAACCTGGCCTCGCCGGTCTCGCACATCTGGTTCTTCAAGGCGCTGCCCTCGCGCATGGGCAACCTGCTGGCGGTCAAGACCTCCAGCATGGAGCGGGTGATCTACTACGTCGATTACATCGTGATCGATCCGGGAGACACCGGCCTCGAGCAGAACCAGATGCTCAGCGAGGACGAGTACGGCGTCTACAAGCAGAAGTACGGCGACGGTTTCTCGGCCGGCATGGGCGCCGAGGCGATCAAGCAACTGCTGGAGCAGCTCGACCTGGAGGCGCTGTCGAACGAGTTGCGTGAAGAGCTCAAGACCACCCGTTCCAAGCAGCGGATGAAGGAGATCGCGACCCGGCTGAAGACGGTCGAGATGCTGCGCGAGAGCGACAACCAACCGGAGTGGATGACGCTGGAAGTGGTGCCGGTGATTCCGCCGGAGCTGCGGCCGCTGGTGCTGCTCGAGAGCGGTAACTTTGCCTCGAGCGACCTGAACGACCTCTATCGCCGGTTGATCAACCGCAACAACCGACTCAAGAAGCTGCTCGACCTGAACGCGCCCGAGGTCATCATTCGCAACGAGAAGCGCATGCTGCAGCAGTCCGTCGATGCGCTGTTCGACAACGCGCGCTGTAAGCGTAGCGTCGTCGGCACCGCCAAGCGGCCGCTGAAGAGCCTGACCGATCTGATCAAGGGCAAGCAGGGACGTTTCCGCGAGAACCTGCTGGGCAAGCGTGTCGACTACTCGGGACGTTCGGTGATCGTGGTCGGTCCCGAACTCAAGCTGCACCAGTGCGGCATTCCGAAGAAGATCGCGCTCGAGCTGTTCCAGCCGTTCATCATCCGCAAGCTGAAGGAGATCGGCGCGGCGGATACGATCAAGAGCGCCAAGAAGATGCTCGATCGTCGGGACGAACAGGTCTGGGACATCCTCGACGAGGTGATTCACGAGCATCCGGTGCTGCTCAACCGCGCGCCGACGCTGCACCGCATGGGTATTCAGGCTTTCGAGCCGGTGCTCGTCGAGGGCAACGCGATCAAGATTCACCCGCTGGTCTGCGCCGGGTTCAACGCCGACTTCGACGGTGACCAGATGGCCGTGCACCTGCCGTTGTCGATCGAGGCGCAGATCGAGGCCTCGACGCTGATGCTGTCGGTCAACAACATCTTCAGTCCGGCCTCGGGCAAGCCGAACATCGCGCCGAGTCAGGACATCGTGCTGGGAATCTATTACCTGACCACGATGCGCAAGGGGGAGAAGGGCGAGGGCATGCGCTTCTCCAACTTTCAAGAAGTGTTCATGGCCTACTCGACCGGCAAGATCGGCACGCACAGCGAGATCTATGTCAAGGTCGACGCCGAGTTGCCTGTGGTCGACGAGCGCGGCAACCTGGCCCACAAGGGCTGGTTCGAGTCGCCCGACAACGGCAAGAGCTTCACCTTCGAGCAGCCGGAGGAGGACTGGGTTCCGGCCGAGGACGAGTGGCATCCGAATATCCTCAAGACCACGGTCGGCCGGGTGTTGTTCAACGACATCCTGCCGAGCAAGATGCCGTTCTACAACGGCACGATCGATCGCGGCGCCTCGCTGGGCATCGTCACCGAATGCCACCGCGTGGATGGGCGGCAGGCGACGCTGAAGTTCCTCGACGACCTGAAGGAGCTGGGTTTCAAGGCGGCGACGCGGGCCGGTATCTCGTTCTCCAAGGATGACCTGCGCATTCCTGAGGAGAAGGAGAAGATCATCGACCTGGTCCAGGACGCGGTGGATGACATCCAGAGCGCCTACCAGGATGGCCTGATCACCGACCAGGAACGCTACAACCAGATCATCGAGCAGTGGATCGGCGCTCGCGAGGATCTCGGCGTGGCGATGATGAAGCGCCTCGAGACCGATACGCGCGACGGCAAGCCGTACCTCAACCCGGTCTACATCATGGCCGACAGTGGGGCGCGTGGTTCGGTGGATCAGATCCGCCAGCTGGCCGGTATGCGTGGTCTGATGGCCAAGCCGTCGGGCGACATCATCGAGACGCCGATCAAGTCGAACTTCCGCGAAGGGCTGTTCGTGCTCGAGTACTTCAGCTCGACGCACGGCGCTCGCAAGGGTCTGGCAGATACGGCGCTGAAGACGGCCGACTCCGGCTACCTGACGCGCAAGCTGGCTGACGTGGCGCAGAACGTCGTGATCAACGAGCACGACTGCGGCACGATCCAGGGCATCTCCAAGGGCTGGGTCAAGCGCGGCCAGGAGATCGAGGTCACGCTCGCGCAGCAGCTCTACGGCCGTGTCTCACGCGATACGCTGCGCGATCCGAAGAACGACGCCATCATCGTCAAGGAGAACCAGCTGATCGACCGCGCGCTGGCGCTGGAGATCGAGAAGCTGGGCTACGACCAGATTCGCGTGCGCAGCCCGCTGACCTGCGAGACGCCGCTGGGCATCTGTGCCAGCTGCTACGGCGCGGACCTGAGCACCGGCGCGTTCGTCGAGGAGGGCATGGCGGTCGGCATCATTGCCGCCCAGTCGATCGGCGAACCGGGCACGCAGTTGACGATGCGTACCTTCCACATCGGTGGTGTGGCCGATAGTGCCGCGCAGGAATCCGAGAAGGTCTTCCGCCCGACCATCACCAAGGTCGCACGCAAGACGCTCAAGGCCAAGGTGAGGTTCGACAGTCTGGAGTTCGTCCCGCGCAGCGAGCTGGGCGACGTGGACCGCGCCACCTTCCTCGGCAAGAGCGCAGTCAAGAAGCAGACCAAGGCCCAGCGCGACAAGGACAAGATCGTACTCAACCGCGTCGGTACGCTGGTCATCACCTACGAGACGAAGACCAAGAACAAGACGGTCTCGATGGAAGAGGTCATCCCGATTCCGCTCGGTGCGTTGCTCAAGATCGACGATGGCGAGACGATCGGTTACGACCACCTGCTGGCCGAGTGGGATCCCCACAATGCGCCGGTGCTGGCCACCGCGGGCGGTCAGGTGCGCTACGTCGACATCGAGCCGAACCTGACGATGAAGGAAGAGACCGAACAGGCAACCGGTGTCGTGCGCAAGGTGATCATCCCGCACAAGGGCGACAAGCATCCGCAGATCAACATCGAAGATAAGAACGGTGTGCTGCTGGCCTACGAGCCGCTGCCCGAGAAGGCCTACATCGTCGTCTCCGACGGAGATACGATCAAGCGAGGCACCCTGCTGGCGAAGGTGCCGAGCGAGATGTCCAAGACGCAGGACATCACCGGCGGTCTGCCGCGAGTGACGGAGATCTTCGAGGCGCGCAAGCCGAAGAACCCCTCGGTCATCAGCGAGCTGGACGGGTTGGTCGAGCTGGGCAAGAAGCGGCGCGGCAAGTCGGTGATCACCATTCGTAGCGAGACCGGCAAGCTCGAGATGGAGCACCTGGTCCCGCACGGCAAGCACCTGCGCGTGACGGGCGGTCAGCGCGTCAAGGCCGGCGACCCGCTGGTCGACGGACCGCTGGTGCCGCACGATATCCTGCGCATCTGCGGCGAAGAAGCGCTGCAGCAGTACCTGATCACGGAGATCCAGCAGGTCTATCGCTCACAGAGCGTGCGGATCGACGACAAGCACATCGAGATCATCGCGGCGCAGATGATGCGCAAGATCCAGACGATCGATCCGGGCGAGACCAGCTTCCTGCCCGACGAGGTGGTCGACAAGTTCCTGTTCCATGCCGAGAACAAGACGTTCATCGACAAGGGACTCAAGGGCGCGCAGTTCAAGCCGCTGCTGCTGGGTATTACCAAGGCCAGTCTGTCCTCCGAGTCGTTCATCTCGGCGGCCAGTTTTCAGGAAACGACAAAGGTCTTGACGGCTGCGTCCCTCGGGGGCAAGGTGGACCGCCTTTTGGGGCTCAAGGAAAATGTGATCCTGGGTCACATGATTCCGGCCGGCACGGGATTCAAGGCCTACTACAACGGCAGGGTCAAGCTGAACCTGCCCGAGGTTTCCGATGACACTTTCAAGTTCACCGATAGCGCAGACGGCGAGGAGTAAGTAAGCAAGATGCCGACGATCAACCAGTTGGTGCGCAAGGGGCGCAAGAAGCAGAAGAAGAAGAGCAAGACCCCCAACCTGGACGCCTGTCCACAGAAGAAGGGTGTGTGCTTGCAGGTCAAGACGATGACGCCGAAGAAGCCCAACTCGGCGCTGCGCAAGATCGCCCGAATTCGGCTCTCGAATGGCAAGGAGATCACCGCCTATATTCCGGGTGAAGGTCACAACTTGCAGGAGCACTCGATCGTGCTCGTGCGCGGCGGTCGCGTGCGCGATCTGCCGGGTGTGCGGTATCACGTGATTCGCGGGACGCAAGACGCAATGGGCGTCGGCGATCGCAAGCAGGGCCGGTCGAAGTACGGCACCAAGAAACCGAAGTAGGAAGTAAGGGATCGATGGGACATAAATACAAATCCACCAAGGCGTACCTGGTCGTTGACCGCAAGTATGACGACATTCTGCTGTCGCGCTTCGTCAACTACATCATGAAGGACGGCAAGAAGACCAAGGCGCGCAAGATCGTTTATAACGCGCTCGATCTGATTGCTCAGCGGATCAAGGAAAAGGAACCGCTGGAGGTCTTCAACACGGCGGTGATGAACGTCAAGCCGTTGATCGAGGTGCGTTCCAAGCGCGTCGGCGGTGCGAACTACCAGGTGCCGATGGAGATCAGCCGGGATCGGCAGGTCACCCTGGCGCTGCGCTGGATCGTCGAAGCCGCGCGGGCTCGCAAGGGGCGGCCGATGTTCGAACGGATCGCCGACGAGCTGACCGATGCCTACAAGAAGCAGGGCGCCTCGTGCAAGAAGCGCGAGAACGTCCACCGTATGGCCGAAGCCAACAAGGCGTTCGCTCACTTCGCCTGGTAAATAAACAACCGAGCCCGCGATGCTGAACACATCGCGGGCTTTTCTGTTTAAAGCCGTGTAGTAAGATCCGGATCCCATCATGCTCGAAAAGACCCGCAACATCGGCATCATCGCGCACATCGACGCTGGCAAGACCACGACGACCGAGCGCATTCTGTTCTATTGCGGTCGCGAACACCATCTGGGCGGCGTCGACGAGGGCACCGCGACCACCGACTGGTACCCGGAAGAGCAAGAGCGCGGGATCACCATCTTCAGCGCCACGACCCAGGTGACCTGGAACAAGCACGCGATCAACATCATCGATACGCCGGGGCATGTCGACTTCACCGCAGAGGTCGAGCGCAGCCTGCGCGTGCTCGACGGCGCGGTGGTGATCTTCGACGGCGTGGCCGGTGTGCAGGCGCAGTCCGAGACCGTCTGGCGCCAGGCCGACCGCTACGAGGTGCCGCGGCTGGCCTTCATCAACAAGCTGGACCGCGTCGGCGGGGACTTCGATTTCGCCGTCTCGACGATCGAGGATCGTCTCGGCGCGACGGTCGTCAAGCTGCAGTTGCCGATCGGCATCGAGGACGATTTCGTCGGCGCCGTCGACCTGATCCGGATGCGGGCGATCACCTTCGATGCCAAGAGTCTGGGCGCCAAGGTGATCGAAGGAGAGATCCCGGACGAGCTGGCCGACGAGGCCGCGCTGCGCCGCGAGGAGATGCTCGAGGCGCTGGCCGATCATGACGAGCAGCTGCTGGAGCTGGTGCTCGAGGGGGAGCCGACCGAGGAGCAGATTCACCAGGGGCTGCGCCGGATCGTGCTCGAGGGCAGCCTGATCCCGGTGCTCTGCGGCTCGTCCCTGCACAACAAGGGCGTGCAGCCGCTGCTGGATGCGATCTGTCTCTACCTGCCCTCGCCGCTGGACCGTCCGCCAGTGATCGGCGTGCATCCGGAGAGCGGAAAGGAGACCAGTTACCCGCCCGACCCGAAGGGCGACCCGGTCATGCTGGCCTTCAAGTCGATGAGCGACCAGCACGGCGAGGTCAGCTATCTGCGAATCTACTCCGGCACCGTCAAGGCGGGCCAGCAGCTCTACAACCCGCGGGAGAAGAAGGTCGAGCGGCTGCAAGGGCTGTGCATGATGCACGGCAACAAGCCGCAGCCGGTGGAGACGGCCAGGGCTGGCGAGATCGTCGCCCTGCGCGGCCTGCGCTTCACCCGCACCGGAGACACCCTCTGCCTGAAGTCACACCAGACGGTGCTGGAGCAGATGGTCTTCCCCGCGACCGTGATGTCGATGTCGATCGAGCCCGAGACCTCCGGCGAGCTGAAGAAGCTCGAGGTGGTGCTCGAGAAGCTCGCGCGCGACGACCCGACCTTTCGCTACTACACCCATCCGGACACCGGCCAGTTGATCGTCAGCGGGATGGGGGAGCTGCACCTGGAGATTCTCAAGAACCGCATGCTCGCCGACTTCAAGGTGCCGTGCCGCGTGGGCAAACCGCGTGTTTCCTACAAGGAGACGGTTCGCCAGGCGGCCAGGGCTCAGGGCAAGGTGGATCGCAAGATCGGCGAGAAGCGCGACTACGCCGCGGTCACCCTGCGCGTGCAGCCCGCCGAGGAGATGGAGGTCAGCTTCAGCGATCGGCTGCCGGCCGGGCATCCGCTGCCCAAGCTCTACCGCGAGGCCATCGCCAACAGCGCCCTGTCCGCCGGCCAGAGCGGCGCGGTGGCCGGATTCCCGATGATCCAGCTCGAGGTGCAATTGCTCGACGCCGACTTCCGTCCTGAAGAGGCGAGTGAAGGCGGCTTCGCCGCAGCCTCGAATAACGCGATCAACGAGGCCGTCAAGAAAGCCGTCGGCAAGCTGCTGGAGCCGATCATGGCCCTGGTCGTCGAGCTGCCCGCCGAGTCATTCGGCGACGTCCAGGGCGACCTGCAGTCCCGCCGCGCCTTGATCACCAATACCACCATGTCCGGCGGCTTCACCATCATCGAAGCCAGCGTGCCGATCTCAAAGATGTTCGGCTACGCCTCCCACCTGCGCAGCCTGACCGCCGGCCGCGGCACCTCCTCGATGGAACCTCTAGCCTACGCCGAAGTCCCCGAAGAAGTAGCCAAGCGCTACACCTTCTGATCGGCCACGGCCACGGTCACGGTCACGGTCACGGTCACGAAGCACGGTCCACGGCCACACGGTCACGAAGCACGGCCCACGAAAGCGTCAGGTCCAACCTCTCCAAAGGTCCGTAGGGCGGGGGCTTGTCCCCCGCCGCTCCGGGCGTACTCTTCCGGCGGGGGACATGCCCCCGCCCTACGGACCCGCTGCAGCACAGGCACATTTTCTGAGCCACGCATCCACCCTCGACGTACGTGAGTCAGTGAAGCTGTCCAGCAACGGAGGGAATCAATGATCCGCATAGCCACGGTCCTGGCCGCGCTGCTGTTGACGGGCTGTGCCGCGAAGCAATCGGCGCGCCCGGTTGCAGCGCCCAAACCCGCCCCAAGGCCTGCCAATGAGGTTTCGACCGTCGCACCCGCGGTCATCCCTCGCCCAGAACCGTTTATCACTCCCGCAAATCCCTCCCGGCCGCGCGAGCTTCCCTACCCGGGCGAAGCTGCCTCACCATACCCGGCCGAGCAGTACCAGAAGCTGGCCGAAGAAC
>CAZMLI010000079.1:0-4429 GCA_964566865.1 uncultured Planctomycetota bacterium
CGCGCGGCAGCCCTGCCAGACCTGCGGTCAGTTTCCCTGCGGCTGTCCCGAAGAAACCGAGGGGGTTTCCGCCGATCAGCAACAACTGACGGTGCGGATCGACCGCAAGGCCCGTAAGGGAAAAACCGTCACGCTGGTCGAGGGCTTCGTCGGATCTGCCGCGGAGCTGGCTGCGCTGGGCAAGCGGCTGAAGAAACACTGCGGGTGCGGCGGCTCGGCAAAGGATGGGGTGATCCAGATCCAGGGAGAGCAGGCGTTGCAAGTGGCCAACAAACTCGAAGCGCTGGATTACGGCGTGCGGCGACGGTGACCAGCAGCGTTCTCTCGGTCACCGGGTTGACCAAGCGCTTCGGCAAGGTGCAGGCGCTGGCCGGAGTCGATCTCGAAGTCCAGCCGGGTGCCACCGGCCTGCTCGGGCCCAACGGCGCGGGCAAGAGCACGCTGATTCAGTTGATCCTGGGGCTGATCCCGGCCGATGGCGGCAGCGGCCAGGCGCTGGGGCATGACATCCGCCGCGACCGGCTCGGCATCCGCCTCAAGGTAGGCTACCTGCCGGAGGACGACTGCTACTTCGACGAGTTGACGGGCATGGAGATGGTGGCCTACGCGGCGGAGCTGTGTGGCCTGTCCCGTCGCGACGCGCTGGCCCGGACCCACGACGTGCTGGGCTACGTCGGCCTCGAGGAGGCGCGGCATCGGCCCGTCTCCGACTTCTCGACGGGCATGCGCCAGCGCATCAAGCTGGCGCAGGCGCTGGTGCACGACCCGCAGTTGTTGCTGCTCGACGAGCCGGCGAGCGGGCTCGACCCGCCGGGCCGACGCAAGATGCTCGAGCTGATCGACGATCTGGCGACCAACCACGGCAAGAGCATCCTGCTCTCGACCCACCTGCTGCCTGACGTCGAGCATGTCTGCAGCAACGTGATCCTGCTCGCGGGCGGCAAGGTCGTCACCGCCGGCGCGATCAAGGAGCTGCTGACGGACGATCGGACCGAGTATCTGATCCGGGTCAACGAGGATCCGCAGAAGCTGGTTGCCGTCCTGCAAGCGCGACACGACGGCGTCAGCGCCGACGCCGACGGCACGATTCGCGCCGGGCTGTCGCCCGGAGGAGGGCCCGAGCTGTTCTTTCAGGCAGCCGCAGCGGCCGGTGTGCAGATCCGTCATCTGTCGCGCGCGCGGCGCGGCCTGGAGGACCTGTTCTTCGAGCAGGTCGAGGGGCAGCGCTGATGCCGGTCTTCGATCAGGGTTATGTGGCGTGGCAGGGCAGCTCGACCTCACGAGTGATCCGCTTCTGGCCGATCTTCCGGCTGCACACGGTGCGGCTGTTCAAGAAACGAGCGGTGCTGCTCTTGCTGGCCCTCTCGACGATGACTGCGCTGGCCTATTCGTACCAGATCGTCATGCTGGGAACCTACAAGGAGCTGGTGCCGGCGGCGCAGCAAACCAAGATGCCGATCTTGATCGTCAAGTTCCTCAACGGCCAGGCGGTCTGGGTCCTGTTGCTGTCCGTCTTCGTCGGCAGCGGACTGATCGCGCGGGACCTGCAAACCGGTTCGGTACGGCTGTATCTCTCCAAGCCGATCACGCGGGTCGACTACTGTCTGGGCAAGTTCGGCGTCATCGCGTTGTTCCTCTCGCTGCCAACGTTTGTTCCGGCGGTTCTGTTGCTGCTGCTGCACGCGCTGACGAATCAGGACTTCTCGGTACTCTTCGGCCCGGCGCTTCGGGCGGCGATCGGCGTCAGTCTGTCATACATGCTGCTCTGCGGTTTCTTCACCCTGGCGATGAGCGCCTTGACCGGCTCGCCGCGAATGGCGGGCGTGGCCTGTCTGGGCGCCTGGTTCCTGGGGCAGTTCGTCGCCGGCTCGTTGCATCGCGTCTACCGCGGTGACTGGACGCAGGGGTTCCATCCCGCGCGGCTGATCAGCTCGATTGGCGAGCGGCTGATTGCACCCAGCACGCTGCCGGGCTACCAGAAGTGGGACAATCCGTTGTTGCTGTCGACTGCCTGCGGCATCATCGGCATTGTCGTGTTATTCAGCCTGGCGATCATCTGGCAACGGCTCTCCAAGGTGCGTCGATGATCCGTCTGCAGAATGTCTCCCACTGGTATGGCAGCGTGGTCTCTCTCTCCGACGTGAGCCTCGAGATGGCCCAGGGCGTGATCGGCTTGCTGGGTCCTAACGGGGCCGGCAAGTCCTCGATGATGAAGCTGCTGACCGGGCAGATGCGACCGCGCATGGGGCAGGTGACGATCGACGACGGCCGGCCCTGGCGCAACGCCCGGGTCCTCTCGCGGATCGGCTACGCGCCGGAAGGCGAGGTGTTCTACGGTCGCCTGACCGGCTTGCAGTTCGTGCAATCGCTGCTCGGCTTGAGCGGCTACAGCGGTCGCGAAGCGCGGCGCCTGGCCGTGGCCGCCATCGATCGCGTCGGGCTGTCCGACGCCGCCCGACGCCCGGTGGCCGGCTACTCCAAGGGCATGAAGCAGCGGGTCAAGCTGGCCCAGGCGATTGCCCACGACCCGGACTACCTGTTTCTCGACGAGCCGTTCTCGGGAACCGACCCGGTTGCCCGGCGTCAGTTGATGGACCTCGTGGCCGAGTTCGGCAGCGCCGGAAAAATAGTCGTGCTCTCCAGCCACGTGCTGCACGAGGTGGAGCAGATCACCCAGCAGATCGTGCTGCTGGGACGCGGTAAGGTGCTGGCCACCGGTCGCATCGCCGAGATCCGCGCCCTGCTGGATGCCTATCCGCTGCAGATTCAGCTGGGCGGGCCAGGACTGCGCCACGCCGCCGCGGAGCTGGTCCGGCTGCCGGATGTGATGGCGCTGGAGATCAGCGACGACGGCGGCCAGCTCAACGTGCGCACGCGCGAGCCCAACGCCTGCTACGAGCGCATCGGCGCACTGGGGGCCGAGGGCCACATCGACCGCGTGGTCTGTCCGGACGAGGGACTCGACGCCGTCTTCGAATATCTGACCAGAGGTGGTCGATGAGCGTCCGCCCCCGGCCGCCCGGCCTGCTCATCGGGGCCGGTCGCGTGATGCTGCTCACCTGGCGCACGCAGTTGCTGAACAAGCGGATGCTGTTGCCGCTGGTGCTGCTCTGTGTCGGCCCGTTCATGGCGCTGCAGAATCCGACCACCGGTCACGTCCTGCAGCCGGGACAGGTCGCAATGATGTTCCAGACGCAGTTCTGCGAGATCTACCTGAGCATCATCACTCTGCTGGTCTCGCTGTTGCTTGCCACCGCCGCGATCGGCGACGAGCTCGAGGACAAGACGCTGGTCCACCTGTTCGTTCGCCCGCTCCGACGCAGCAGCGTCTACTTCGGCAAGTATGGCTGGGCCGTGGCCAGCGGCTGGCTCGGCATCGCGCTCTCCAGCGGCCTGAGCTACGCGATCCTCGCATCACGCATCGGCGGCAGTCCGGACCTGGACTACTTCGTCTGGTTCCTGCTGGTCGAGCTGCTGGCGATCGGGGTCTATACCGCGCTGTTCCTGACGATCAGCTTGATCGTGCCCTTCCCGATGATCCTCGGTTTGATCTACGGCTTCGTGATCGAGGGCGTCGTGGCCAGCCTGCCGGGCTATTTCGCCCGCGCCTCGCTGCAGTTCCAGCTCAAGTCCTTCTTCGACGGCATGGTGCTGCCGGGCCGGGACCTGTCCCCCCTGATCGAAGCCGGCCGCCTGGACCCGCTGATCGCATTCGAAGTGCTGCTCAGCGCGACTCTGGTCTGCGTCACGCTCGGCTTGATCCTGCTCTCCGTCCGCGAGTTCACCGCCCGCCTGGGCAAGCCCTCCTGAGACTATAAACCGCCTTTTACGGTCACGGTCACGGTCACGGTCACGGAACACGGAACACGGAACACGGTCACGGATCACGGTCACGGATCACGGTGATAGTAGTTCGTGATCATGGCGCCGCCAAGCCCCCGCCCTACGCCCCTTTGGACCGACCGTGACCGTGGACCGTGACCGTGGCCGTGGACGGTGGGCCGTGACCGTGACCGTGACCGTGACCGTCGTTTGGCTGCCTCTGACCTGGATCCAAAGAGCGTCGAATCGCCCGGTCTCTTAGGGCAAGGAGGCCAGCTTCGAGGGCCTGCGAAACCGGGACACCCACATATTCAAGTCGAGGAAATATCATGCGATGCAAAGTCAGAGTTGCGCTCATTTTTACGCTGCTCGCCGCCTGTAGTGCTTCGGGCGCCGAGGCTCAGCGTTACCGTGTCAGCTATCGTCGTCGGGCTGTCCGGCGATTCTCCGTTCGTAGCCGAGGGCCGTTCGAGGTGGTGCGCTCGGGCGTCAGCTGGAAGTCATCCACGGAGGTGCCCACCCTGGTGGTCAGCCTGGTCTTCAGCAAGCGGCCCAACACCGCGGACATCCGTCGCGGCCTGACGCTGCAGGGCGCCGCGGTCCGCGG
>CAZMLI010000079.1:4529-5795 GCA_964566865.1 uncultured Planctomycetota bacterium
TACTCGTACCGACGCTACAACCGCCGCTATCGGCGCTACTCGCCGCGGCGGGGCAGGACCGCATATCTGGTTCAGCTGGAGCTGCGCAATCGCTGGGTGACGCTACGGCCCAAGGCGGTCACGTTGAGTCTACGCGGCGTACGGAGCCACTGGCGGCTCGCCCCGACGCAGCGGATCGTCAACTACCGGCATCGCTTGACCGTGCCCAAGGCGCCGTTCAATGACTTCGAGGTGATCAACCACAAGCACCAGCGGGTTGGCGGCCGGGATGTCTTCTACTGGGATTTCAACAAGCAGCCGAGCCACGTCCAGCGCTTGCTGGATGGCCGCCCCTGGAGCTATGTCCGCAGCTCAAACATCACCCAGCTGCCGGATGGCAACTGGCGCTTCAACTTCATTCCCAGCATTCCGTTGCGGCCCGGGCGCCACGTCTTCGGCATCCGCACGACCACCGTACGCAGCTATTACGATGCACATCGGGGTTGGAAGACCCAGAACGCGGCATTCGACTTCACCCTGTTCATCGATACCGACCAGCGCCGGTCGAGCGCCAGCAACCATGGTGGCAGCAGCTTCGGCTTCGACACGCTCAGCTGGTCTCGCCTGTACCGCAAGTACGAGAATCGCGGCCGCCGGATCCGGATGGGCGCGGAGGCTGGTTACCGCCTGCGGGCCACCCTGTTCGGCAAGCGCTTTCGGGTGGTGCGGGGTGTGGGCAGCGCGGGTCTGACACTCGACAACGGTCGGCTGACCGATGGTCACGCCAGGGCCGAGATCAAGGTCGGTCCGTTCACCTTCACGCCGATCAACATCCGCAACCTGTATCAGCCGGCCGCGCAGAACTGGTCGCACACCGAGGAGGTGTTCCGCTACAGCCACAGCTTCTTCATCGGCCCGATCCCGGTGGTGCTGGTTGCCAGCGCTGACTTCAACCTGACCTTGCGTCTCGAGGCCGCGCTGGTGCGTGGTGGCGGGCTGCGGGGCAAGGCGCGGCTGACCGGCACCATCACCGGCCGCGGCGAGGCCGGCATCGGCATCAGCTTCCTCGGCGTCACGGTGGCCATCACCCCGGGTGTCAGCCTGAGCGCCACTGGCGGCATCGAGAGCCCATGGGTGATCACGCTGAGAAGTCATAACCTGCACCTGGACCTGATCTTCGGTCTGACCTTGCGGATCTATGTACGGGCCCGGGTCTACGTCCCACTGCCCTGGCCGCTGCCGGATATCAATCTCGACAAGAGCCATGAGTTCTACCGCAACAACCTG
>CAZMLI010000079.1:5895-14571 GCA_964566865.1 uncultured Planctomycetota bacterium
CGACCCGACTCGGATTGCGTAAAAGACGCCGTCCGGGTCGGGTCTCTTAGCAGTGTCTAGCTGCTACCTGCTCAATCAATACCGGAGTCGACCCATGCCGATGCGCCGCGCGACCCTCCTGATCATCCTGCTTGGTGTCGCCGTCCTGGTGCACCTGTGCCTCAGCGCAACACAGACCGAGCAGCTTGCCGAGCTGCGCCGTCCCGCCAGCTCGCCTGCCGCGAGCAGCGCCGAGCTCGGCCTGCCCGAGGCAGTCAGCAGCGCCGGAAAGGTCAGCGGCGATCTGGTCTACGGCTGGCAACCCGGCACCGTCCTGCGCCATCAGTTCCACTACCGCCAGACCACCCGGCTGACCCGCTCCAAGCGCTTTCGCGAGCAGATGGCCGGCGCCAAGATCAGCATGCCCAGCTTCCAGGAGCAGGGGGTCTCGCTCTCGCTCGGCGGCAAGTTGACCATGACGATCTACGCCACGCTGGAGTCGGACTACCTGATCGGCTACCGTTTCTCGGACCTGGTGCTGAACTACAGCACCGACAAGCAGAAGCCGTCGGCGGACAAGTTCGACAGCTTCGCCCGTCAGATGCATGTCGAGCTGCTCGGCCGCGTCTCCGCGCTGGGCGAGATCTGGGAGCTGCGCCTGCCCGATTCGCTCCAGCCCGAGGCCGCCAGCCAGTTGCTGGCCGTGATCGGTGCGGTGCGGGTGGTCTTGCCGGGAGCGGCCCAGCCACGCTGGCAGGTCCCCGAGGAGGATCACCTGGGCCTCTACCAGGCACAGTATCAGGCCAAGCTGGCAGACGGGCAGGACCTGGTCGAGATCACCCGGACCAAGGACTACCACGAGATCTACGGTGCCGGCGGCAAGCCCATCGAGGCCAAGGCGATCTCCGGCGGCAAGATACGAGCGCAGTTCTCTCGCGCCAACGGACTGCTGGTCAGCCTGGAGGGAAACGAGACCTTGCAGGTCAAGGGCAGGCAGTTTCCGATGGACGTCAACTCCTTGCTGCGGATTCGACTTCGACTGCAGCGGGCCGATGCCGCGCAGGTCGATGCCGCTGGGGCCCGCAAGCGATACGAGAGTCGTCAGCCGCACGAGGGGACCACGCCAGTCGATGCCGCGCGCGTCGCTAGACGGACCCTGAAAAAGCTGACGGACAAACCGCTGGAGAAGCTGGCCAGTGTGCTGTCGGAGCTGGAGATCGCCCTGGCCAGCAAGGCCAGCGGCTCGCAGCGCAATGCCTTGTTCCTCAGGCTGGTCAAGAGCCTCGAGCAGGACGCCCCTGGCCTGCGGCGGATTGCCGATCGACTGAAAGAGGGTCAGATCGACGGAACTCTGGGCTACACCTTGCTGGATGCGCTGGGGCGCCTGGGTACTCCGGCGGCACAGCAGGCGCTGCTGGATGTGCTCGATAGCAGCGCGACGACCCTGTCGATTCGCGCCACCGCAGTGCTCGCGCTGACCTCGGTGAAGGCGCCGCGGTCGGACATCGTGCAGCGTCTGGCCAGCCACGCAGTACCGGGAGAACCCCTGTCCGGCGCCGTTCTCGAGGCGCTGGGAATCACGGCCGGCAGGGCCCTGCTGCGCGGCGACCAGCGTCTGGCCAAGCAGGCCGTCTCGTTCCTGGAGAAATCCTACGCTCGCGACGCCAGCCCGCAGTGGAAGCGCGCGGTGATTCTCGGGCTGGGCAACGCAGGCGAGCCCGGGACGTTCGAGCTGATCGCGGCGGGAGCGGATGACGAGCATGCCATCGTGCGCGCCGCCACGGCGGTCGCGCTGCGCAAGATGCCTCGCCAGCGGGCGCTGCCGCTGTTGACTCGCCTGGCGCTGAAGGACCCGGTCGCGCGCGTGCAAGAGTCCGCGGCACAGGCCATGGAGCAACTGCGCTGATCTTGGTATCGTGGGGTCATCGCGTCCGATGAGAAACAGCCGGAGCCCACACCGCCCGCCACGGCCAGCGATCCGACCAAGCGGATCGACGACGATGCCACCCTGCGGGTGTCGCCGCCGGATGCCTCGGCAGTAGCTCGCCAGCGCCACCCCAGCGGGTCCGACCATCTGCCGCGGGTGGGGGAGCGGTTCGGCAAGTACCAGATCCTCTCATTGCTCGGCCGCGGCGGGATGGCGGTGGTCTATCGCGTGCGGGACCCGGCGCTGGACCGGGAGGTCGCGCTCAAGCTGATGTCGATCGGCTCCGATCAGGATCTGCTCGATCGGTTTCGTCAAGAAGCGCAGTCGATGGCGGCGCTGACCCACCCGAACATCGTCACCGTCTTCGACCACGGAGACGTGGACGATACGCCCTATCTGGTAATGGAGCTGGTCGAGGGCGGCACGCTGGCGGGGCTGATCGAGGCCGAGTCGGTCAGCCCGCGCGAGGCGATGGCGTTGATGGCCGAGATCGTCGAGGCCGCGGCTTACGCACACGATCACGGCATCATCCACCGGGACCTGAAGCCGGGCAACATCCTGCTCGATCAACAGCAGCGGCCGCGGGTGATGGACTTCGGACTGGCCCGACGCATCGCGCTCGATCATGGCATCACGGTGACGGGCCAGATCCTCGGCACGCCGGCCTACATGGCTCCCGAACAGGCCCGCGGGGATGGCAAGCGGATCGACGCCCGCGCGGATGTGTTCGCGCTCGGCGTGGTGATGTACGAGTTGCTGACGTTCGACCGGCCATTCGGCGGCGAGACCGTGTTCGACGTCTTGCGCCAGGTGCAGGAGCTGGACCCGATCCCGCCGCGGGAACTCAATCACAGAGTGCACATCGACGCCGAGACGATCTGCCTCAAGGCGCTCGAGAAGACGCCCGCGCGGCGCTATCAGTCGGCGAGCAAGATGGCGCGCGATATTCGAGACTACCTGGCGGGGGAGCCGATCCTGGCCCGGCCGCCGAGTCTGGGGCAGAAGGTCTGGCGCAAGCTGCTGCGCCACCGAAGGCTGCTGCTGCTGGTCTGCTTGATGCTGGCGGTTCTGTTACCGGCGCTCTACTGGTCGTTGATCTACAATCCAGGCAAGGCGCAGCGCGCGATCGACGCGCAGTGGGCTCAGATCGACGGCGTCTGGGCGGAGTCGCGCGGGCTGTATCAGGCGGGCAAGATCGTGCAAGCGATCGAGAAGGCCGAGGAGGTGATTCGCAGAGCGGAGGGCGCCGGCGCACGATCCCGTGGCCTCGATCCTTCGAAAGAGGTGCGCAAGTTTCTGGCAGACGCGCACCATCGGCTGGCCGATGAAGGCCCCGCCAAGAGCCGCGCCTGGCACCTGGCCCAGGCCTATCACCATGACTCGGAGTCGAGCCGTGGCAGCAAGACGCTCTTTCTGGTCGGACAGCACTTTGCGGGGCGGCGTCAGGACAACCGCGCGCGGGTCTTCTTTCGCAAGCTGATGGGCCGCGAGGGTGACCCCTGGCGCGCCCCTGCCGCGCTGGCGCTGTCGCGCCTGTTGCTCAGGAGAGGGGAGCTGGCGCGGGCCTGGAACCTGCTCGAAGACCTGAAGGCGTCGCGGCTCCCCGACAAGCTGGCGCGTGAGCGGGCCGAGCTGCAGCGCTGGGTGGCCTGGCTCGGCCCTCCGACCCAGTTGCCGCTGGGATATCACGGGCAGATCCGCAGCAAGCAGCTGCTCGTGGCCGACATCGACGGCGACGGCGGCAACGAGTTACTCTCGATCAACCCGCAGTCGGAGCTGGTCATCTTGCGGCTCGCGCCGAAGAGCCGAACCTTCAAGCTGGTCCTGTCTCAGCGCCTGTCGAATGCCAAGGAGACCCGCTCGATCCGGCTTGCTGTGGGCGAGCTCGACGGTCGGCCGCCCAAGGAACTGGTGGTGGGCTACGGCGATCCGTATCAGGCGCTGACGCGGATCGAGGTCTGGCGTTTTCACGAGGGGCGCATGGTCAACGTCACCAAGAGCTGGGGAAATACGCTCAACGCGCGGTTCGGTCGGGAGCAGCGCGGCTCGGTCATCTGGCGTCTTGCAGTCCGTGACGTCACCGGAGATGGCCGCGCCGACATCGTCTGCGGTCAGGGATGGTATCAATATCACTCCGGCGTCTTCGTCCAGAGCGCCGACGGCAAGCGTTTCCGCTTCGCGCCCTTCAAGCACCCTGGCACCGATCCGGTCGATGCGCGCTGGTTCGATGTGGCCCCGGCACCAGATGGCGGGCCGCCGCTGATCGCCGTGGGACAGCAGATCCAACGTGGTCAGAAGCTGTTCGTTTATCGTTACGAGCCCGGGGCCAGGCAGTTCCGGATCGTCAGCAGCGCCGACGCGCCGGAAGGCCAGGCGCTGATCCTGCGTCCGACCGCCGCGGGGCACTGGCCGGTGCTGATCGGTTTCGGCCAGCCGTCGAATTCGCAAGCCAGGCTGCGCAAGTTCCGCATCGATGTGCCGCAGATGAAGCCGGTTGGCCAGTCGCTCGAGCTGGCCAGGCCCCGGCCGGGCGGTACGCTGCGCATTGCGTCGGTGCGTACGGGAAAGCAGACGCATCTGCTGGTGCGGATTCCGCGCGGCCCGCTGTCAAAGGGTGACGGCCGTTGGCTCGAGGCCTCGCTGGCATTGGTCGCCGTGGAGCCAACCCGCCTGCAGCCGATCCTGCAGTTCTATAGCAGTGGCGAGATCGGCGGCGTGGGGGATCTGGACGGCGACGGTGACGACGAGCTGATTGTGACCTGGCAAGGCGCAGTTCAGGTGCTGGGCTTGAAGGGCACGTTCGAGCGAGAACAGCTGCTGCAGGCCCGCAGAGGTGAGGAGACGGTGCAGGGACAGGCCGCGATCGACCTGCGGGTGGCGCGTGACCTGCTCGATATGGATCAGCCCGACCTGGCGCGCAAACGGCTGCGGGAGCTGACGAGCAAGTACCCCGATCGGCTGGAGGCTGGCCTCGCGCAGCTGGCCATGGCGCGCAGCTTTCTGGCCAGCGAACAGCAGGAGAATGCGCTGCGGCAACTCGAGTCGGTCTGTCTGAACTGGCCCCAGCTGTCCTCGCAGGCGTTGTATCTGGCCTATCGCACACACCTCGCGCGAGGGGCATGGGTTGCGGCGTCGCGCATGGCCAATCGACTTGGCGCTTCGCTCGACTTGCCGCCGAGCCAGATCGCTGAATTGAAGTCGGCCCGCGAGGAGCTGGAGGCGTTCGGGCAGCGCGCCAACATCCTGATCGGCAAGCTGAACCCCGAACTGCGCGGATTTCCAGCAAGCTCGCCCTATCTACTGCAACGGCTCGAGCCTGGCGTCTGGCGTTATCGGGGTGGGCCAGGCTACCCCCATTCTGCCGGCCTCGAGCTGTACTATCACGGCGGCTCGTTCGCGCTCTCGGTCGAGCTGAAGTTCGACAAGTTGAGCTGGGACGCCAAGTTCGCCTTCGGTCTGTTCCGCGACGATCGCTGGTGGACGCGGTTCAACCCGCAGCTGATCTTGCTGCTGCACAAGCTGCAGGACGAGAGCTACTTCATCTCCAAGCAGATGTCGCTGCGGACCTACGAGAAATTCGTCCATCAGATGATCCGCCAGCCGCTGCATCCGGACCGCTGGTATCGTCTGGAACTGACCTACATCGGCGTCTCGCGGCAGGCCTGGATGCGCCTGTTCGAGCGCGACAGCGGCAAACCCATCGCAGGCATGCGCTGCGATCTCGAGCACGATCTCGCGCGCGGGCCCTACACGCTCGGCGTGATGCGCTGTCGCGCGCTGTCCCGGCCGGAAGGGCCTAACCGGATTCGACTGAAGCGGTTGCGACTGATGGCCGGGCCGGGGGTCTTCAGCGCCAGGCCCAGCTCGACCGAGGCGTCGGATGTGCTGCGACAGGCCCACGGCCTGCGCGGGATCGGCAAGCCCGCGGGTGCGCTGGCGCTCTACGATTCAATCGTTCGCCAGGGGGGAGATGGCCTGGATCTTCAGCTGTCTCGCTGCGGGGCGCTGCTTGCGCTGAAGCGCAAGGCGGATGCAGCGGTGGCGCTGCAGCGCGCACTGAAGATCGACCGCGACGCGACCTTCCTGCTGATCGGAGTCGGCTCGCGCTTCGAACGCGACGGGTTGAGAACGCTGCTCGTCGAGCAAGAAGCGGCGACCTCTGCACTCAAGGGAAATCTGGTCCAGGTGCAATCCGCGTTGCGTCAGGCTATCAAGGAAAAGCGAGGGATGCGGCGGCGGCTCGATGTGCTGGTCCACCTGCGGCTACTGGAGCAGATCGGGGTGCCGCGGTACCTGTCGGTCATGCGCAACTATCGCAAGTGGGCCTACTCCGGACTGGGCCTGTTCGGGTTGAAGCGCGTGATTGCGGACAAGCAAATCGCGGAACGGCCGCGGGACTTCGAACTCGAGCTGGATCAGTTGAAGGACTTCAAGGAAGACAGGGAGTACCGACGGGCCTATCGGCTGGCGCGCAAGTTGCTCGTCTCGCAGCCGCGCAATGTAGAGTTGCTCAGCCAGCTGACCGGGATCTGCTGCGCGATGGGGCGACCGCGCGAAGTGCTCGACTGTCTCGAGCGGCTGGTCGCAATCGACAAGGCGCTCGCGGAGCCCAGCAAGCCCGTCGCGAGCGCGGCGCGCCGTTACATCGCGCTGCTCGAACAGGAGGTTGTCAGAAACCGCGCGCTGGCAAAAGTCTGGCGAGAAAGGGGCCGCTAGCAGCTTGACTTGTGTCCGGGCGGAATCCCATACTGCAGAAGGCGTAAAAGTGCGTCCATGTCTGTAATTCTGGAGTCTCGGGGTCGATGCGTAAACATTCTGGGTTCACCCTGCTGGAGCTGATGGTGGTGGTCGTCGTCTTCGCCGTGGTGCTCGGCGCGGTGATGGCCACGCTGCAGACCGCGGACGAGGCGACGCGCGCCAATACCGCACGAACCCAGGCCGTCGAACAGACCAAGAACGCGATCCAGCGGGTGTCCAGGGAGATCGAGGAGTCGGGGCTGGGCACGATCTGCTGTCTGAACAGCTACTTTCGTACGGTCACCCAGCTCAACCTGCCGCCCGCCCCGGGTGGCCTGGTGCCCACTCCGATCTCCTTCACCGTGCCCCTGACCCAGTCGGTCAGCGATACCAGGACGTTCCAGAGCGAGTCCGGAAAGCAGTGCGCCTCGGCCAGTTGCCCCTGGTTCTTCAACAACGTGACCAGTGTGGCGCGTTATCCCCAGGCCTCGCTGATCGAAGCACGGGTCACCACGATCAATACCAGCACGACCATCACGCTGGATCGTTACGGACGCCCCTGGCCGATGTCGTTCCAGAGCTGTCCGCTCGATGGTTCGCCGCTGATGAATGGCACGGTTCAGGGCAGCATCCGCTTCCTCACGCCGCGCGACATCAACAACAACTTCATCATGGACGAGTTCTCCGCCGTCGAGGCGAGCAACGATCTGCAGAAGAAGTCCGACTGGCAGTCGATGGTGTTCATCGCGCCGTTCTACAACTCCGACAAGCTGAGCATGGAGTTGCGGCGCTACGTGATCTACAAGAGCGACCTCTACGCCACCTCGGCGCAGCACACGCTTTTTGACAGCCAGCAAGTCGGCTGGACCGACTGGGCTGCCAACCTGGTGCGCGACAACACCGGTGCGCTGGTGAACGACCTGCCCACCTTCATCGACCTGCTCGACTTCGGCAGCAACGGCACGGTCGACGGGATCCCCGACAACTTGATTCCCAACCGGCCGGAGGACTCGGACGCGCACCTCGAAGGCTACCTGCTGACGACCACCCTCACCGGGTCGGTCGTCGAAGGCACGATCGTCTGGATCAAGTACCTCTGGGACGACATCACCGGGAAGTATCGCTACTGGAGCCTCAGCATCGATCGTCGCACAGGGCAGATCACCTGGACGGTCTATTTCGGCAATAACAACTTCGCCGAATTCTGGTACCGCAGCGTCATCCTGACCCGGGCGCCCGAGGTGATCACCAACCACGTCGGCGCGGTCGACTTCAGCACCAACCGTTCGAACCCGTTCGTGACCACGACCAATGAAGGCGGCGTCAAGAGCCCCGACGTGGTCAGAGTGACCTTCGTGCTCGATCGCGAGGCGATCCGCCGGGGAGCGCGAGACATCAAGGAGTCCGTGCTGTCCGAACAGGTCAGCCCGCGCAATTTCTAGGATGAACCCGATGAGAAGTAAGAACAGTGGCTCGATCCTGATCGTCTCGATGGTGATCGTCTTCGTCGCCATCGCGATGACGGCGGCGTTCCTGTTTCCCAGCATCGCCAAGCACCGGGCAATGGACACCGAGTACAATGCCGCTCGGGCCAAGTTCATGGCGCTCTCGGCGGTCAGTCACTCGATGGACGAGCTCAACGACTTCCTCGACGGCAATGTCGGCACCCAGGCCGCGCCGATCCTGATCGACGCGGCGCAGCCGGACAACGGCTCCTACTTCGCCGTGGCGGCCGACGGCGGCGATGACACCTGGGTCATCAGCGGCAGCGGCAGCTACCGTGGGCTGACCGTCACCGTGACCTGCACGGTCCAGCGCCAGTACGAATCGATCTACGACAACGGGCTGATCGGCGGCGAGGGCAACGCCGGTGCCGTGATCAACGGTAACGCCGGCGTGGCGGGCGGGATCTTCATCTTCGGCGAGAAGCCGGACGGCAGCGGCCCGCTGGGGCCGACCGATGTGGCGATCAACTTCAGCGGTGGCGGCGGTGTGCGGGACGACTACAGCACGATGCCGGCCAACCTGGTGGC
>CAZMLI010000080.1:0-14499 GCA_964566865.1 uncultured Planctomycetota bacterium
CAATAGTTCAACGAATCATCACCAACCTTCTCGCTGCACGGCTCGCCGATGTAACCCCGGTGCTGCCGGATCCGGCTGTTCCTACGAGAACTACACAGCTAGTCGCGAAAAGCCCGACTGGCCGCCACCTCTGCCCGGTAGGCCGCCACTTCGGCAGCCGTCTGATCGCTATCCCAACCCAACCGCTCGGCCAGGCGCGCGCCCACCGCCTCGACCACCTCCAGGCCCTGATCCGGGGCCTTGTAGAACATCAGCGTGCGCCGGCGCAAATAGTCGGTGACGGAGAGGCACAGTTCCTCGTCGACGGTGCGGTCGACATCTTCGACGCCGGTCGGTTCAGGCGCGGTCGGGTATGGCTCCGGGGCGCGCGGTAGCGCCAGGTCGAGCCCCAGTCCCTCGACCACCTCGTGCGCCATCGCGCGAAACGTGGTCAGCTTGCCACCGACGATGACTGTCAGGTTCGGTGCCAGCCGCTTGATCAGGTGTTCGCGGCTGACTTTCGATGGCGGCTTGCCCGGCTCGTAGACCAGCGGCCGCAGGCCGGTCCAGCTGCTGACGATGTCGTCCAGCCCGAGCGGATGTGCCGGACAGTAGCGGTTGTATGCGACCAGCAGATATTCGGCATCCTCGCGGCTGGCCTGCAGACCTTCGACCGTGCCCTCGTGGTCGGTGTCGGTCGTGCCCACCACCGTATGGGTCTTGCCCCAGGGCAGGATGAACATCGCGCGACCGTCCTGCGGATGCGAGATCGCGACCGCCCGCGTCACCGGCGCCTTGTCGACGGGGATGCAGATGTGAACGCCCCGCGTCCGCCGAACCAGCTGAGGATGTGAAAGCCCGAGCATCTCGACGACCTGGTCGGTCCAGGGACCCGCGGCCAGCACGATCTGCGCGGCGCCGATCTTGAAGGCCTGGCCGCTCAGCAGATCGGTCACGCACAGGCGCGCGACCGACTCGCCGTCGCGCTCGGCGCCGGTCACCTCGCAACGAGGCAGCACCGCCGCCCCGGCCAGATAGGCCGCCTTGGCCGCTGCCAGCGTCAGTCGCGCATCGTTGGTCTGGCAGTCCTGATAGATGCAGGCCTGCACCAGCCCATCTTGCCGCAGCGCGGGCTCGAGCTCTGCGAATTCTTCCGGACCAAGGTGTCGTGGCCGTCCGATCCGGTGGCGCCCAGCCAGCCGCTGGTAGATCCACATGCCCAACCGCATCTTGCGGGCGCTGTGCTTGCTGTCGCGGTAAGTCGGCAGGACGAAGTCGATCGGCCAGACCAGTTCCGGCGCCAGCTCCAGCAGCAGTTGCCGCTCGCGCACCGATTCCGCCACCAGGCCGAACTTGATCTGCTCCAGATAACGCAGTCCGCCGTGGATCAGCTTGGATGAGGCCGACGAGGTACCCGAGGCGATGTCACCCTTCTCGAGCAGCGCCACGCGCAGACCACGGAAGGCCGCTTCGTGGGCGATGCCGGCGCCACTGATGCCGCCGCCGATGACGACAAGATCGAAGGACTTGCCGTCGATGGTCTCCAGCTGCGACCGGCGATCCTCGTATGAAAAGGACACCGGAGTGGACCTAGCTTTTGCGCTGGATCTTCTGCTTGGCCAGCGCGCGCAGGATCGCCGCGTCACGGGACGGGCCGCTCGGCAACTCGCGCGCCGCGCTCAGTTCCTGCTCGATCTGTGCGGCGTCGAGGCTGCTGCCGTCGACGGCCTCCTCGGTCAGCACGTAGATCTGATCGTCGCGAACCTGCAGGTAACCGCCTGCGACGAAATGCCGCTCGAGCCCCGCGCTGGTCTTGATCCGCATCTCGCCCAGGCCGATCTGCGCCACCATCGGCGCATGCTTGGGCAGGATGCCGACCTCGCCGTAGATCGCAGGCAGCGCGACGAACTCGCACTCCTTGTCCAGCAGCTCGACCTCGGGGCTGAGTACGGTGACTCTCATTACTTCATCGACTCCGCGCGCCGGACCACGTCTTCGATCGTGCCCTGGTACATGAACGCCTGCTCTGGCAGGTGATCGTACTCACCGGCGCAGACCGCCTTGAAGGAGGCGATCGTGTCCTCGATCTTGACGAAGACGCCGGGCACGCCGGTGAACTGCTCGGCGACGTTGAACGGCTGCGAGAGGAAACGCTCGATGCGCCGGGCGCGGCCGACGATCAGCTTGTCATCTTCGGACAGCTCGTCCATGCCGAGGATGGCGATGATGTCCTGCAGGTCGCGGTAGCGCTGCAGGATCTGCTGCACCTGACGCGCCACGTCGTAATGTTCCTGGCCGACGTACTGCGGATCGAGGATGCGCGAGGTCGACTCCAGCGGATCGACTGCGGGATAGATGCCCTTCTCGGCGATCGACCGGTTGAGGTTGGTCGTGGCGTCGAGGTGGGTGAACGCGGTCGCCGGCGCCGGGTCGGTGTAGTCGTCGGCCGGCACGTAGATCGCCTGGACCGAGGTGATCGAGCCCTTGTTGGTCGAGGTGATGCGTTCCTGCAGCTCGCCCATCTCGGTGCCGAGCGTCGGCTGGTAACCCACGGCCGACGGCATCCGGCCGAGCAGCGCCGAACACTCGGAGCCGGCCTGGGTGAAGCGGAAGATGTTGTCGATGAACAGCAGGATGTCGGAGCCGCTGACGTCGCGGAAGTGCTCGCACATCGTCAGCGCCGAGAGCGCGACGCGCAGCCGGGCACCCGGGGGCTCGTTCATCTGGCCGAAGGTCATGACGGTCTTCTCGAGCACGCCCGACTCCGCCATCTCGACCCAGAGGTCGTTGCCTTCGCGGGTCCGCTCGCCGACACCGGCGAAGACCGAGAAACCGCCATGGTGCTCGGCGATGTTGTAGATCAGCTCCTGGATGATGACCGTCTTGCCGACACCCGCGCCGCCGAACAGGCCGACCTTGCCGCCCTTGACATAGGGCGCGAGCAGGTCGACGACCTTGATCCCGGTGACGAACATCTCGGTCTTGGGCTCGAGCTGGTCGAAGTCGGGCGGGTCGACGTGAATCGGGCGCCGCTCCTTGGCGTTGACCGGCCCCTTGAGGTCGATCGGCTCGCCGAGCAGGTTGAAGACACGGCCGAGCACTTCCTCGCCGACCGGCACCGTCACCGGGCTGCCGGTATCGATGCACTCCTGGCCGCGGAACATGCCGTCGGTCGAGCCCAGCGCGATCGCCCGCACCCGGCCCTGACCGATGTGCTGCTGCACCTCGCCGACCAGCTTCTGCTTCTCGCCCGCCAGGTCGATCTCGAGCTCCAGCGCGTTATAGATCTGCGGCAGATTCTCCGGGTCGAAGCGGACATCGAAGGTCGAGCCGATGACCTGGACCACGGTTCCCTTGTTCGTCATGGTTTGATCCTTGTCCTACTTGAGGACTTCAGCACCGCCGATCAACTCGGCGATTTCCATCGTGATTTGTGTCTGCCGCGCGCGGTTGTACTGGCGCGTGAGGCTGGTGATCATCTTCTCCGCAGCATCGGTCGCGTTCTTCATCGCGATCATGCGCGAGACCTGCTCGCTGGCCGCGGCGTGCAAGAAGGCGGTGAAGAAGGCGGTCTTGAACGAGAGCGGAATCAGCGTCTCGAGCAACTGCTCGGCCGACGGCTCGAAGATGTACTGCGAGACCGCCTTGTTCTGGTCGTCGCCGCCGCCCTGAGGCAGGGTGATCGGCAGCAGTTGTTCGGTCACCACCTTCTGTCGTGCGGAGCTGAGGAACTGCGTATAGACCAGGTGCAACTCGTCGATCTTACCGTCGATGAACTGCTGGATGAAATCGGCCGCGATCGGCTCGGTCTCTTCGTAGGCCGGCTTGTCCTCGAACTGGATGTAGGAGCCCGCCAGCTCGGTGCCGAAGAAGCGGAAGAACCCCAGCCCCTTCTTGCCCGAGACATAGAGGTCCACTTCCTGGCCAGCGGCCATCCGCGCGTCGCGCAGCTTGCGGCCGGCGTTGATCACGTTGTTATTGTAACCGCCGCAGAGTCCGCGGTTGGCGGTGATCAGCAACAGGCCAATGCGCTTGACCTCGGCGCGTTCCTCGAGCAGCGGATAACGCTGGCCCGACTCGCCGCCGGCCACCGTGCCCGCCACCTCGCGTACCAGCTGCAGCAGCCGCTCGCCGTAAGGCCGCGCCGCCTTGATCCGGTCGCTGGTCTTCTTGAAGCGGGCCGTCGAGACCATCTCCATCGTGCGGGTGATCTTCTTGGTATTGGTCACCGACTTGCGGCGCTTGAGGATTTCCTTCGAATTCACCGGTTAGCCCGCCATGTCCTTGGTGAACTCGATCTTGAACAGCGCCGTCTGCTCGCGCAGCAGCTTCTCCATCTCCTCCGACAGCGCGCCCTCATCCTTGATGCACTGGCGGATCTCGCTGTACTCGTCGTTGATGAAGGCCAGGAAGCGCTTCTCGAAGGGAGCCACATGATTCAGCGGCACGTCGTCCAGATAACCCTGGGTCCCGATGAAGATCGAGAGCACCTGGTCGACCACGTCCATCGGCACGTACTGCGGCTGCTTGAGCAGCTCGACCATGCGCGCGCCGCGATCGAGCTGGGCCTGCGTCGCCTTGTCCAGCTCGGTGCCGAGCTGGGCGAACGCCTCCAGGTCGCGGAACTGCGCCAGGTCGAGGCGCAACATGCCGGCGATCTTCTTCATGCCCTTGATCTGCGCGGCGCCACCCACCCGGCTGACCGAGATGCCGACGTCGACCGCCGGCCGCACGCCGGCGAAGAACAGGTCCGGCACCAGGTAGATCTGGCCGTCGGTGATCGAGATCACGTTGGTCGGAATGTAGGCCGACACCTCGCCTTCCTGCGTCTCGATGATCGGCAGGGCGGTCATGCTGCCGCCGCCCATCTCGTCGGAGAGCTTCGCAGCCCGCTCCAGCAGGCGACTGTGACAGTAGAACACGTCACCCGGATAGGCTTCGCGGCCGGGAGGACGGCGCACCAGTAGCGATAGCTGGCGGTAAGCCTGGGCTTGTTTGGTCAGGTCATCGTAGACGACCAGCGTTTCCTTCTTGTGCTCGTACATGAAGTGCTCGGCCATCGTGCAGCCGGCGTAGGGCGCGATGTACTGCAGCGGCGCCGGGTCCGACGCGCTGGTCGAGATGACGGTGGTCCAGGCCATCGCGCCGTGCGCCTCGAGCGTCGCGACGACGCTGGCGACGGTCGATTCCTTCTGGCCGATCGCGACGTAGAAGCAGAGCACGCCCGTGCCCTTCTGGTTGATGATCGCATCGATCGCGATCGCGGTCTTGCCCGTCTTGCGATCGCCGATGATCAGCTCGCGCTGGCCACGGCCGATCGGGATCATCGCGTCGATCGCCTTGATGCCGGTCTGCAGCGGCGTATTGACCGACTGCCGATAGGCGATGCCGGGTGCGAGCACCTCGATCGGCCGCATCGCCTCGCGCTCGATCGGGCCCTTGCCGTCGATCGGGTTGCCCAGCGGGTCGACCACGCGGCCGATCAGGCCCTCGCCGACCGGCACGGAGAGCAGCTGTTTGGTCGTCTTGACCGACATGCCCTCACGAATCTCGCGCGAGCCGCCGAGCAGAATGACGCTGACCGAGTCTTCTTCGAGGTTGAAGACCTGCCCCATCACGCCGTTCTCGAACTCGACCATCTCGGACGACATGGCGTTGCTCAGCCCGTAGACGCGGGCGATACCATCGCCGACCTCCAGCACATGGCCGATCTCCGCAACTTCGAGATCCTTGCCGTATCCCTCGATCTCGGACTTGAGAACGGAGGAAATCTCGCTGACGTTCATCTTCATGACGTGGGTGCCTTGACTCTATGTTTGATGTCTTTACGAAACTTCGCGATGCGCCGCCGGATCGAACCGTCCACCCGGGTATCGCCATACTGGATCACCAGCCCACCGATGATCCTGGGATCGACCTCTTGCTCGAGCACCACCTGCTTGCCGAGCTGCTCTCCGAGCTGCTTGCGCAGCGAGTCGGCCAGATCGTCAGTCAGCTCGATGGCGCTGATGACCTGGACGCGCTGCCGCCCCTCGCCCGAGTCGAGAATATCGACAAAGGCCTGGTGCATGCCGGAGAGCTCGCCGATCCGCCCCTTCCCCACCGCCACGAGCAAGAAGTTGAGCATGTTGGGGCTCACCTTGCCGCTGAACACTTTCCGCAGCAGCGCGGTCTTCTCATCGAGCTTGACATCCGGCGTGGTGACGAAGATGCGGAAATCCGGCACCTCCGTCATCAACGTCTCGATGCCGGTCAGCTCCTCTTCGAAGGCAAAAGCCTCCTCGTGGTTCTGCGCGACCGAATGCAAGGCCTGGGCCCACGTGCGGTGTAAGGCGTTGGTGATGGCCATCGACTAGGACTCGCTCACCGCGGACTTGTACTGCTCGATCACGTCCTCGGCCAGCTTGTGATGGTCGGTGGGCGTCAGGCTCTTGGCGATGATCTTCGCCGCCAGCTCGGTGCTCAGATCGGCTGCGGTCTCCCACAGCTCCTCGAAGGCCTTCGCCTGGGCCAAGGCGGTCTCGCGCGCAGCGCGCTCCCGGATCTCCTTGGCCTCGTCGTTGGCATGGGACACGATGTCGTCCTTGACCTTGGTCGCATCGCGCTTGCCCTCTTCGATGATCTCGCGCACCTCGTCGCGCGCCCCGCCCAGTTGCCCGTCATACTCCGCCTTGACCTTCTCGGCCCCGACACGGGCATTCTCGGCGCCGTCCAGATCGGCCTTGATCCCGTCCGCCCTGGCTTGCAGGGCCTCCAGAATCGGCGCCCAGGCATACTTCCAGAGCACCGCCAGCACGATCAGAAACGTGACCAGGGTCCAGAACGTCAGCCAGAACGACGGCGGCACGCCCAGACCTGCACCCACGTCACCTGCTGCCAGGACGGTCAATAGTTCCATGGCTTACTAGGCCACCTTGCTGACGAACACAGTGTACTTCAGCAGTACGACGAGCAGGCAGATGATGGCTGCGAAGAAAGCCACACCTTCGATCAGCGCTGCGGTGAGAATCATCGCGCCGCGGATCTCGCCGGCGGCCTCT
Source organism: uncultured Planctomycetota bacterium (assembly GCA_964566865.1). Classification (GTDB taxonomy): domain Bacteria; phylum Planctomycetota; class JACQVV01; order JACQVV01; family CAZANL01; genus CAZMLI01. The sequence continues at coordinate 7,020 of CAZMLI010000080.1, forward strand.
GGCTGACGCGCCATCGACTCCACCGAAGCACTACCAATCTTGCCAATGCCGTAACCGGCTGCCATTGCGGCCAGTGCCGCGCCCAGTGCCGCTGCAAAAATCCCGAATTCCATCTCGGTCTCTCCTAAAGAAAAGCGTATCCGTTGTTTTTCAGTTGATTGTGATGTGACTGCTAGTGGTCCGGGTGCAACACCCCGCCGATGAACACCGAGCTCAGGAAGCAGAAGATGTAGGCCTGCAACGCCGAGACGAAGATCTCGAGGAAGTAGATCGCGACCGCACCCGGTACGGCGATGATGGCGATCCACTGACCGAACATCAGGGTGAAGGCCAGGATCGTCAGCATCACCATGTGCCCGGCGACCATGTTGGCGAACAGACGCATCGCCAGCGCGATCGACTTGGCCACGAACCCGATCATCTCCAGCACGAACATCAGCGGCCAGAGCCACCAGGGCACGCTGGGTACGATCGCGTGGAAGTAGCCCTTGATCCCATGGCTCATCGCGACCACGTGGATGACCACGAAGATCATCCCGGCGTAGGCCAGCGTCACCGCCAGGTTGCCCGTGGAGGTCGCGCCCATCGGCAACAGCCCACAGGCGTTGTTGAAGAAGATGACAAAGAATATCGTCCAGATGAACGGCATCCATTTGTCTGCATCCTTCTCGCCGATCGTGCCGACGACGATGTCGTTGCGCACGAACAGCAGGATTGTCTCGAAGAAGTTGTAGATCCCGCTCGGGACCCGCTCCTTACGGCCGCGTGCGGCCCAGAGGCAGAACCCGATGGTGAAGGCTGCGCAAACCCATTGATAGAGCACCAGCTTGGTGATGCCGATCGCCAGCATCGCCTCGGGGATCTGCACGACGAGGCCGAAGAAGTCCAGCTCCTCGCCGTCGGTGATATGGTGCAGAGCCGTATCGATCCCGCCCGCGCCAGAAGCCAGAATGTTGATCATGCGGTCCGGGCCTCGTGCCTCAGATTGAGCTCTTCGGTCAGCCAGAGGGCCGACGGGATCAGGAACATCGGGTAGGTCAGTGCGATCACCGACAGCAGATAGATCACGTTGACCTCGGTCAGCCAGTAGAGGACCAGCACGCCAGCGGCGACGGTCAGCATGCGCACCGGGGCGCCGAGCGCCGCGACCCACATCTCGCTCTTGTTCGAGTGGTTGGCGGCGATGCGCGCCACCGCATGGGCCGACAGCACACAACCGCCACTGATCAGCACACCGAGCCCGAGCACCAGCAGGGCCGGCTTGCCGCCGTACACGCCCACCGGTCCGGCGGCGAACCAGAAGATCGCCGCGCCGAGCATCAGTGTTCTGTTGAGGGTGTTCATTGCTTGTTTGTTATCCGCCTAAGAAAACCGGTCGGCGATCTTGAACAACTGGTAGAAGACGGCAGCCAGCGCGCCGAACGAACCCACCAGGGTAAACACTGGACTCAGCTCGAAGCGCTGATCCAACCACAGCCCGCCCAGGACACCGATGGTGAGCGTGACCGCAAGCTGCAGACCCAGGCCGGCAAAATCGACCAACCTGCTTCCAGGTGGGTCAGGTGGGTCAGGTGGGTCAGGTTGCTGCTCATCCTCCGACATCCCGTCTCCCCGATACCGCTGAAAAACTCCCCGAGGGCGCCGAAACGCTGGAATTGGCCGGGTAATCTAACACGGGCCGAGAGGGTGTCAAGGGAACAAGTTGCACCAGCGAAACAGCCTGTTCCAGCCCCAGCTCAGAGCCGCTCCACCACCTCTTTCATGCTCGAAACCCGATCGTCGATCTTGCGCGCCAGCATGCGCGTGACCAGCCGCGAGAGCGATGCGGGGATCTGCTCGCGCAGGGCGGCCGGCGGCACCAGCCGCTCGGTCATCATCCGCTGCAGGATCTCCCCCACCCCCTTGCCGACAAACGGCGGACGGCCGGTCAGCATGTGGTAGATCGTCGCGCCGAAGGAATAGATATCGGAGGCAAAGCCCACGTCCTTGGCGTTCTTGACCTGCTCGGGCGGTATATAGAGTGGCGTGCCCATCGCCATGCCGGTCTGGGTCAGTCCCTCGCCACCCTCGTCGCCGATCCGCTTGGCGAAACCGAAGTCGACCAGCTTGGCCCCGCCATCCCGCAAAAGGATGATGTTGGCCGGCTTGACGTCCCGGTGCACCACCGCATTTGCGTGGGCATGATCCAGCGCCGAGCCGATCTTGCGCCCGATCTCGCGCACCAGCTCGATCGGCATCGGACCCGAGGCCTCGATCCGCTGCAGCACGTTCTCCCCGTCCGCCCACTCCATCAGCAGGTAGTAGGTGTCCTCCCAGGCGGTGACATGGAAGATCTTGATGATGTGCGGATGATCCAGATCCCGCGCCGCGCGCGCCTCTCGCAAGAAACGGCCGACGGTGACACGGTCGGTCAGCTTCTCCCGCGCGAGCACCTTGATCGCGACCACCTCCCCGGTGGGCAGGTCGATCGCCTTGTAGATCTCCCCCGACGAACCGTCGGCAATCTTCGATTCGATCTGGTAGCGGTCTATGCGCTGCGGCATGCGGTCATTCGTGGCGGCCAAGAGGCGGCATTATATCCCTGCCTGGCCGCGAGCGCGCTATTTTCCGAAGGCCGCTCGATAGGTCGGCCGTCCGACCAGGCCCGCGAACTCCGGTTTCTTCTCGAATGCGGCCAGCGTCAGGCGCCGCTCCCGGAGCACGTTGCGGATCGCCGCAACCGCCTCGCGATCGAGGCCGGCCTGCGCCGCGCCCGAGCTGCGGTCTGCCAGCCGGACATGGTGCGAGGCGATGATCGCCCAGCGCTGCCCCCGCTGAAACCGGCTGACCACATCCTTGCCGCGCTCGGCCTGGATCGACAGCTGGTTGTACTTGATCGCATTGCGGCTGTTGCCCGCCTCGTTCCACAAGCGCGCGTAGGTCCCGAGCAGGTCACCGGCGTCGAGGCCCCAGACGATCGGACCTGCGGCGCGGGCGCCATGCGCCAGCAACTCGGGCAGCAGCTTTTCGAACATCGCCAGCCCCGTCGCCAGGGGCTGGGTGAAGGCTGCGGCCTGCGCCTGGCCGGCGCGCACGTCGAAAGCGCCGGGATTTTCCCGCACACGCGCCTCCCAGCGCTCGGCCATGGCCCGCCAGCGATTCCGGGTCAGCAACAACGACTTCGCGCGGGCGGCCGAGAACCGAGCCATACCGGTATCCGCCAGCTTCTCGGCCTGGCGAAAACAGCCGACCAGCACCAGCACCTGACCCCGCCGAATCACCGATTCGGCGATGCCCAGCTTGTCCGCCTGGCGAAAGTCATTGATCGCCTTGTCGAACAACTTGACATCGATCCAGAGCTGCCCGCGGTTGTAGTAGATCTTGGCCCGCGAGCCTTTAGGGCAGCGCGTCAACGCGGTCCGGAAGTCCTGCGCCGACTCGGCGTAGCGCCGCGTCCCGCGATACAGCAGCGCCCGGTGACTGTAGGCCGACCAACCGCGCGGCTGGGACTTGATCGCGGCCCCATAGTCCGCTTCGGCCGCTTTCGGACGCTTGAGCTGTGCGTTGACCACCCCGCGGAAGATCAACGCCCGCGTCGAATCCGGCTGGAGACTCAGCGCCTCGTCGTAGTCGGCCCGCGCTTCGGGGTAGCGCCTCAGATAGAACTGGATCAGACCGCGGTTGATCCACCACTGAGGGTTCGCCGGATCCAGCTTGATCGCCGCGCCGAAGTCCTCGAGCGCTCCCGGGTACTTGCGGGTCTGCCCGCGCAAGTACCCGCGGTAGCCGAACTGGGCGGCAACCCTCGGGTTGAGCGTGATCGCCTGGTCGATGTCGTGCAGCGCCTTGCTCGGCTGTCGCATCAACTCGTGGACCTTTGACCGGTGGGCATAGGCCAGGTAGTACCCCGGACGCAGCTGGATCAGCCGGTCGAGCGAGATCAGCGCCTGCCTGGGTTCATAGACCGGATTGCGCGACCCATCCGCCCTGGTCAGCCGCCCGCGCACCTGCCCACGGAGCAGATGGACTTCCCAGTAGTAGTCGGCTTCGTCGCCCAGCCCCCGCAGCGCGACGAGCGCCGCGCTGTAACGAAACTCCAGCGACAGCAAGGAGATGTGGGCGATCCGGGCAAACATGCTGCCGGGGTCCGCGCGAACCGCCTCGCGGTACATCTTCGCGGCGCGTTCGCCCGCGTGTAGCGTATCCCGATAGATGTTGCCCATCTGCAGATAGGTTCGCGCCAGCTGCCAGCGGCCCGTGCGCGCCAGCAGTCGCTGCACCTGCTGATAGTTGGCCAGCGCCTGGTCCACCCGGCCCAGTCGGAGCAGCGTCTCGCCGCGCTGCAGGTAGGCCGCGGCAAACTCCGGATCGAGCTCGATCGCAAGGTTGAACTGCTCCAGCGCCAGGTCCCAGCGCACGCGGCGGCGGACGAACTCGAGCCCCAGGTCGTAGGGCTCGATCGCACGCGAACGGCGCTCGGCCTGTTGCTGTTGCGCGCGCTGCGCCTGGGCCAGCCGCCGCTGGGTCTGTTCCTTCTCCTCCAGCGCTCGGTTGCGCTGTCGCATCGCCTTGGCCTCGACGCGCAGGCTGTGCATCCGGTCCTCCGTCTTCTTGCGCGCCAGGCGGGCCGACTTGACCTGCCAGACGCTACCGAAGCCGACCAGCGCCATCAAGCCCGTGACCAGGCTGGTGGTCAGGATCGGATGCTTGCGCGCCCAGCGCAGCAAGCGATGGCCCAGCGACTCCGCGTGCGCCCCCACCGGCTCGCCCTCCAGGTAGCGCTGGATCTCGGCCGAGAGTCCGCCCGCGTCGTGATAGCGGTCCTTGCGCTCCTTTTCCAGGCACTTGAGCACGATCGCCTCGACGGCGGCCGGCACGCGCGGCTGGCCATTGTCCCGGGCCCGCTTGCTGGGCGGGATCACGGCGCTCCGCAGCACCTGATCCACCACCTTGTATGGATCCTCGTCCGTGAACGGCGGGTAGAGGGTCAACATCTCGTACAGGCAGGCGCCGATCGCGTAGACATCGGACGCCGGCGAGAGCTGCTCACGATCACCCGCGGCCTGTTCCGGCGGCATGTACTCCGGCGTGCCGACGATGGCCCCGTCGATCGTCAGCCGCGCGTCGGTCGAACGCGAGATCTGACTGCTCGACTCGGCATCCTTGCGAATCAGCTCGATGTTGGCCGAGACGTCCTCGCGCCGCAGGATCTGCTGGCGGCTGCTGGCGTCGTCCAGGCGGTTCATCGGCAGCGCCAGGCCCCAGTCCATCACCAGCACCTCGCCGAACGGGCCGACCATGATGTTGGCCGGCTTGAGGTCGCGGTGGATCACGCCGCGCGCGTGGGCAAAGGCCATCGCCTCGCAGACCTTCTGCATCAACTGCAGGATCCGGGTCAGCGTGAACTCCGCGCGCGTCGCCGCGTCGTCCGCGTCCAGCGCGTCGAGCACGTCGGCCAGGCTGCGGCCGCGAACCTCCTTCATCGTGAAGTAAGCCCGCCCGCCATCGGTCACCCCGAGTTCATAAACCGGCACGATGTTGGGGTGGTCGAGCTGGCCGGTGATCTGCGCCTCCTCGACAAAGCGCGCCCCCTGGTACTCCTCCGAGAGCGCCTCGTGCACGATCTTCATCGCCACCGGTCGCTTAAGATCCCTGTCGTGAACCCGGTAGACCTCGCCCATGCCACCCTTGTCGATCAGCTTCTCGAAGACATAACGCTCCGTGCCCGCGCTGGGCATGGCCGCGAACTCCCCCGTCTCGAGGTCGGGCGGTTCGAGCGGCAGGGTCGGCCCCGAGAGGTCCCGTGTCGGGAACTGGCTCGGGTTCGTTTCGTCAGACACGTTCTTATTCTAGCGTATTCAACGGGAACAGACGTAGAGGTATGATGCTCGGATGATCAGCCTGGAAGACCACGTCGCGGCGCATGACGCCCATCTCTCCGCTCTGTTCGCCGACCTGGCCAGCGCCTGCAAGCGCATTGCCCTGTCGGTCAACCGCGCCGGCCTGCTCGATATTCTCGGTGAGGCGGGTGTGGTCAGCCACCAGGGCGACACCGTCAAGAAGCTCGACCTCTACGCCCACGACATCCTGGTCGAGATGCTCGGCAGCGGAGGACAGCTCTGCCTGATCGGCAGCGAGGAGGTCGAGGGGCCGGTGGCCATCCCGGGTGACGGCCCGCGCGGCGACTACGTCCTGCTCTTCGACCCACTCGACGGCTCGTCCAACATCGACGCCAACGTCTCGATCGGCACCATCTTCTCGGTCTATCGACGACTCAGCGAGAGCGGCGACGGCACCCTCGAAGATCTGCTGCAGCCAGGCTCGGCTCAGGTCGCGGCCGGCTACGTGATCTTCGGCTCGAGCACGATCTTTGTCTACACCAGCGGGACACGCGTCGACGGCTTCACCCTGGATCCGAACTCCGGCGACTACATCCTCTCGCATCCGGAAATCCGCACACCCAGCCGCGGCAAGATCTATTCCTGCAACGAGACCCACGCGCCGAAGTGGCACCCCCGAACCCGGGACTACGTCGACCGCGTCAAGCAGCGCGGCTACGCCACCCGCTACATCGGCTCGCTGGTGGCCGACTTCCATCGCAACCTGCTCTACGGCGGCATCTTCCTCTACCCCGCCGACCACAGCGATCCCGACAACCCCAAGCCCAAACTACGGCTGCTCTACGAGGGCAACCCACTGGCCTTCGTCAGCGAAGCCGCCGGCGGGGCCGGCTCGACCGGCACGGGACGCATCCTCGATGTCCAGCCGACCGACCTGCACCAGCGCGTCGCGCTGATCCTGGGCAGCGCCGAGGACGTCGCGGAGTACGAGCAGCTTTTTCAGAGCTGAGTCCGCGTGACAGGTAAGAAGTCCCTTACTCGAACCCCTTCTTCAGCAGGAACCGTGCCTCCCTGGCCCGATCTCCGTCAGGGTACTCCGACAGCAGCCGCTTGAGTAACTTCTCCGCTCTGCTCCTGCTTCTTGAGCCGCTAGCTTGCTGCCTGTCTTCTTGATGGTAAACCCTGGCCAACCGCATCATTGCATCATCCGTGAGATAGAAGCCCTTTTGAGCGTCCATCATCCTGGCCAACCGAGTGGTGCTGCCGCTACAGAAGCGGTAGTACTTTTGCGCGAAAGTACATCTCGGGTGTTTCTGAAGGATCAGATCAGGGTTCCACGAAAACCCCTGCCACCCGAGTTCGGCAAACGCAGCTTGATCTATCGCACCGCCCGGCACTAGCTCGAAGGCCACCTGCCCTAGTTCTGCTCTCCCGCTGACTACTAGATCTTTCTCCACTCGAGCGCCATCACGGCGAAAACTCATCGCCCCCCAGCTCATTTCGTATCGCACGTCAAGGGTGTAGGTACCAGCGGTTAGCCCGTCGAGGCCGTCTACCAGGCTTACTTTCCAGACCCTCGTCTCCCCAGGGCGAAGACAGATGACGATTTGCTTGGCCTTGAATCCCTGACCTGTAACGCGCCATTTTGCCTTTCCCGCCTG
>CAZMLI010000081.1:0-5819 GCA_964566865.1 uncultured Planctomycetota bacterium
TCGACAACAATACCGATCGGCACCTGGAACAGCTCAAGGACTACCTGCGCATCCCGTCGATCTCGACCGACCCCGAATACCGGGCGGACGTGCTCCGTTGCGCCGATTTTCTACTCGGGCAGATGCAGACGGCCGGACTGACCGCGGAAAAGATCGAGGGCGACGGCTACCCGCTGGTCTATGGAGAGTGGACCGGGGCGCCGGGCAAGCCGACGGTGCTGTTCTACGGCCACTACGACGTGCAGCCGGCCGACCCGATCGAGCTCTGGGAGAGTCCCCCATTCGAGCCGCGCGTCGACGGCGACCTGCTCTACGCCCGGGGTGCGACCGACGACAAGGGGCAGTCCTTCGCCCACCTCGCGGCGGTCGGCGCGATCCTGGCCGAGCGCGGGTCACTGCCGGTCAACGTCAAGTTCCTGGTCGAAGGCGAGGAGGAGTCGGGCGGCGCCGTGATCGAGACGTTCGTCAACGCCGACGCGGGCAACAAGCTGGCCTGCGACTGCGTCGTCGTCTCCGACTCTTCGATGCTCGCGCCGGGTCAGCCCAGTCTGCTCTACGGACTCAAGGGACTGGCCTACACCCAGATCAGCGTCAGCGGCCCGAGCCATGACCTGCACTCCGGCAGCTTCGGCGGCGGGGTGACCAACCCGATCAACGCCCTCTGCCAGGTGATCGCCAGCCTGCGCGATCCCCAGACGGGCAAGATCCTGATCCCCGGCTTCTACGACGACGTGCGGCCGCTCGAGGACTGGGAGCGCAAGGAGTTCGGCTCGCTGCCCTACGACGAGGCGGAGTTCATGAGCAGCATCGGGGTCGACGGCCTGTCGGGCGAAGAGGGCTACACCACCCGCGAACGACTCTGGGCCCGCCCGACCTGCGACGTCAACGGAATCTGGGGCGGCTATCAGGGCGAGGGCGCCAAGACGATCATCCCCGCACTCGGGCAAGCCAAGGTCTCGATGCGGCTGGTGCCCGACCAGGACCCGGCCAAGATCGTCGCCGCGCTGGCCGCCTACGCCCAGCAGGTCGCCCCGCCCGGCGTGCGCGTCACCGTCGAGGATCTGCACAGCACCCGCGCCGTGCTGGTCGAGACCGGCGGCCCGCTGGTCGAGGCGGCACTCGACGCGATGGAACAGATCTGGGGCGCGCGCCCCGTCCGCGTCCGCGAAGGCGGCTCGATCCCGATCGTCGGCGTCTTCGCCAGCGTGCTGCAGGTCCCCGTGTTGCTGCTCGGCTTCGGCCTCGCCGACGACGGCCTGCACTCCCCCAACGAGAAGTTCAACATCAGCCACTACCACAACGGCATCCGCTCGATCGCCTGCATGCTGGATCGTTTCGGCGACTGTTAGCTCATCGCGACAGCGAAACGCGCGAGCTGACGCGGAGGAACTGAGAGGCCGCGGAGCCTCACGCGGAGCCGCGGAGGCCGCGGAGCCGCAGAGAACTCACACCACCCAGACGTTCACCCATGGTCCCGGTCGCACAGCACACGACCAAGGTCCCATTGACGTCCCCAAGCCAAGCAGTTCAACTGCCTCCCATGAAGGCAGGAGGGCAGGAAGAACAGCAAGGCGCCTGCGGCGCCGGAAGGCCGCACGCTCTGCAGGATGAATCGCCACTATTCTGAGGCTGCCGTAGAACTTGCCTTGGCTCATCAGGGTGATGAGAGTTCTTCAATTGTGTCGTCGAGGTACCCACCCCACTTCTGCAATAGGTGTTCACACACTTCCTGGGCCAGTTCGCTTGAGCCTTCTCTTCCGGAAATGTGAATGTCAACCAATGCAGTGGGCTCGCCACCTAGTTGCCCTTGAAGGAAAACGACCTCTTCTGGTTCGTACTCCACCGATACGTCACAGCTGTAGGCCACGAATACAGCAGCATCGTTCCGTTCGATGACACCTTGATCCGTTTCCTTGTTCCAGTATCCGCCCATTGAGACAACAAGACGCTTCACGTCCCGTTGGGAAAGTGCACCGGCCGTGACGACCACCACGTTCTTCATCCGCTCATCCTGGCCATCTCCCTGGTCATCTCCGCGGCTCCGCGATCTCCGCGGCTCCGCGTGAGGCTCCGCGTCCTCTCTTCCGCCTCCGCGTCGAGTTAGTTCATCTGCGACTACTTCATCCCATCCAGGTGCCTGCGCCAGTCCTTCTTGGCCTGCACCAGATCCTCCTTACCGAAGGTCGCCTCGAACGCCTGCTTGGGACTCTGGCGCTTGCGCAGCGCCTCGAGGTAGTCCACCAGCACCTGCTTGAGCTTGGGCTGCGAGAAGAAGAAGTGCACCATCGACCAGGCCTGGGCGTAGTACAGCGAGGCGGAGCTGCCATAGAATTCGCCCTGGCTCATCAGCATGATCTTCTTGAAGTCCAGCGGCTTGAAACCCATCTTGATGCCCGCGCGCAGCGAGCTCAACCGGCCGTGCTGGATCAGACCCGTGCGCACGACCTTGCCCTTCTTGACCTCGCTGGCGCCGAAGTACTCGGCCATGCCTTCGTTGAGCCAGATCGGGATCAGCGGGATCAGTTGATGCACGTACTGGTGGAAGGCTTCGTGGTACATCACCCGTAGCGTCTGTTCCGGATCGAGCCCCTGGAAGATCAGCAGCTGATGGTAGTGCGGGTGGTAGTAACCCAGCGTCGACTCGGCCCGATCGTTGGTGGTCAGCTCGGCGTAGGTCTGGTAGCCCTCGCGCGTTCGAAACAGCAGCACTTCGCTGCGGCGCTCCGGCAGGTTCTTCGGCTTGAAGAAGGCGGTGTAGTGGGCGTGGATCGCCTCCATGTGCTTCGCATACTTCGAGACCGTCTTGCTGTCCAGATCGGAGATGATCTTGTAGTGCTTGGTTCGGCGGATCTTCTTGATCTGAGGCGGAAAGCTGGGCCCCGCCATCACGTGCTTGACGTCCTTGATCGCCTTGCGAATCGCGACATCCTTGGGCGCCAGCACGCGGGCCAGCTCCAGGTCGTCCAGCGCCTTGGCATCACTCGTCTTGTAGAACCTGATCAATCCGCGCTGAAGGTAGCCCATGGCGTTGGCCGGCTCGAGATCCAGCACGCGCTCGACCGCCGCCTCGGCCTGTTCGTACTCGAACAGGTTGGGCAGCATGCTGGCCATGCGTAAGTGCGCGGCGACCAGGTCGGGTTTGTTCTCCACCGCCTTGCGGTAAGCCGCGAGCGCCTCGGCGCCCTCCCCCAGGCGCTCCATGCCGAAACCCAGGTAGAACTGCACGCCCGGATGGTTCGGCGCCAGCTCCGCGGCCTGGGCCATCAGCTGGATGCCGACGACCAGCACGTTCATGCTGTTCTCCTTGAATCCCTGCCGCATCGCCGCGAGGCCGGCCTGGAACATCTGGTTCGCCGCGCCGGACAGGCTCGGCAGCTCGTCGAGCCGGATCTCGGGCAGCTTGTCCTCCGCCTCGAGATCGGTCACATCGAGGTCGAACTCCAGCGCGCGGAACATGCGCGCCTCCTCCTCGAGCGCCGACTGGGAGAACCACTTCGGCGGGACCCGACCCTCGATCTCGACCGAACGAAAGGTGGCGGTGACATCGGTTTTCTTGGTCGAGAAGCCACCCAGCACGGGCCAGCAGTGCTGAAAATTCGACTCAATGCCGCTCCACAGCTTGGTCTTGCCGGAGAAGAGCGTCAGCGTGCCGCCGTCCATCACCAGCGCCACCTGCAGCGACGGGTTGTACTTCCAGGACTGCTTGACGTGCGGCACGAAGCTCGTCTCCGTCTCGCGATAGAGCGTCAGCGTATTGTCCTTCGGGTCCCGCACCACCAGCAGCGTCAGCCACTTCTCCTTGAGGAAGAACCGCAGTCCGATCACCGCCTCCGCGGTCCCGCCCATCCCGGTGGCGCGGATCGCGACCTGCCGTTCGAACTTGATCTCCTGCTTCAGGTAGCAAAAGAAGTTGTTCCTGCCGGTCAGCGACAGCAGCCCCTTGCCGACCTTCAGCTTCTTGGACTCCTTGAACTCGAAATCTGCCGCCTGCTCGGCCTTCTTGAAGTCCCAGCGCAATCGCAGGATGTCGGCGCCGATGCGCTTGTAATCACACTTGAACGGCTTGGGGCGCTCGGCCAGCGCCTTCAGGTCCGGCACCCGCTTCTTCAGTTCCGGATTGGCCTTGACCGCCATCTTGAAACAATAGGCGCCCTCCCTGAAGCGCTTCTGCAGCGTCATGAACCGACCCAGGTCGTACCAGCCTTGCGCGTCCTGCTCCGAGAGCGCGGCCTTGCGAATCGAGTAGACCGCGGCGCGGGGCAGCTGGTTCCAGGTGAGCTTCAACCCGACCTGCGCACCCTCGATTCGCACGCCCAGCTCCGTATATTCGGTGACCTTGCACGGGCCCAGATCCACGCCGGCCAGCTTCAGCCGCAGCGAGGAGTCCTTGGTCAGCAGGATCACCCGGGCCGCACGACGCGCCACCAGCGCGGCCCGTTCCTCACGTTCCATCGCCAGCGTCAGCTTCGCTTCGGCCAGTCGCTTGCGCGCGCTCGCCAGCTCTTTGGTCCGGTCGCGTGGGGGTAAGTGCTTGGTCGGCTGGACCGGCGCCGTCTTCGGCTGTGCCGCCACGTACTGCGCCATGCCCAGCTTCTTGTCCATCTCCTCGAACAGCGCGTCGTGGCCGGTGATGTTGACCTGCAGCTTCGAGAGCAGCGTCTCGGCCTCGTTCAGCTTGCCCGCGGCGATCAGCGCATCGAACTTCTTGCGCTGCGTCGCCAGCAGCTGATCGACTGCCTTGTTGATCTTCTTCTGCAGCTCGCTGTATGCCCGATCGCGCCACTTCTGGGCGCCATTGCCGGTGAGCGCGAAGCGCAGGTCGGCCATCGCGTTCGAGGCCGCGTCGAAGTCGCCCGCGGCCAGCGCCTTGTCGACCGCTGCTGCTGCACGCTTGAACTTCGCGGCGAAGGCCGCCTCACGATTGATCCGTGGAGGCGCCACTGGCCTGCTTTCCGGTTCTGTCTTGCTGCTGGGCTTATTTTTCTCGGGCACGGGACGCTGCCGCTGCTGCTGGGCGGTCCTGCGCTTGCGCGACTTCGGCGGCCCGCCGCGACTGACAAAGATACCGATCGAGACGAGCACCACCACCGCACCGCCGACCAGGGTCGCGATCAGCACCGGACTGGTCGGCCTGGCCGCATCCATGCCGCCCGAAGAGCGACGCCCAGGCCGCCCGCCTGACGCCGAGGCGGCCCGGGCATCCGACGGCCGACGCGCCCGCTTGCTCGGACGCCGCAGCTCTGCGCCCGATGCGCGGAGGGAACGCCTGGTCGGGCGCGGCAGCTCCCCGCTCGAGAGACGGCGGGGTCGCTTGATCTCGGGCTCCGGTCCGGCGCCAAGCTTGCGACGCTTCTTCGTGATAACCTGCCGGGACTGAGGTTTCACTTCGGGTTCGCGTTCAGGTTCGGGTTCAGGCTCGGGCTCGAATTCGACCTCCGCCGACGCCTGCGCCTGTTCCTCGAAGGCCGGCTGCTGATCGATCTCGTCCCAGTCATCGTCGTCCAGCGGGTCGGTCAGCGCCGACAGATCCGGCTCGGGCGGCTTGAGCCGCTGGACAATACGGTTGACCTGCTCCGGCTCCAGCAGCCCGAGTTCGACGATCAGCGACGGGATCAGCTTGCTGGACTGCTCCACCTTGGTCCAGACCACGCGCAACACCTCCGCCTCGCTCAGCAGGCCCCGCTGATAACCCGAGCGCAGCACTGCGGTCTCGGTGACGCGGTCGGTCTGCCGCTCGGCGCCATAGCTCACCGCGCCCAGGTAGAGCGCGATCGAGGGTGACATCAGCCGCGCGAACTGATCCGCAGCCTGCTCGTCCA
>CAZMLI010000081.1:5919-14361 GCA_964566865.1 uncultured Planctomycetota bacterium
AGCGCGATCGAGGGTGACATCAGCCGCGCGAACTGATCCGCAGCCTGCTCGTCCAGCGCCCCGGCCGAGACGAGATGCTGGATCAGACGCTCGGGCGGCGTGTGCCCCACCGCGGCGTCGCGCACGTACGCAGCCTGGGCCTCGGCCAGAGCGCCGGCGGAGATCGCGCCCCTGGAAACCAACCCCTCGCCGAACAGCTTCACGCCCTCCACCCGGGCACGACTGTCTTGCAACGCGACGGCGTCGTCGAGCACGGTCGCGTCGACCAGCCCGGTCTCCTTCAAGTAGTCCCCGAGGCTCCGGGCATTGCCGTAGGCCTCCTCGCCGCGCAACGCCTGCATCGCCTCATTGAGCACGTCCGCCGAAATGTGCTCCGTCGAGACCATCAGTTTTCCAAGCAGCAAATCCGCCTTCAGCGGCATTGCATCCCCTCCGCAGAAAACTCTCCCGGGCACAGGATACGACACCTGGAAGTAGAAGGCAAAGACCGCTAAAATGTCATTCATGCAGGTCGCCGTGCTGCTGCCATTCCAGCGAGATCGCGACGGACTGAGCGACGCACCGGACGGCTATCAGCTGCACTGGCTGGAGGATCCCCAGCTGAGCTTCTCGGCCCCGCGCAGCGAGTTCGACATCGTCGCTTATACCGAGCGCTGCTCGGATTACATCGATACCCACGCGATCGACGCGCTGCTCTACTCCCACGAGCCGGCCAACCTGATTGCCGCGGTGCTCTGCGAACGCCACGGACTGCCCGGCCCCAGCCTGGATGCAATGCTGGTCAGCAATCACAAAGCACTCTCTCGGCAAGCCGAACCGGATCCGCTGGCTTCCACCGTGATCGACCTGGAGACGGGCGACTGGGACGGACAGCCGTTCTACCCCTGTTACCTCAAGCCGGCCTACCTCTGGCAGAGTCTGTTCCAGTTCCGCATCGACAGACCGCAACAACTGGACGACGCGCTGACGCTGCTGCGACGCGAGCTACCGCCCCACAACCGGCCCTACCAGGAGTTCTTCGCGCGTTATGTCGACGGTGCGCGCTACCCCCTGGTGCAGCGCTCGATTGCCGTGATCGAGGCGTTCCTCGACCACCGGGAACAGCACTGCGTGATGGGCTGGTCCGACGCCGCCGGCGAAGCCCAGCTCTGGGGCATCTACGACCGCCTGTTCTACCCCGGCGCGGCCCACTCGGCCGATGTCTCACTGGCACCATCGGAGCTGCCGCCAGACGAAAAGCGGGACATCTTCGCGCTGTCCGCCGAGCTGGCTCGGCGTCACGGCATCCGAGGCGGTTTCTGGAACGTGGATCTCTGCCGGGTCGACGACCGCTGGCGCGTGATCGAGGTCAACGGGCGCGCCGCGACGGTCTGGCACGAGCTGCATGCGCTGGCCCACGGCAACTCGCTGTTCAACGCGATGCTCTTTCTGGCCTGTGGACAGCAGGACCGCTGCCGGGCAGAGACCGCCGCCGCGAACGCCGCGGGGCGGGTGGCCGGTCAGTTCCACCTGGTCACCGAGAAGGAGGGGCGAGCGGGAAACCTGATCGATTTCCCGCTCGCGAGTGCACTGACAGAGACCAGAGTCGACCTGCTGGTTGGCCCGGACCAGCAGGTACGACAGACCAGCAGCGCCGGATTCGTGCTGGCCAGATTTCATCTCAGCGGACCGGACCGGGCAACGATTCGCCGTCGGGCCGAGCAGATCCGCGAACGCTTGTTGATCTAGATCAACCCACACCCGAAAGCACAGCCGGCGGCCAGCGCGCAGAACGAGAGGGCCACCAGCACGGCCTCCCACTCTTCCCAGAAGGTCGCCTCTTCTTCATCCGATTGCCAGCTATCCGCGGCGATCTGCTGCTCCAGTTCGACACGCCGAGCCTCGAGCACCGCGTGCTTCAAGGGGTCGCAGACCGGCTCGCGCCAGCCATCAGCGGGATCGGGCTCCGGCGTCGGCTGCGGCTCGGGCTCGGGCATCGGCTGCGGCTCGGGCTGTGGCGGCAGCGCAATAGCCAGCGCCAGGTAGTCGAGCAACCCCTGGTACTTGGGCGAGCTCGCGCTGTCCTGATCCAGATACTCCATCACACCGAAGCAGCCTTGCTCGCCGTAGCGACCCATGTGGCGGTAGGTCACGAACAGTCCGCCTCCGAGCTCGGCCCAGCCGCGCAGATCGTCCAGGTACAGGCCCCGCATTCGCGCATGACGGTTGGCCGCCTCGAACTTCTGGGCCACGCCCGTCTCGGTCTGCCAGCCAAAACCGACCAGGTGCTGGCCACCCTCGTAGGCGATCACTCGCAGGCCTCGCGCCGCGGCGTCGCTGTGCATCTCGATCGAGAGCGCGCGATTGCGCGCGATGTCCTGCTGACAGTAGTCGAGGATCTGCTCGACGCTCATCGTGCGCGCCTGCTCCAGCAGTCCGCCGTCGTCGACATCCAGCGAGACGCCCAGCATGGCGCCGAAGTAGGGTGCGAAGGCCAGCGCGTCGGCGTGGCGATAGGCCTGCTGCCAGTCCATCACGGTCCGGCCCGACCAGGGCAAGTGCTGCACCGACAGGACCCTGACAAAGCGCTCGGTCGAGCCGAACACCGTCTCCCAGATGCTGAAGATCTCGACGCTGCGCTGGGCCTGATACCGCAGCGAGGCCTCGTGTGGATCATCCGAGAGCGCCGCGCCCTTCGCCTTGAGGTAATCGGACTGCGCGAACAGGTAGTTCCAGACCTCGTTGGAATACTCGACATAGGATTGCAGACGCGGATCGAGCCGATCGCGAACCATCTCGGCGAACCCCTCAATGTAGTCGTCGCTGGCCACATGCGGCAGGTTGAACCAGGGGTCGGCGCCCAGCCGGTTGCAGAGATCGATGATGTGCTCGAGCGCCACGCCACGCGGACCGGTTTGCCGGACCGAGGCCGGTGTGGTGCGGTCGGACCAGCGGCGGCTGTCGTTTTCCCCGCTGTTGACATACATCCAGTGCTGGAACCGAATCACGCGGTAGATCGCGAGACTCTCGACGAACGGCGGGTAGAACACCTGCTGCCGGTAGGTCTGCTCGAAGCCGGGCATGATCACCCGGATGTTGCGGATCGGATCGGCCGGATCGGTCGCGGTCAGGCTGAGCTTGATGCCCGGCCCGTCGCTGGTGACCTGAAACTCGATGCGGCCCGCGGACTCGGCCCCCCGCGCGTTCCAGGGAAACTCGATCTGGCCCTGGCCGTCGTACAAGCAGACATAGGTGCCGGCCGGCTGGTGCCCTTCCAGCTCGGAGAGCATCAGCGTCACCGCGGCCTGCCCCGGCTGCAGCGAGGCGACCCAGCCCTCGGCCGTCAGATCGAGCGCCAGCCCGTTGTCGAAGCGGCTGCCCTCGCGCTGCGGAAGGTCCTGCGAGACCCAGGCGCGGGACTGCTTGAACTGGTCGACGAAGACCACCGCGTTGCTGAAGTCGGCGACATATTCCAGATTTGTTCCCAGCCGCGCCTGCTTGTTGAGCAGTTGCGCGCGCGCCAGTGGCGCCGCCAGCAAGAGCAGGGCACAACAAACCAGCCATCGCATTCGTATCATCATCGTCCTCCAAGGATCATCTTGTGCCGGCGCCAATCGCTACCGGACTACCTGTCAGAGCCGCAGCGGTGCAGATCGGGAACAGAAAATAACGAAGCTCGGGCTCGGGCGTCGGCTCGGCCGTTGCCGACGGTGTCGGTCAGAGACGGGCGGGGCCGCGCCGGGGACAGTCATTCGCACGGGCGAGCGCCGCACACGGGGTGGGGCGGATTGACTTTCATCATTCGAGTTGACAAGCTCTCCCCATGACCAGATTACTCTCAGCGCTGCTCTGCGGCCTGCTGATCCTGCCGTCGGCCGAGGCTTCGGAACTCGACAAGGAGATCGAGCGACTCATCGCGAGGCTGGGCCACCAGTCCTGGAGCAAACGCAACCGAGCCCAGCAGACACTGTTGATCCTCGGACCATCGGCAAGCAGCGCATTGAAGCGGGCGGTTGCCAGCCCGGTGAACGCCGAGCAGGGCGAACGAGCGCAGCTGCTGCTGCGCATCTCGCCGAGAAAACGCGCAGCGCAGATCAGCGACAAGACGCTGGCCCTGCTGAAAGACGAGATTCTCACCAGCCTCGACCTCCGAGACTGTCTGCAGGTGACCGACGCTGGCATGCAGCACATCCTGCGTCAGCCTGGCTTGATCCAGCTCGATCTGAGCGGCTGCGGCATCAGCGACAAGGCGCTGCCCAAGCTCGCGCGGTTGCGCAAGCTGACCGAGCTCAGTCTCAACTACACGCGCATCACCGACAAGGGCCTGCAAGCGCTCGCGACCTGCAAGTCGCTGACGACGCTGAAGCTCGCAGGCTGTCCGGGCGTCACCTCCCGCTCGCTGCCAATGATCAAGGCGCTGCCCAGGCTCAAGCAGCTGGACCTGAGTTACGCCGGGACTTTCAGCAAGCAGGAGATGGATGGACTCCGCAAGTCGGGCATCACTCTGACCGCCCCCTCGCTGCCGCCTGGGATCACGGTGCGCCGGATGAACATCCGTGAGACCGAGCGAAGCGCGATCGGCGCTCTCCGCGCGTTGGCAACTGCGCAGGAGGAGTTCCGTCAGGGCGCCATCGTGGACCAAGACTCGGATGGCCAGGGAGAGTTCGGCTATCTCCAGGAGCTGTCCGGCACGGCCATCCCACGCGGCAACACCGCCAAGGTCAACCTTGCCTTCATCAGCCTGGCCTTCGGCAAGACCGCTCAACATTCCGGGATCGCCGTGAAGAACGGATACTGCTTCCGGGTCTCTCTCCCGACCACGACCGGCAGCCTGGCCGAAGGCAGTAAAATGCCCGCTTCAAACGCCAGATCGGCCAACAGTCAGGAGCTACGCTACGTCATCTACGCCTGGCCACTGGCCCACGGCGTGACAGGCAGACGGGTCTTCGCAATCAACCAGCAAGGCGAAGTCTACTGCCGGTGGAAGGGCGCAAGGTTCTACTCGGGGTTCACCCGAATGCCACGGGCAACGGCGGCCCTGGACAAGTCAGGAGGCACTGCCAAGACGCTCAATGCGCCTCTCGGCGGCACGGCCAAGGTAACGGGCGACGGCGGGACATGGACCGTCGCGATAAATTGACATCACAGGCTGCTAGCGGAAAACGCGCGCGTAGCGGTAATAGAGCTGGAGGGTCATCGTATTGAGCGCGGTGGCGTAGACCTGGGTCCCGGCAAGCCCCGCGAAAGGTGCGGCTTTCCAGTAACGATGATCGAGCTGTGTGTCGAGGACCGTCTTGATGAGATGTTTGTTCCAACCCCGCCAGTGACGCCCGCCCATGTTGAACATCAGCAGCGTCGAGAGGTAGCGCTGCATCGGATCGTCGGCTGACCTGGGTGGATTCCGCAGCAAGCGGTCGGTCTCGCGCTTGATCTCGGGATGCGTCTTCGGAGTGCCGGTCAACATCAGACAGAGCGCCCGCGCACGCAGCGGCACGGCCGTCATTGCCAGACGCATCGCACGCTCGAAGCCTTTCGGTTTCAGCTCGGCGTTCCTGGCCGAATATAGGGCCAGCAGCGCCCACAAGTTGGTGTCCGGATCGGCAGTCCCGTCACGATCGAAGCGACTCCAACCGCTCTTGGGGTCCTGCTGGTGGATCAAATAGGCCACGGCCTTTTCGGCCTGCTTGAGCACCAGGGGGCTCTTGGTCGTCAGGTAGCATTCTGACAGCGCCAGCGTTGCCAGCACATGGTTGAGCATCGGATTGCCGGACTTGCCGCTGCCGATGCGACCGTCCACTTGCTGAAGCCGGAGCAGCTCGCGAATGCACTTCTTGACCTCCTCCTTGAAGCGGCCGAAGCGATGCGTATGGCCCGCACCAAGGAACGCCAGGGTGGCGAGGCCGGTGATGCAGGGGTCGGCCCAGGTCTCACCGCTGCTCCACAGGCCCCGTGGCTCTTGCTGGCACCTCAGCCAGATCAGCGACCCGAGTATCGCGTTCTCGTTCCTGGACCTCACGCGACAGACG
Organism: uncultured Planctomycetota bacterium; assembly: GCA_964566865.1. Classification (GTDB taxonomy): domain Bacteria; phylum Planctomycetota; class JACQVV01; order JACQVV01; family CAZANL01; genus CAZMLI01. Next base: position 11,925 of record CAZMLI010000081.1, read on the forward strand.
CACCGACGCTGGCAGGGCGAGGGTTTGACCGACCGGTAGGACAGAATCTGCCGCGCCCGTCGTCGGACCTCGGCATCTCGAGAGTCGAGCGCCCTGCGCAACAACTTCGCGGCCGCCCGGCGATGGATGGTCAGTTTCTTCTGCGCCGCCTCGCGCACCTCGAACCGCCTGCTTCCCAGTTGCCCGGCCCACTTGCGCAGCGACGCCTGCCGCTGGCCCCGAACGGGCGCACTCCAGAGCAACAGCAATCCGACAGCCAGAGCTCTCATCAGCAGCGCAAGGCAGTCTCTCATGCGTATCGATACGCTCAGCCGCGGGCGTTGTTCAACGATTTTTCGCGGCAGATTCCCCGTGCGTCGGGTTACCATCCCGCCCTTCATGAGCGAACCGACACCGAGCACCAGAAATCCACTCAAGCGCATCTACAACTGGGTCCTCTCTTGGGCCGAATCTCCCTGGGGCGCGACCGCGCTGTTCGTGATCTCGTTCTGCGAATCCAGCTTCTTTCCGATTCCACCGGACGTCCTGCTGATCGCGCTCTGCATCGGCGCCCGGACTCGGGCTTGGCGGTTGGCATTGATCTGCTCGCTGGGCTCGGTCGCCGGCGGGGCCTTCGGCTACGCGCTGGGCTACTTCCTCTTCGAGCCGGTCTGCTGGCCGATCATCGAAGCCCTGCACATGCAGAAGAAGTTCATTCAGATTCGCGCGCTGTTTCATCGCTACGACATCTGGGCTGTCGGGGCCGCGGGCTTCTCGCCGATCCCCTACAAGGTCTTCACCATCTTCGCCGGCTTCGCCGAGATCGATCTCTGGCGCTTCCTGGCCGCCTCCGCGGTCAGCCGCTCCGCGCGTTTCTTCCTGGTCGCCGGGTTGATCCGCCTCTTCGGCGAGCGCATCGAGACCTTCCTCGACAAGTACTTCAACCTCTGCGCGCTGGCCTTCACCGTCTTGCTGGTTGGCGCCTTCTTCGCGCTCGGCCTGGCCGGCAAACATGCCCAGGGCAAAGGCTCGCTCGAGCCGGCCGTGATCGAGCCGCTGCTGAGCCAGCTCGAATCGCCTGACTCGCAGGTCAGACGCAAGGCCGCCCTCGAGCTGGGCAACGCCACCGGCCACTTCGTCGGCTTCAACTACAAGGCGGCGAAAGAAGACCGCGACAAGTCGGTCCAGCGCTGGCGGGACTGGTGGGCCAAGCAGCAGAAACCGTGAGACGGCGAGCGATCGCCGTGATCGGCGCCGGCGCCGCGGACGAACAGACGCTGGCGCTGGCCGAGCAGGTCGGACGGGAGATCGCCCGGGCGCAAGCCGTGCTGATCTGTGGCGGCCTCGGCGGGGTGATGGCCGCAGCCTGCAAGGGCGCGAGCGAGGCGGGCGGCCTGACGATCGGCCTGCTGCCACAGACCGAACACGCGGCCGCCAACCCGCACGTGCAGATCGCCATCCCGACCGGCATCGGCGAGGCGCGTAACCTGATCGTGGCGCTCTCGGGCGATGCGGTGATCGCGGTCGGCGGCTCCCTCGGCACGCTGTCCGAAATCGCGCTGGCGCTGAAGAATGGCCGCCGGGTGATCGGACTGGGCACCTGGACGCTGGATCGCGAACGCGCCGGCGGACTCGGCGTCGTCGTGGCGAACGACCCGGCCGACGCGGTTATGCGCTGCCAGGCCTGACTCGCCCGCTTGCCATGTGATCTGGCGGCTCGCTATACTGTGAGCCGCCATGATTCGTCGCTTACTGCGTAAGCTGCCACCGTCAGTGCTGATGGGCATCACGTATCTCTTGATGATCATCGAGCGCCGACGGCCGATGAAATACGGGCCGCTAATCAGAACGCTGTTGACCCTGCACCACTGGGTCACGCTGGGTGCCTATCGCAATCTCGACAGCTGGGAACTCTGCACCGAGCGCAGCGCCCTGCAGACGCAGAAGCTACTTCACCGCTGCCTGGAGCCCGACCCCTCGAAAGCGTCGGATATCAAGGGCAATCAGGCGCAGCGCAAGGAACGCGTGACCGGCGAGGTGCGCGCCGACTGGTTCTACGCCATCACCCGCGACACGAAGCGCTGGGCAAACAGACCACGAATTCTGTGGGCTCGCATCGAACCGACCGAATCCGGCAGCCTAATTAGCGCGGAGTTCCAGCCCAGCCTGCCGGTGGCCTTCTTTCAGATATCGATGATCCTGGGCAGCCTGCTGTTCACGGGCCTGGCAGCTGCAGGACGTTTCAACATTGACGGCACTTTCCTGGCGGCCAACTGCCTGGCCTGTTTGACCATGTCCATCGCTATCCCGTGGGTGATGCTCCAAGGCGGTCGACACCTCGAACAGGAGACGCGCGCCTACTTCGAAAACCAGTTCGCCAGCGAAGACACGTAGGCGTCAACTTCAGAACGGAACGTCGTCCTCGTACTGATCCGCTTCGGGCGGCGCCTCGTCCGGC
>CAZMLI010000082.1:0-9639 GCA_964566865.1 uncultured Planctomycetota bacterium
GTTCGTCGTCGCGTTGTAGATGATCATCCCATTGACGGCCGTCAGGGCGTCTCGCTGAGTCGTCGTCATCCGAGGAACGATGAAGGCCCCCGTCGTGGAACTCACGTCCAAGGCACCTTGCGGATCCGTCGTCCCGATGCCGATGTGGCCGGTACTTGTTATTCTCATCCGTTCTTGCGAGACCGCAGACTGCGGTCTTGTAATAAACGCCAGATCAGCCCCGAAATCCGTGCTCCCAACGGATTTGACGGCCGCGATACCGGTTCCCGCGTTGATTTGATAATCAACGCCGGACAGTAGGAACGCAATTCCGGCTGCGGCATTTAGGGTTGAGGTTGGATTGCGGATAATGATGTCGTGCCAGGTTGCACCGTCCGCGGCAGAAAATGCCGTCGCTCGTGCTGCAGGCTCGGCGTGCAATCTTCCGCTTGGAGTCGTCCTCCCAAGCCCTACATTGCCGTTATTCAGAACAGACACGCGTTCGGCGCCGGCATTGTCCTTGATTGCCAGGCGATAGTCCTCTCCGCTGGGGATCGTCTGCAGCTGCATGGCGCGATCAATGGGGTTCCCCGCGCCATCATCGGCGCGACCGATCAGGCGCACCTTGTGCGAGGGCGAGCCGATCGGGCCATTGTTCGGGTTTTCGTGGATTTCCAGGTCAGCACTCTTGATGCGGACTGCAGCGAGAGCCAGTCCACCGACAAGCAGGATGCCTAACAGAACCGCTACACGGGTGTGCCACGGGCTGGAGGGAACCGACACTGGCTGGCTCACAGACTGTCGAGTCAGCAGCTCCTGTTGGAGGTTCAGCAGATCCTTCTGGCTGGCCAGCTGCGCTTCCTGGCTGACAACCCGTGCTTCGTGGGCCTGGACAAGCTGCGCTTCCAGGCTGGCAAATCGCGCTTCCTGACTTTTGGCAAGCTGCGCATCGCGACTGGCAAGTTGCGCCTCCAGACTGGAAAATCGCGCCTCTTGGCTAGCCAGCTTGATCAGCTCGGGGTGGGTGGTTTGCAACTCATAGGGGCGATTTTCATCGGTCATGGTCAAACGCTCCGTTCAGGTTCTCCTGCGCCTATTCGATTCGTGCGCAGCTCAAGATACCCAGCATACCACATGGCCAGGAGCCTCATGGGGCGCGAGGTTGCCCCAAGATCGACGATCGGCTGGGCACCATGCTTGTTGTCACCAGCGCCACCATATCGGCATGCCAATGCCGTTCATCCTCCAGGCGCCCCAGCGGAAGTTGACAGCGCTGGGCCTGGGCCAGCAGGTGCGCTGACGGATTCCACGCATGTGCGCTGCCCAAATCGGGCCCCACTCGCGGCCGTCTGACGAAAACTTCTAACTGATGCACGGGTTTGGCTATATAGGGTGACGTGCAGCCCACAGACGACGAAATTGAACAGGCCATCGCGCGAGTCCGGCGCCAGAGCATCGAGGACTTTCAGCTGGTGGTCGAGGCCTACCAACGCCGGTTGCGCGCGATCGTCGCGAGCTGGTGCCCGCCTTCGATCGACGCCGATGAGATCAGCCACCTGGCCTTCATCCAGGCCTTCAAACGCATCGACGATTATCGGCCCGGTAGCAGCTTCTTCGCCTGGCTCTGCACCATCGCGCGCTACCAGTTGCTGGCCGAGCTGAAGAAGGTCAAGCGCGAGGGCGCAAACAAGAAGAAGTACCTGGATGTCGTCCTGGCTCGCACGCTGCAGTCGACGCTCTCCGGGGTGGAGTTGATGGAGGAAGATCGGGTCGATGCGCTCCGCGATTGCACGGCCCAGCTCGACGAGCGCGCGCGGGAAGTCCTGCGGATGCGCTACACGGGCGAGGCTTCGATCGCCGCGATCTCGCAGCAGACCGGCAAGAGTATCTCGGCGATCAAGTTCCAGTTGTTTCGCATCCGGCAAATTCTGCGCGACTGCGTCAACCGCAAGCTGGGTCTGCAGGGCAGCGCGCCGTGAACCGCTTCGAGAGCCTGCTGGCGGAGTTCCTCGACGGCACACTGGACGAGGCGTCGGCCGCTGAGCTGCGGGCGCTGATCGAGGCCGATCCCGAGAAGCTGCGGATGCTGGTCGAGATGCATCAGCAGTCGGGCGCGCTGTCGGTCGAGCTGGGCCATCCCGAGAGCGGCGCATCATTCACGCGGCGCGTGCTCGACGAGGTTGCGCGGGACAAGACGCGTTTCGTCGCGTCGGTGATCGACGTGATCCAGCAGCGGGCCCGTCAGCGTCAGCGCGTCGCGATGATCGCATCGCTGGTCTTCGCCCTGCTCTGGCTGGTCTCTGCCCTGCTCACGTCGCACTTCAAGCGGGCCTACGAGCGCCAGCAAGCGTTGCTCGATCGCAAGAAGATCGAGGCGCTGCCGCTGCACGAGACGGTGCCGGGTTTGAAGACCAGAGCGCTGCGGCTGCGCACGGAGATCGAGCGGCTGAAGCGGCTGCTGGGCTATGGCGGCGAGACGGATGCGGTACTGGTTCGGGCGGTACAGCTGCTCAACGGCTACCACGACGACGCGTTGGCCGATGGCATGCAGGGCAAGCGCTTCATGTGCCAGCGGGGCGAGTACGTGGTGCGGATGCGGGTGGCGGGCCGCTGGATTGCGGTGCCGATCATCGGGCAACGCATCGAGCCGGACAAGCTGATCGATGTGCCCTACCTGCTAAATCTGGAGAACATCGTCTACGTGCTGCGGCTGCTGATCGACCGGATGACGCTGCGCCACTCGGAGCTGCAGAAAGAGATCGCGCTGCTCGAGAAGCGGCTCGAGGGAATCCACCAGGGACATGGGGCGAAGGAGGCGGTGCTGCGCAAGGAGATCGCGAAGCTCGAGCGGCGCCAGGACGACCTGCAGCGCACGCGCCGGAGCATCACCAACCGCCTCGGTGGCCAGATCCGCACGACCCGTCAGGCCCATGCCAGGCTGATCGGGCAGCAGCGGCTGATCGACCGCAAGATCGCCAGCGCCCGAGCTCTCGGGGAAAAGCAAAGCGAGCAGCTACGGAACAAGATCATCCAGCTGCACAAGAGCCGCGACAATTTCCGGCGCGTCCACGGTCTGCGGCGCCGGGACCGGAAGTACCGCAATCGCTACGAGTTGATCAGCAGCGCGATCGAGGATGACCGACCCGACGGCGCGATCGTCTCGATCGATAAGCGCGGCGCCTGGATCAACCTCGGCCGCAAGCAGGGGGTCAAGCCAGGCTTGATCTTCTTTGCCTGCTCGGCGGCGCGGGGAGACTTCTGGTCCCATCGCGCCACGCTGCGGGTGATTCGGTCGGAGGCGAACAGCAGCCTCTGCCGCGTGGTCGAGATCAAGCAGGCCCAGCTGCCGCCGGCCAAGGGCGACAGGCTGTTCAACAAGGTGTTCCGCGTCGCCGATAACCCGCGCGGCCCGGTGCGGGTCGTCTTCATCGGCAAGTTCCCGACCAGCGGCGCGAAGCTGGGGCAGCTCAAGCAACTGCTGACCCGGATCGGCGCCACGGTCGAGCCGCGCCTGACACACCGGACCACGCTGGTGATCGTCGAAGCGGACTACCTGTTTGACCCGGCGTTTCTGAAGGCCACGCAGGACCTCAACATCGAGGTGCTGACGACGGCCCAGCTGCGGGAATTCATCAGTTACTAGGATCTGCAAAGAGGAGGTATCACGCAGATGTTCTCTCAAAAGCGGGGCTCGTCCCCCATCCCGTTCGTCATCTTCCTGTTGCTCTGGTTGGTCTCCTGTTACTTCGCTTACACCTACAACGAACAGAAGGAAAAGGCGCAGCGGCGCCTGGTGCGCAAGAAGATCTCGGCGCTGAAGCTGGGGCAGACGGTGCCGGGCCTGAAGCGGGAGCGCGTGCAGCTGGATCTCGAGATCCGTCAGATCAAGAAGGTGCTGGGGTATCTTCCGGACGGTCGGCAGCTCGATACGATCACCGTCGACAACGTGATCCGCTCGGCCACCGTGAAGCTCAATAGTTATCACGACAACGCGCTGCCGCGTGGGTCCGACGACGAGGTCACGATCTTCGCGGAGGGCAAGAAGAAGGTCTCGCTACGGATCAACGGCGAGAGTGTGCAGGTGCCGATCTTCGGGTTGCGCCATCAGGACAAGCTGCTCGGCGTGCGTTACGCGCTGAACCTGGAGAGCGTGCTCACCGTGCTGCGACTGGTCTCCGCCAGGCTGGGGCTGCACCGTCAGCAGGTGCAGCACGAGATCGCGCAGCTCGAGAACAGGTTGGTGACGATCGAGGCCCGCAGCAGCAAGAAGCAGGCGCTGGTCTCCGCAGACATCCGCAAGAACGAGCGAACCCTGGTCCAGCACACCAGCGACCGAACACAGATCAAGGCCAACTTCGCGGCGCAGATCAGCAGCGCGAAGTCGGAGCGCAGCGTGCTGGCTCAGCAGATCCAGAAGATCGACAAGCGGATTCAGCGGACCCACCAGACGGGCGAGAAGGAGGTCCAGACCCTGGAGAATTTGATCCGGCAAGCCAACCGGATCAAACGCAGGCGGCTGCTGATGAACAAGAAGCTCAAGCGTCGCAGAAAGCGCTACGCCACGCGGGAAGCGCTGCTGGCCAGCACGGTCGACTCGGATAAACCCGACGGCGAGATCGTCTCCGCCAGCGCCAAGCATGCCTGGATCAACCTGGGGCGTCGCGACAAGGTGCAGCCGGGCATGCTGTTCTTTGTCTACACGCCCACCGTCGGCGACTTCTGGGCCTATCGGGCGAAGATCCAGGTGCTGCGCGTCCAGGCCGGCATCGCCAAGTGCCGGATGATCGAGGTCAAGGATCAGTTCGAGCCGGTCACCGCCGGCGACAAGATCTTCAACAAGGTCTATCGCACGCCGCGGGAGGTCACGCTGCGCAGCGAACGCCAGCGGGTCGCCTTCATCGGCCGCTTTCCGCGCAGTCGCAAGCGGCTGCCATTCATCAAGAACATGCTGCGCCGACTGGACGCCAGGATCGACGAGAGGCTGACCCACTTCACCACGCTGGTGATCGTCGAGTCCGGCTTCGAGAACGACCCGGCCTTCATCAAGGCCACCCGGGAGCTCAACATCGAGGTGCTGACGTTGGCGCAACTGCGAGAGTTCATTGCTTACTAAAGAGGAGCGGACAGCCATGAGCAGACCCATGTCCGGGCCGGTTGCGGCCCATCCACTCGATATCCTGGCGATCGTTTTCGTCACGCTCTGGCTGACCACCGCCTCGGTTGCGTTCGCCTACTACAGCCAGTGGAACGCGGCAGACAAGCGCTGGAAGACGGCCACCGAGAACGTGCAGGCGCGCAATACCTTCGCGCAGGAGCAGGACACGATCGTCGACCTGCAACAGACCAACGCCGCGCTGAAGGTCGACGTGCTGCGCCTGTCGAACGTCGCGGGGGGCCGCCAGAGCATCGACGCGCCGACCAGCATCGAGGTGCTCGCCGGCCTGCTCAACGGCGTCGATCGAGAGCTGAAGCTGGGCAAGACGCCGATCGACCCGAACAGCGTCTCCCGGCAAACAGACATCCTGACCGTCAACGAGGCGATCCGGCAACTCGAGGCGCGTGTGGCCAACTTGCTCGAGAACCAGACCGATGGGGTCAAGGTGCTGGAACAAAAGCGGGCAAAACTGCAGGGCAAGATGCGCGAGTCCTCAGGCGGCGATATGGACGAGGCGCGCAAGCGCGAGGCCGAAGCGATGACGAAGCTCAACGCCAAGCTCGACGCGGCGCGCAAGAAGACGACCGCCCAGCGCAGGGCCAACACGGTGCTCGAGCAGCAGCTGGTTGGGCAGCGTGACGGGGAGCGCCGAAAAGTCGAACGCGCGCTCGACCTGAAGGGGCAGCTCAATACCCGGCTGTTCCAGACCACCGAGAAGTACAAGAACCGTAGGGCCGAGCTGCTCAAGACGCTGAAGTACTTGAGAAACGGCCGCCCTGGGATCGTGAAGCAGCGGAAAAAGGACCCGAGGCAGCCCGACGGCCGGATCTACAGCTCGAGTCCTGACAACGACACCTGCTACATCAATCTGGCTCGCAAGGACCGGCTGCTCGAGGGGCTGCGCTTCGAGGTCTTTCGTTACAAGAACGGTGGCAAGGAGCTTCCGCGCGCGCGGATTCAGGTCATTCGCGTCGGCATCAGGATGTCGAAATGCAGAGTGCTCGAGCGCTGGTTCCGCGGCCGCTGGTACAAGATGTCGAATCGGCGCGCCATTCGGGACTACGTCCTGCGTGAGTTCAAGATCGACCCGCTGGATGTCGACGACCGGATTCGCAACCGGCTGTATGACAGGACCGAGATGCGGCGCTTCGTCATCGCCGGCAAGCTGACGGGGCCCTACAAGGGAGAGGACATCGAGCGGCTGATTCGGGACACTTTCGCCGACAAAGTAGCCGAGCTGACTGATGAACAAACCGACTTCATCGTGCTCGGGCTGGGGTATGAGAAAGACCGTAACTACAAGCGAGCAATAGAGCTAGGTACCCCGAAGTTGAGCGAGCGGGAACTCCTGGCAATGCTCGGCAAATACTAGTGGGAGGTGGTTCAGAAGTTGCGGTAGTCTTTCTCAACCCGTGTGTTCACTGATGAGGAGACACCGATGCGCAAGGACACCGCGAAACTGTCAGTCAGCAAACGAGACAAGAAGGCGTTGGCCGCGCTCCGGGTCGTCGATCTGGACTGGAAGCAAGTGCGGATTGACCACCTCGAGAGCAAGCTGCCCAAGCTGAGCCCCGTCGAGGGACGTGAACTGAACCGTCTCTACGCCTTCCTTCGGCTACATGCATAAACCTAACCCTAAACCAGGGTTTGTTTTGGACCCACCCAGCGCCCCTGCTACAATCCCCGATCTTTGGAGATATGGCGCTGAGAAACATAGCCGTTTGGGGGATCCTGTTCTGCCTCTACAGCCTGTCGGGGCTGGCGCAGGAGAAGGCCTCGACTGAGCAGCCGGAGGGGCTGCTGGGAGCCGATCTGCCGTTCAAGATCTCCGCCCCCTACTTCAAGAATCAGCCCGAGGGCAAGGATCAGGTGGTGCTGGCCTCCGGCAACGTGCACGCCTGGCAAGGCAAGCGCCAGAATCCGGAGTTCGAGCTGGACTGTCAGAGTCTGGTCATCTGGCGCACGCGCATGGTCACGCTGAACAAGATCACCGGCAAGCCGCAGGTGAGCTGGCGCACCGAATTTTATGCCGAGAAGGAAGTGCGGTTCGCGCGCCAGGGCGAGATTCTCTTTGCCCACGCGATGTACTTCGACCTGGACGCCAACAAGGGTCTGATCATCGACGTGCGCTACGAGACCGAGGCCCTCTTCGGCAAGAAGCTGGTACCGCTGATCATGCGGGCCAATCGCTACCGGATCCACAACCGGATCAAGTCCACCGCCCGGAACGCCTACCTCACCACCTGTAGTTTCGGCGATCCGCACTACCGCTTTCAGACCTCCCACGTGCTGATCCTGCGCCAGCCCAAGGTCGGCCAGCAGGACGATTTCGAGATGTGGGTCACGAACAACGTGATCAAGGTCGGCGTGGTGCCGATCTTCTACATCCCCAAGCTCTACGTCTCGCGCGTCGAGGACTTTCCGCTGAAGCGGGTCGAGACCGGTACCAGCGGTCGCTTTGGTCGTTTCGTCTACACCCAGTGGGGCCAGCGCATCGGCCGCTGGGGCCGCTGGATCCTGGATGTCGACCACCGCTCCACTCGCGGTCCGGCGATCGGGCCCGGCGTGATCTACAGCTCGACAGACGCCTGGGAGAACGAGTACGAGGGCCGGCTGATCAGCTACTTCCTGCGCGACGACCTGCCGGGCGGCGACACCGAGGAAGGCGCGACTTCGGATGCCGACTTCGGCACCGACGCGCCGCGCGAATCAGCCTTGATCCAGCGCGGCCGCTACCGGGTCCGCGGCCGGCACCGGCACAACTTCCCGGACAAACTTCGGCTGGACCTGGAGATCTCCAAGATCAGCGACCGCAACCTCTTGCCCGAGTTCTTCGAGCGCGAGCTGCGGGAGGACAAGCCGCAGGAGACGATCGCCTACCTGCGCAAGCAACTGGACAACCACCAAGCCACGCTGCTGATCAAGACCGAGCTGACCGACTTCAGCACCTCGACCGAGTACCTGCCGCAACTCACCTGGGACAGCATCGCCGAGCCGGTGCACGACGATCACTGGTTTTTCCGGCGGATGTACTGGACGACTCACTCCCAGCTGGCCTTCCTGCGGCGCCACATCGATCAGGACCTGAACGATCCCGACGACGGGCGCACCCAGGTTCGCGCCGACAGCCAGCATGAGCTGAACTACCCGTTCAAGATCGGCTTCGTGCGCTTCAACCCGTTCCTCGGGGCGCGGCTGGGCTTCTTCTCCAAGCCGCTGTCCGGTGGTGACATCCGTGTGGCGGGCGCTGCCGGGGTTCGCGTCAACAGCGAGTTCCACCGGCTGTACGACATGCATTTCCCGCTGCTGCGAATCAACAAGCTGATGCACGTGATCACGCCCGAGATCAGCTACACGACCAACTACTTCGTCGACCCGGAGCCGGACGAGCTGTTCTTCTACGACGACATCGACACCGTCGGGGAGGTCGGCGTATTTCGCTTCAAGCTGATGAACCGCCTGAAGACCCGGCGCTTTTCGCTGCCGGCGCACAAGCGCTTCGGCTATCCGAGGAAGCGCGACGACTACATCGAGCCGCTGGTCTTCGGCCGGCACCTCAAACGTCAGGGCCGGGTGATCGAGCTGCTCTACTTCGACATGGAGCTGCCGGTCTTTCCCGACTCGTCGGACAACTTCGGGCGGACCATCGGCGATCTCGACATCGAGTCGATCCTGCGCCTGCGCAGCTGGCTGGTGTTCACGGCGGACGCGGAGGTCCGGCTCGAGAGCGGCGACGGCGGGCAGCTGGACAAGGCAGGGCTGCGTGTGATGACCGTCGGGCTGGGCATCAGCAAGCCGGAGGACACCTACCCACGCTGGCGAATATTCTTGGGCAACCGCTTCGCGCGCGACATCTCCAACACGGTGATCCTGGAGACCTCGATCTCCGTCAACCCGAAGTGGGAGATCACGGCTGGTTTTCAGTTCGATACCCGGCTGGATGTGTTCCAGAGTCAGAGACTCACCATCCGGCGTTACTTTCACCGGCTGGCCGTCGATCTGACGTTCGACCGGGACGAAGGCGAACAGGGCGGCAAGGGCAATACGACGGTCAAGTTCGGCGTCAATTTGCGAGGATTTGCCGAGACGGCCGCGTTTACCGAACAGCGTGAAAGCGAACGCCGCAACCAACCGGCGTTCAAGTATCTGGAGCGGCTGGTGGGTCGCTCCAAGGCGCGCCAATCGGCCAAGTCCGAGGCCGAGCAGCAGCCAGCGGAGACGGAAAAATGAAAATCGCGGTCGTCGGAACCGGTTATGTCGGACTCGTGACCGGGGCGGTCCTGGCACACAGAGGCCACGACGTGACCTGCGTCGACAACGATCCGGCCAAGCTCGAGCGGCTCTGCCGTGGCGAGCTGCCGATCTACGAGCCGGGACTGCCCGAACTGGTGGCCGAGGGTACAGAGTCCGGACGGTTGACCTTCTCGGGCGAGATCGCGCAGCCGGTCAAGGACAGCGAGCTGGTCTTCATCTGCGTCGGCACGCCCCCGCTCAGCTCGGGCAAG
>CAZMLI010000082.1:9739-12014 GCA_964566865.1 uncultured Planctomycetota bacterium
GGACAGCGAGCTGGTCTTCATCTGCGTCGGCACGCCCCCGCTCAGCTCGGGCAAGGCGGACCTGTCCTACATCGAGCAGGTGGCGCTCGAGATCGCCCAATCACTCGACGGCTACACCGTGATCGTCGAGAAGAGCACGGTGCCGGTGCGCACCGGGATCAAGGTCAAGCGCACGATCCAGCGCGAGGCGAATCCGGACGCGGTCTTCGACGTCGCCAGCAATCCGGAATTCCTGCGCGAGGGCAGCGCCGTGGCCGACATGCTCGAGCCGGACCGGATCGTCATCGGTGTCGACAGCGACCGGGCCCGCGCGGTGCTCGAAGAACTGTACTTGCCGTTCGGGGCGCCGTTGATCGTGACCGACATCGAGAGCGCCGAGATCATCAAGCACGCCTCCAACTCGTTCCTCGCGCTCAAGATCAGCTACATCAATTCGGTCGCCAACATCTGCGAGCTGGTCGGGGCCAACGTCGAGCAGGTGGCCCGCGGCATGGGGCTGGACCCGCGCATCGGGCCGGGCAGCCTGTATGCCGGGCTGGGGTACGGGGGCAGCTGCTTTCCGAAAGATGTCGACGCGTTCTACGACATCTCCCAGGAGGTGGGCTACGACTTCGCCCTGATCAAGATGGCCCAGCAGATCAACGCCGAGCAGCGCAAGCGTTTCATCAACAAGATCGAGAAGGCGCTCTGGGTGGTCAAGGGCAAGACGGTGGCGGTGCTCGGGCTCTCTTTCAAACCCGACACCGATGACATGCGTGAGGCGCCGTCGCTGGACATCATCAGCTGGCTGCTCGAGAACGGCGCGACCGTGCGGGTCTACGATCCGCAGGCGATGCCGAAGGCGCGTCCGTTGCTCGGCGACGTCGAGTATGCCACCGACGCCTACGACGCGGCCACCGGCGCCGACGCCGTCGTGCTGGTCACCGAATGGCAGGAGTTCCGCGAGCTGGACGTGGTCAAGCTCGCGGGCTTGATGCGCCAGCCGATCCTGCTCGACGGACGCAACATCTACGATCCGGCTGTGATGCAGCAGGCCGGGATCGAGTACGTCAGTGTGGGACGCTGACGCCCAGCCCCGACAGCTCCCGACCTTCAGCCTGATCATGGCACTGATCGACATCGTCTTGAGCAGCCTCAGTCTGCTGGTGGCGATTCCCCTGCTGCTGACCGCCCGCTTCGGTCTCTGGCAGCCGGTCTGGTGCGGGGTGGCCGGCTTCTTCGGCGTCGCCGCGAGCGCGTTGCTGTTATCGCGACGTCGGACGGCGCTGGTGCTGGCGCCGCTGTCGATCGTCGGCGTGGTGGGCTCGACGAGCTGTGCCGCGCTCTGGGCCGACTGGACGCGCCCCACGCCGATGCTGGTGCTCTGGCTGCTGCTCGCCGGGCTGCGCCTGGCGCACAACCTGCTCTACAGCACGTCGCTGTGGGTCGCCTGGCGGTCCGATGTGCTCGGCTAAGGAGCTACTGGCCTGGAGCCTGCTGGGCCTGCTCGGACTGGCGGCGCTGATCATCGCGCTGCGACTGGAGCCGGACGCGCGCGGCCACGGCACCCACGAGCAGTTCGGGCTGCCGCCCTGCGATATCCTCAGCTTCACGGGCCAGCCCTGTCCCACCTGCGGCTACACCACCGCGGTCAGCCTGCTGGCGCACGGTCGCCCGCTCGCGGCGCTGATCGCCCAACCGGCCGGCTGCCTGATCGGAGCCTGCCTGTTCAGCCTTCCGCTGCTCTGGGCCAGCGTATTGCTGACCCGTCGTCCGTTGCTGTCGCGCCTGCTCGACCGGCTGGATGGACGGGCCGTGCTCTGGATACTGGCGCTTGTCGCTGGGAGCTGGCTTTACAAGTTGCTCTCATTCCAGTAACGATATAGTCTCCTTCGCCCATGAGCCTGCACGAATCAATCGTATCCAGCATCCAGGGGTTCTCCCTGGCCAAGTACTCGACCTGGTTCTACTACAAGCCGGACCGCTTGCTGTTCGATTGCGGCGAGGGGATCTCGTCGACCTTGCAGAACTTCGTCTACGGGGTGAAGACGATCTTCATCAGTCACCGGCACGGCGACCATGTTTGGGGGCTGCCCGGTTTTCTGCTCTCGCGAGCCTCTTCGATGGGCGATCACGAGAAACCGGTGACGATCTACTTCCCGGGCCGGGACAAGTTCTTCGACAAGCTGCAGCGGATGATCCGCGATGTCCTGCCGCGTCCGCCGTTCGAGATCCACTGGTGCCCGATCGAAGACGGCGCGGTGATTCCGCTGAATCAAGAAGGTCGGATGCTGCG
>CAZMLI010000082.1:12114-14264 GCA_964566865.1 uncultured Planctomycetota bacterium
GAGGTGCGTGCCCTGGTGCTCTTTCACATTTCGACACGCTATCGGCACCGCGAAGTGAAGGAAGCCATCCGCCGCGAAGTCGCGAGGTTGGAACCCGACTTCCCGATCCACTATACTTTTCCCAGGGGGCTGCCGACCAAGCTGGCCTGCATATACCAGCCGGAGTCGCAGGAGGCCGCCCCAGCCCGAAAACCATGACTGCTTATCACGACGACCTCGAATATCTGGAAGGACAGTTCCGCCTGCTCGACCTGCGGATCAAGCGCCATCAGGCAGAGGAAGTCCAGCCATGGGATGACGATCTGGGCACAGACGAGCTGTTCGAGCAAGGCCTGCTCGGCAACGCCTCTGCCGAGGCGTCCATCGATCAACAGCTCGCGGAGCTGGCCGAGACCCACCAGCAGCGGCTCGAGGCCGCGCACGCCGAAGGCCGGACCTTCGCGCTGGAGCGCCTGGCGGAGCGCCACGAACTGGACAGCTTCGAGACGGAGCTGCTACTGCTGCTGGTCTACCGGCAGTTCGTCGATACGCCCTTGCTGCATTCGGGCCATGCGCTGCTGTCGATCCTGGCTGGCGACCGGCTGGAGTTGATGCGCTTGACGCGTGCCCTGCGTGCCTCGGGGCGGCTGCGGCGCAACAACCTGATTCTCTCGGACCAGCTCGGCACCCAGACCAACCTGCTCGAGGCGGGCTACGAGCTGCCGGCCGAGGTGTCCGCGGAGCTGACCGGGTCGGAGCCACTGCAGGCGACCGGGAACGAATCGGCGATCGACCCCTCCTACCGCGGTTATCTTGAATTCTGGTTCCAGATGGTCGCGCTGATGGAACGCCGGCACGAGCTGGTCGCCAACTTGCGGCACGAGGACCCGTTGTTCGGCGAACGCCTGGTGGCCTCCGACTGCGGCGGCGCCGAGCAGATCGATCGACAGATCGTGCGCATCGAGGGCCGGATTGCCGAATATGGCCGCCGCGACCCGAAGAGCCTGGCGCAGTTCCCGCTGGAGCGGATCGCCGCCGAGCAGGCGCTGACCGCTGAAGAGCGTGCGATCCTGGTCATCCTGCTGCGCAACTCGCTCGGTCTGTGCGATGCCTTCATGGGCTGCGACGGCAAGAAGTTGCTGGGCATCATCTCCCGCAGCGAGACCGAGATGATCCGCAACCGTCAACTGCTCTACAAGAAGAGCAAGCTGCGCACAGCCGAACTGGTCCGTCAGGAACGTGGCTGGCCCGGGCAGAACTTCCTCGACTGCGAATACGAGCTGCCCGAACCGATTGTGCGCACGCTGCTCGGACATCTGTCCGACTCGGGCGACGCGGCGGAGGCGGCCAGCGAAACGGGCGACGACGCGCTCTTCAAGATGAGCGATCCGCGCTACTCGCTGGATGACGTGATCCTCGATCCGGCCAAGAAAAAACGCCTGGTCGTGACCCTGCAGCAGGAGCAGCACCGCGAGCTGATTTTCAACGAGTGGGGATTCGAGAAGACGATGCCCGGCCGCAGCGGGCTGGCGATCCTGCTCAGCGGTCCGCCCGGAACCGGCAAGACAATGCTGGCCGAGGCGATCGCGGATCACCTGGGCAAGAAACTGTTCGTCGTCGACTATTCCCAGGTGCAGAACATGTTCGTCGGCGAGACCGAGAAGCGCATCGTCAACGCCTTCAAGCAGGCCCGCGAAGCCGATGCGGTGCTGGTCTGGGACGAGGCGGACGCGATGTTCTACAGCCGCGACATCGCCACCCACAGCTGGGAGAATCGCGACGTCAACGTGATCCTGCAGGAGATCGAGGGTCACCAGGGCGTGGTCGTGCTGACCACCAACCGCAAGCACGGGCTGGATGTGGCGCTGGACCGCCGGATGGGGCTCAAGCTCGAGCTGGGCAACCCCGAGCTGTCCGAGCGCAAGGAGATCTGGCGCCGGCATCTGCCCGAGTCCGCCCCGCTGGCCGACGATGTGGCGCTCGACCGCCTGGCCGAGAAGTACGAGGTCAGCGGCGGTCAGATCCGCAACGCCGTGCTCGCCGCGGCCCGCAGCGCGGCCGTTCGCGGCGGCGATCAGCCCCGGATCAGCATGGCCGACATGGTCGACGCAATCGAAGCCGAGATCGATGCCGGCTGGTCGGGAGTCGGCAAGGGCCGCCTCGGTTTCTAG
>CAZMLI010000083.1:0-1382 GCA_964566865.1 uncultured Planctomycetota bacterium
GAGCCGGAGCGTTTCCGGCTGCGGCAACTGGCGCGGCTCTCGGGAGGTCGAATGACCAGCTCCCCGGAGGGGATCTTCGAACACAAGCAGGAGCAGGTGCTGGCGGCGCAGGAGATCTGGCGCATCCTGCTGGCGCTCGGATTGCTGCTGTTCTTTCTCGACATCCTGGCGCGGCGATTGGTATTCCCCGAGGAAATGCGGCGGTTCGCGGATAAGCTGCTGACGACGGGGCGGCAAGTTCCCGCGGCGGCGAGTCCATCCCCGGTCAGGCCGACCCTCGGCGGTGAGCCCGAGGCGTTGCGGCCGGTCGGTCCGCTGCGGATGACGCGCGGCTCCAAGGGCGATCCGCGACCAACAGTCAAGCCGGCGGGGCAGCTTTCCACCGAGGTTCCGGGCATCGATGACGACGAGGAAACCTATACCAGCCGCCTGCTGGCCGCCAAGCAGCGGGCGCGCAGCAAGCAGCAGGAAAAGGCGGACGAGGCGGACGAGGCGTAGGGGCGAAGGCAGGATCTTACAAGGGACATTCACCGAGGAGGGGTGGCATGATCAGTCAGTCGGTCCAGGACAGCATTTGCAAGCAGGTCAACAACGAGCTGACCGCAGCTTATCTCTACATGTCGATGGTGGCCTATTTCGAGGAGCGCAACCTGCACGGAATGGCCAACTGGATGCGACTGCAGACACAGGAGGAAGTGCAGCACGCGCAGCGGCTGTTCAATCATGTGCTCACTCGCGGCGGGCATGTCTCGCTCGAGGCGATTCCCCAGCCTCAGGGCGAGTTTTCCAGCCCGCTGGAAGTGTTCCAGATCGCGCTGGCGCACGAGCAGAAGGTGACCGCCGAGATCAACGCGCTCTACGAACTTGCCCTCTCCGAGAAGGACTATCCGAGCCAGGTCGAGCTGCAGTGGTTCATCACCGAGCAGGTCGAGGAGGAGTCGAGTACCAGCGAGATCGTCGACCGCTTGACGTTGATCGGGGACGACCCCACGGGCCTGCTGATGATCGACGATCAGCTCGGCGCGCGGCAGGATGCGGACTGATCCGGGTCAGACTCGGCGGGTGACGTAGGCCACGAGCTTGCGGCCGCGTCGCAAAACGAAGACCGTGAATGGCGTCTGGCCCTTGCCGCGAAGTTCGCGGCGGGCCTTCTCGGGATCCACCGCGCCGCCGCGCGTCTTGACCTCGACCACGCCGGCGTCCTGCCCCGCGAGCCAGCGGCGCACCTTCTTGGCGCGCCAGGGCATCTGCACAGCGAGCTCGAACGGCGTCAGCCACGGGCTGTCGCAGGCCTCCGGGCGGTCGCTGGTCAGCAGGCCCAGCTGGGGATGGATCGAGGCCAGATCCTCCTGCTCGCAGAGCACGCCCTCGAGGCCGAGCCG
>CAZMLI010000083.1:1482-3372 GCA_964566865.1 uncultured Planctomycetota bacterium
TCAGCCGCAGGTCGGTCACGTCGGCCGCGGCGCTGGGGATCTTCGCATTTCGCGCCGTCATCCAGGCCCGCAGCGGGTCGGCGTCGACCCCGATCGTCGGCGCGACCTTGGCCAGCGCCATCGCGTCGCCTCCGATCCCGCAGCACAGATCCAGCACCTGCGACGCACCCTCGAAGCGGCGCGCCTTGTGTTTCGCGACCAGCGACTGCGTGGCCTGCTCGACCCCCTCCGAATCGAGCGCGAGCCCATCCGCGTCGTCCAGTCGACCCATCGCTTTGCGACGCGAAGTACTCAGGCTCAGCGCAGCCGCGACAAGTTCCTTGGGATGCTCGGCGCGGAGCCTCGACACCGCCGCAACGTCCAGTGGAAGTCCTTCGGCTATCTGACTTAATATCCTCTCACCCGCCGGGGAGAGGAGTGTTTTCCAGGTTCGAATCGTGCGCATGGGATCGACAGATATTACGAATTGCCCAAAAGGTGCCGTAAATCTTGGGTTGTCGGGGATAACCTGTTGAAAGGGTAGCGTAACACACAGTGAGACAGCGGGTTATGGTGCATTCAGATCTCCCCATAATCAAGGCCCGAGTAATGGCGGGCGGGAAAAAAGAGAGAGGGACCGAGGTGGGCTGGGACCTGGGAATGTAGTCGTTATCGGTCCCTCTCACATTCACTCTGTTGGGGAGAGAAGGGTGTTGGCTCCAGGCCTCGGTGACCTGTATCGCAGTCAGCGTGCCAGGCGCCTGGCGATTCGCAAGTTGCTGCTGGGTAAAGAGTTACGGATGCGCGACGCATCTG
Source organism: uncultured Planctomycetota bacterium (assembly GCA_964566865.1). Lineage (GTDB taxonomy): Bacteria > Planctomycetota > JACQVV01 > JACQVV01 > CAZANL01 > CAZMLI01. The sequence goes on from CAZMLI010000083.1 coordinate 2,278, forward strand.
GTGGGTCGAAACGGTCTGACAGTCGGTTTGAAAACTCTAGCCATTCTTCGTGACCGTGACCGTGTTTCGTGACCCGTGTTGCGTGACCCGTGTTTCGTGACCGTGACCGTGACCGTGACCGTGTCTTAAGGGTCCTCGTCGCCGCGCCAGTTGGTGTAGTCGATGTCGTGGGTCATCCAGGGTTCCTCATCATCCCAGGCAGCCAGTGTGCGCTGGTCGCGAAGTTTGCGCACGCCGTAGGCGAATACGACCAGCAGGCCGATGGCGCCGAACAGCGTCAGGGCATTCCAGAGCAGGTAGAGCCAGGGGTGCTCGGGGGTGATGCTCTCCCGCCAATCGGCCTCGAGCGTGGCCAGGTCCCGCTCGGTCGCGCGCTCGAGCGCCGCGGGCATCGGTTCGCCGGAGGCGCAGCGCCGCACGGTCTCCTCGATCGCGCCGGGATACTGCACTGCCAGGTAGCTGACGATGCTGTGGCTCTGCAGATAGGCCTGCGCGGCCGCGTCGGCCTGCTCGGGAAAGGCGTTGTCGAGCTGGGACAGCGGGATCAGCTGGCCCCGCGCGGCGTCCAGTGCCAGTGACCGACGACCCTGGTGGTGCATCGCGCCCGAGTACCACTCGCAGACGCCTTCGTTGAACCAGCGCGGCAGCCGCGCACCCGCCCGGCTTTCGATGCGCGCCAGGGCGACGTGCATCAGTTCATGCTTGAGGGTGGCGGCGAGGTTGTTGCGCAGGCGCTCGATCAGGTCGATGCGGATTCCGATCAGCCCGCGGTCCGAGACGGCGATCGCCAGCGCCCAGGTGGGGACGGTATGTCGGGTCAAGCCTTGCAAGGCTTCATGGCCGCGCACCAGCTCGATGCGCAGCCGGCCCAGGTCGACGCTGAAGCGGTCCTGGATCCGCGGTCTGAGTAGCGCCGTCTTGCGGATCACCAGCTGCGCCAGCTCGCCCGCGCCAGGCGGGTAAACCACCCGGGTGCGCAGCCGTTCCAGCTGCATTCTATCCTCGGCGGCCGCTCCGAAAACGCCCCCGATAACCAGCAGTAGCAAGGAGATACAAGCGCCGCGCATCTTGTTGAAAGCATACTGTAAAACGCAC
>CAZMLI010000083.1:3472-4937 GCA_964566865.1 uncultured Planctomycetota bacterium
CCTACACATGCAGGATAAAATCGTCGGGCAGGGGATCACGTTCGATGACCTCCTGTTGCTACCGGCCAAGTCCAGCGTCCTGCCCTCCGATGTCTCGACGCGCACCAACTTCACCCGCGGCATCCAGATCAACATCCCGATCTGCTCGGCTGCGATGGACACGGTCACGGCGCATCGCCTGGCGATCGCGCTGGCCCGCGAGGGCGGCATCGGCATCGTGCACCGCAATCTGACGATCGAGGGGCAGGTCGCAGAGGTGGTCAAGGTCAAGCGCTCGGCCAACGGGATCATCGTCGATCCGGTCACGCTCGAGCCGGGCGCCACCGTGCGCATGGCCAAGGAGCTGATGGCCGAGCACAACGTCTCGGGCGTGCCGATCCTCGAAGGCGAGAAGCTGGTCGGCATCCTGACCCGCCGCGACCTGCGCTTTCAGCAGGATCTCGACCAGTGCGTCTCGGTCGTGATGACCAGCGAGAACCTGGTGACCGCGCCGATCGGCACCACCCTGCAGGCCGCCAACGCGATCCTGCAGCAGAACAAGGTGGAGAAGCTGCTGCTGATCGACGAGGAATATCGGCTGCGTGGGCTGGTGACGATCAAGGACATCGACAAGCTGGTGCGCTACCCGCATGCCTCGCGGGATTCGCGGGGTCGGCTGCGGGTTGGCGCCGCCGTCGGTGTGGACGACTACGAGCGCGTGCAGGGACTGATCGAAGCCGGCGTGGATGTGCTGGTGATCGACACCGCGCACGGGCATACCGAGGGCGTGATGCGCACCGTGCGGGAGGTCAAGTCGCGCTTCGAGATCCAGCTGGTGGCCGGCAACGTCGCCACCCGTGAAGGCGCGGCCGATCTGATCGAGGCCGGCGTGGATGCGGTCAAGGTCGGGATCGGCCCCGGCTCGATCTGCACCACGCGCGTGATCGCGGGTGTCGGTGTGCCGCAGGTCACCGCGGTGATGGCAGCCGCCGAGGCCTGCCACGACGCCGGCGTGCCGGTGATCGCCGACGGCGGTGTGCGCCAATCCGGGGACATCACCAAGGCGATCGCCGCCGGCGCCGACTCGGTGATGATCGGCGGGTTGTTCGCGGGGCTCGAGGAGAGTCCAGGCGAGACGATCCTCTACAAGGGCCGCACCTTCAAGACCTACCGCGGCATGGGCAGCATCGGCGCGATGGCCTCGCTGGGCAGCCGCGAGCGTTACCGCCAGGCGGATGTCGAGGAGTCGCGCAAGCTGGTGCCGGAGGGCGTCGAGGGGCGAGTGCCGTTCAAGGGCCATCTGTCCGACTACGTCTATCAGCTCGTCGGCGGTCTGCGTTCGGGCATGGGCTATTGCGGGACCGAGGACATCGCCGCGCTCAAGGATCGCGCGCGATTCATCCAGATCACCCAGGCCAGCTTGCAGGAAAGCCACCCGCACACGATCAGCATCACCCGCGAAGCTCCCAACTACCGCGTCGAATAG
>CAZMLI010000083.1:5037-7154 GCA_964566865.1 uncultured Planctomycetota bacterium
TTCGGCTCGCAATATACCCAGCTGATCGCGCGGCGAATTCGCGAGCAGAACGTCTATTGTGAGATCGTCCCCTTCTCGATCAGCGCGGAGAAGCTGCGCGAGCGCGACGACCTCTGCGGTCTGATCCTCTCGGGCGGACCGGCCTCGGTCTACGGAGAGAACGCCCCGCAGCCCGATCCGGCGATCTTCGAGCTGGACCTGCCCAAGCTCGGTATCTGCTATGGCTTGCAGGTCGGCGCGCAGATGCTCGGCGGCGAGGTCAAGGGTTCGCCGCTGCGCGAATATGGCCGGACGAGCTGTCGGCTCGTCGGCGACGACCCGCTGCTCGAGGGGCTCGAACGCGAGATCACCGTCTGGATGAGCCACGGCGATGCGGTGACCAGCCTGAGCGACGACTGGATCCGGCTGGGCGAGACGGATACCACCTCGCTCTGCATCGTGCGCCACAAGACCAAGCCGTTCTGGGGCATCCAGTTCCACCCCGAGGTGACCCACACGCCCAAGGGTGCGGTGATCCTGGCCAACTTCCTGCACGAGGTCTGCGGCTGCACCGGCGACTGGAAGATGTCCGATTTTCACCAGCAGGCGGTCGCCACGATCCGCGCGCAGGTCGGCCCCGAGGACCGGGTGATCTGCGGACTCTCCGGCGGCGTCGACTCGGCCGTCACCGCCAAGCTGGTGCACGACGCGGTCGGCGAGCGACTGGTCTGCATCTTCGTCGACAACGGCCTGCTGCGCAGCGGCGAGTTCAAGGAGGTGGTGCACACCTTCCGCGACCACATGCAGATTCCGCTGGTCGCGGTCGACGCCAGCAAGCGCTTCCTCGACGACCTGGCCGGCGTCACCGACCCCGAGAAAAAGCGCAAGTCGATCGGCCGGGTCTTCATCGACGTGTTCAGGCAGGAAGCCGAGCAGATCGAGGGTTCGCGCTTCCTGGCCCAGGGCACGCTCTACCCGGACGTGATCGAGAGCGTGCCGGCGACCGGCGGACCCTCGGCGACGATCAAAAGCCACCACAATGTCGGCGGGCTGCCCGAGGAGCTGGGGTTCGAGTTGATCGAGCCGCTGCGCTTCCTGTTCAAGGACGAGGTTCGCCGGCTAGGGGCCGAGATGGGCATGTCAGAGACGATTCTGCAACGCCATCCGTTTCCCGGGCCGGGCCTCGCCATCCGTATCATCGGCGAGGTGACCCCCGAGCGGCTGACGGTATTACAAAAGGCCGACCTGATCGTGCGGGAAGAAATCTCTCGAAGCGGGTATGATCGAAAGGTGTGGCAGGCCTTCGCGGTGCTGCTGCCCGTGCAGTCTGTTGGCGTGATGGGGGACGAGCGGACTTACGAGGACGTCTGTGCGATACGCGTCGTCGAATCCGTGGACGGCATGACGGCCGACTGGGCCGATCTGCCGCAACCGCTGCTCGATACGATGTCGAGGCGGATCACCAACGAAGTCAAGGGGATCAATCGGGTGGTGTACGACATCAGCTCCAAGCCGCCAAGCACGATAGAGTGGGAGTAGGGCCTTGTCCGGGCCCGACGACTGCTCGCAGCGGATCCTGCATGTAGACCCGGATCCAGCGCATCGTCGTGCATTGCGTGAAATCACGCTCAACACCCCCTACGAGCTGGTCGGCGAGGTGATCCACCCCGACGGCGTGCTGTCACAGTACCTGCACCTGCAGCCCGACTTCGTCATTCTCGATGCGGGCATCGGCAAGAAGACCGGCGGTATCTGGTCCGGCGGCGTGATCCGGCTGATCCGGAAGGAAAACCCCTGGGCGCGGATCGTGGTCAGCTACGAACCGGCCGAGGCCGGGCTGGTCTTCGACGCCCTGCGACTCGGCGCGGTCGAGTACATGCGCAAGCCGTTCAACGTCCTCCGCATGATGGACTGTCTGATCAATGCCCGCATCGCCACCAGCTCCGGTAGCAACAGCCGTCGCCAGCTGGGGCGGCTGCGCGCCGGGTTGAGTGTCTCCTACCAGGTGATCCAGGACCGCTGGCTCGATCGGTTTCGCAATCGCACCCCGCTCTACCGCTCGCGCACCATCGACGTCTCGATGGCCGGCGTCTGCCTGATCCTGCGCGAGCCGGGAATCTCCGCCGGCGATCTGCTCA
>CAZMLI010000083.1:7254-13976 GCA_964566865.1 uncultured Planctomycetota bacterium
TACAACCAGGCGGACTACTTGCCGGTCACGCTCGATCATCTGATGCACCAGGACTATGCGAACCTGGAACTGGTGATCGTCGACGACGCGTCGAGCGACGGCTCGTTCGAGCTGATCGAGGACTATTTTCGGGATGCCGAGCGCGAGGTGGTCTCGCACGCGGGTCGACTGCGCGAGACGCCGGACGGGCCGGTCGTCGAGCGGGTTTATCATCCCCGTTATCCGCTGAACCGGCGGATCACGCTGGTGCGGCATTCGACCAATCAGGGCGCCACCGCGACCTATAACGATGGATTTCGCCGCGTACGGGGCCGCTACTGTGGTTTCGTGGTTTCTGACGACATCCCCTCGCTGACGCTGGTGAGCGAACTGGCCGCCGCTCTGGAGACGGCCGACCTGGCCTATGCCGACATGCGTCTGGTCGATGACAGCGGTCGTATCCTGCGGGTGCTGCGGACCCCTGACTACGACTTTCGCAGCTGCCTGGTCGACTGGTATCGCCTGGGGGTCGCGACCCTCTATCGTCGCGAATTGCATGACCGGGTGGGCTATTACGACGAGCGCTACCGCAGCGCGCAGGACTATGACATGCACCTGCGCTTCGCGCTGGCTGGCGCCCGCATCGTTCGGGTGCCCAGGGTGCTCTATGCCATTCGCAACCACGGTCCGGAGCGCCAGGTCGGTCTACATTCGCAGGAGGCCTGGGAGCGGATTTATCAGGAGTCGATCGAGATCTCCCGCCGAGCCAGCGCGTCGCTGGAGCGCAGTCAAACGGCTTGACACTGTAAATGGTCTTTACAGGCCCCGCGCATGAGTCTCCGAGTGGCTTGATTGATGTATGCCATTACTGTAGATGTACTTGTGTGAGTTACGTCAGAGTGGCACACCACTTGCACTTACTCTTCTCGAACGCGAGCCGCGTTCCTGAACGACCAACAACCCGCCAGCCGGCAGATCGGACGGTCCGATCTGCCGGTTTTATATTTAACCTCTGCCAGCGCCGCCCAAGCCGATTCTCTGTCCTCAATCCTTGGACATTGAATTATGATAATCGTAACTTGATGCGGGTAGGGGTACGACGATGAACGGCATCGAACGGACGGTCAACCTGCTGCGGGGCTCCGGCGATCCGCAGGCGCGCACGGCCATGCGGGCCGGCATCTCCGAGATGGACTGGGAGATTCAGGCGGCCACGATCAGCTCGCTGCTGACCTACCGCGATAGCGAGACGCCCCGGTTGATCATCGAAAACATGCAGAATCTCGGTGAGCCGGCGTTGCTCGTCCTGCGCAACTCGGGAGCGGATGCCCTGCGTGGTTACATCCGCGCCAACCTGCATGCCCTCAGCGGCGAGCTCTACGACAACGCCGTGTACTTCATGTCGCTGACCGGCAGCGCCGACACGCTGGACATGCTGGTGCTGGGGCTGGCCTCGCAGGAGGCCTCGAGTCGCGCCAAGGCGGCCGAGGCGATCCTGGCGGCGATGCGTAAGTACGCCAAGGACCACGCGCAGGAGGCGGAGCTGCTCTCCGAACGGCGGGTCAACAACCGTCGGCGCGCGCAGGTGTTGCGTAGCCTGGAGAAAGCGCTCGACGACTTCCCCGAGCACGGCGAGCGATTCATTTTCGAAGCGATCATGCTGATGGGGCCGCGCGGGCACACGCTGCTGAACAAGATCCTGCTCGAGACGGCGCATCCACGCCGCGTGGCGGTCAGCCGACCCGCGTCCGGTCCGGCGTCTAGTCGCTCCGCCGCAAAGGCAGCCAAGCGAGATCCGCTGGAATCGACTCAGAGCAACAGGCCAATCGACGACGAGGCGCCGGCCTTCCTGCTGCGCGCCAAGGCGGCCGAACGCAATCGCATCGGTGACCCGCCGGAGGTCGAACCGCTGGCTGCGCCAGCGGAGACGCCCGAGCCGAAGTCCAAACCAGCCGCGCGGGTGAAGGTCATCGACGCGCGCCGGGAGCTGATCCTGGAGGAGCTGCGGGTGGGGACCTCGCGCCAGGCGATGGCCTATCTGATTGCGCTGGGAGTGGATGGGGAGCTGCATGGGGTGGCGAGCGAGATCATTGGTCTGCGCCAGGGAGACCCTGAATTCATCGATGCGATCGTGCCGGCCGTGGTGGAGATGGAGCTGAAGGACTTCAACTTCCTGCTGGCTCGCTGCGCGGAATTTCCCTGGATCGACTGGGTCGTCAGTCGCTCGGCCCCGATGGCGCCGGCGGATGCGCTCAACGCGATGCGATTCGTCTTGCGCGGCACAAACCCGATCGTCAAGAAGGGGGAGTGGCTGGAGCAGATGTACGAGAACCCGGCCAACATGGTGCGCATGCACGTGCTCAATCAGTTCGAGTCGCTGGAGTCGACGCAGGCCTGGCGAATCGCGATCCGTGCGCTGCACGACCACGACCACCCGGAAATCCAGTTGCAGGCGATCGACGTGGTGCTGGAGCATCGCAAGGACTCGCCCTTGCCGATCACCAAGCTGCTCTCGCCCCTGCTCTCAGCGGACCAGTCGCGCATCAGTATGCGGGTGGCCGGCGTGCTGGCCAAGCTGGGGCTCGAAGGTTACATGCAGGCTTATTACAAGATGTCCAAGACCACTCGCGAGCGGGTGGCGCTGGTGCTGGCCAAGCTGCAACCGGGGGTGCGGCAGACCGTGCTGGCTGAGCTGACCGACCTGGAATCGTCGAAGAAGCTGGCCTGTCTCGAGTTTCTCAAGTGCCTCGGTGAGGAGCGGGCTGCCACCGACCTGCTCGGTAAGTTGATGCGGGATCCGGACAGGAAGGTGCGGGCCACGGTGGTCAACATTCTCGGCACCTTCGGCACGATCAAGTCGGTCAAGATCTTGATCGAGGCCTTACAGGATCCCGACACGCGCGTGCGGGCCAACGTGATCGAGTCCCTCGGGCTGCTGCCCGCGCCTGCCGGTCTGGTCAAGTTGTTGCTGCCTTACCTCGAGGATACGGACAATCGCATTCGCGGGAATGCGATCAGGGCGCTCTGGAATCTGGGCTACCATGAGACCCAGGGCGTGATCAACGAGATGCTGGAAGCCGAGCAAGAGGGCATGCGGCTGACGGGGCTCTGGCTCGTAGGCGAATTCAACCTGATGAAGCTCAGGCCCAAGCTCCAGGGGATCGCGGCCAACGACTCGTCGGCGGTGGTGTGCCAGAAGGCCATGGTCGTGCTCGAACAGATGGTCCCGGAGAAGCCCTGACAATGACGCCATTGCAGCGCCTCGAGGCGGCCAGCATGAACTTCAAGTCCGCCACCACGATGCTGGACATGCTGCAGTTCGCCGGCCTGCTGGCCATGCTGATTCTGGCCAGTGTGGTGTTTTCGCGCTATTATCCCGGCTTCCGGCAGCGACAGGAGCGGCTCGAGTTGTTCGACGAGCTGTGCATCACGCACGAACTGAGTGAGGACGATCGTCTGTTGCTCGACGAACTGGTCGAGCGGGAGGCGCTGGAGAACCGGCTGCTGATCTTCGTGCAGCGCTCGATTTTCGACCGCCACATCGGCCAGGCCAGCGGTGAGCAGAAGCGACAGCTGGAAGCACTTTCGAAACGACTCTTCTGAGGCAGGCGTTCGGTGACGCAACCCAGGATTCTGATCTGCGACGACGAGAAGAGCATTCGCGACTCTCTCGAGATGATCTTGGAGTTCGAGGACTACCAGATCTTGCTCGCCGCGGATGGCAGCGCGGCGCTCGCCGCGATGGCGGAGCAGCGGATCGACCTGGTCCTGCTGGACATCAAGATGCCGGGCATGGACGGGATCGAGGTGCTCGAGCTGCTGCGCGAGCAGTGGCCCGAGACTGCGGTGATGATGATCTCCGGCCACGCCGATGTCTCGACGGCCGTCGAGTGCATCCAGAAGGGGGCGTTCGACTTCTGCGAGAAGCCGCTGGACAAGGACCGCTTGCTGATCACGATCGCGAATGCGCTCAAGCGCAAGCGGTTGCTCAGTCATAACGTGCGTTTGCAGGAGCAGGTCGAAAACCGCTTTCGCATTCTCGGCGAGTCACAGCGCATGGCGCGGGTCCAGCAGATGATTCGCCAGGTGGCCGCGACCGATGCGCGTGTCTTGATCCTCGGCGAGAACGGCACCGGCAAGGAGCTGGTGGCCCGGGCGGTGCATCGTCACAGCGGTCGAGCGGATGGCCCGTTCATCGACGTCAACTGCGCGGCGATCCCGTCGGAGCTGATCGAGAGCGAGCTGTTCGGACACATGAAGGGGGCGTTCACCGGCGCCACCGAGGATCGTATCGGCAAGTTCGAGGCGGCCAGCGGTGGCACGATCTTCCTCGACGAGATCGGCGACATGAGCCTGCAGGCGCAGGCCAAGATGCTGCGCGTGCTCGAGGAGCGCAAGATCGAGCGCGTTGGCGATACGACCCCGATCGAGATCGACGCGCGGGTGCTCGCCGCGACCAACAAGGATCTGTACAAGGCGGTCGAGGAGGGGCTCTTTCGCCAGGACCTGCTCTATCGCTTGAACGTGGTGATCATCGAGGTCCCGCCGCTGCGCGATCGGCCGGACGACATTCCGCTACTGGTCTCGCACTTCCTGCAGGATGCCTGCGATCGCAACGGCCTGCCGCAGAAGAAGATCGAGAATGGGGTGGTCCAGCAGTTTCGCAAGCGCGACTGGCCCGGTAACGTGCGCGAGCTGCGCAACTTGATCGAGCGGATGGTGATCTTGACGCCCGGTGAATCGATCACGATCGACGACTTCAACCTGCTTGGCCACGGGCCGCTGCCCCGGCCGGAAAACCTCTTCGGCCGCTGCGAGACCTACGAGGAATTCAAGAACCTCTCCGAGAAGCTGTACCTCGAGGAGAAGCTCCAGGCCAACAGCTGGAACGTCAAGAAGACGGCGGAAGCGTTGCAGATGCAGCGCTCCAATCTGTACAAGAAGATCGAGAAATACTGTTTGAAGCGCCATTGAGTTGACTACCGAGAAAAAGAAATCCGAGGCGACCTGGGCCCCCCCCAAGATCGTCGAGGCCACCGAGGAGCAGGCTGCCGAGCCCGCGCCCGAGTCGCAACCTGCGGCAGGGGCCGCGGCGACGGCCCACGTCGTCAGCAGCATCTTCAAGGGCAGGGCGGGCAAGCAGGCCGCGACGTTCGTCGCCACGCTGACCCTGCGTCACAACGGGCAGGGCGAGGCGCCGGCCGCCGTCGAGCTGTTTCCCGCAGGGGTGGCGGTGCTCGGATTCAAGGGGCCCGACTCGGTCTATCTGAGCAGCGACTACGGTCCGACGTCCGCCGTGCTGACCGGGCCGGGCAGCGTGACGATCCAGATCAAGATCGTCGTGGGCTATCAGACCGATACCACCGGACATCGCCTGACGCTGCCCTTGCCGCCGGCTCCCGGTCATCAACTGATCTTCTCCGTCCCAGAGAAGCAGCGCTCGATCCGGGTCACGCCGGCCGTCGAGGTCAAGCAGTCGCCCGCCAAGGCCAAGGCCGAGTCCAGCTCGACCCAGGTCTCGGCGGCGATCGGACCGGTCGAGCAGGTGTGCATCGAGTGGACCGGCGAGAATCAGGCCCGGCCGCGCGTGCGCGCCGAGGTCGGCAGCGTGGCCGCCGTCACCGATCGCCGCCTGTCGATGTCCACCCGCATCGCGTACGAGATTCATGGCGCGGGCGTGTCGAATCTGGTGCTGCAGCTGCCCGAGGGGGCGGAGTTACTGGGCGCCGAGGCGGAGGGACTTCGCGAGTGGCAGATCGATCGGCAGCAGATCGAGCTGACCTTCAATCGCAGCATGCTCGGGCATCTGACGGTCATGCTCTACTGGGAGGTCGAGATCGATCTCGAGGGGCCGTTCGAGGTGCCGCGGTTGACGCTGCGTGACGCCGAGCGGGAACAGGGCTACCTCGCGCTCGAGTCTCGAACCAACATCGAGATCAGCGAGCAGCAGGCGTCCGGCATCGACTCGATCGACGTGCGGGATCTCCCCCGGACGGTCTGGGCCCTGTGTCAGGGACCGCCGCTGATGGCCTACAAGTATCTCGAACCGAGCTACGGGCTGACGGTCTCGGTCACGCGGCACCGGGAGGTCGAGGTGCTGGTCGCCACGGTCGACCGGGCTTTCTGTCAGAGCGTGCTGGTCGAAGAGGGCCAGATGGAGACCCAGCTGCGGCTGGAGGTGCGCAACAACCAGAAGCAGTTCCTGAGGCTGGCGCTGCCACACAACGCCGTACTCTGGGGCGCGTTCGTCGCGGGTCGTCCGGTCAAGCCAGCGATGGATCACGAGCAACACCGGACCTTGATCGCGCTGGAGAAGTCGAGCTCGAGCGACGGGACCGACCGCGCGTTTCTGGTCGAGGTGGTCTACATCAGCAAGCTCGAACGCATGGGTAAGAAAGGCGAGCTCCAGCTCTTCTTGCCGGCGATCGACATGCCGATCAACCACCTGTTCTTCCGCATCTTCCTGCCCGACAGCCACAAGTACTCCCATTTCGAGAGCAGCCTGAATCCACTCGAGAGCTTTACCCAACCCTGGCCCGACGGCAGCGCCGCGCAGGGCGACGGTGCCGCGCCCAGGCTCGTGCATCAGCAAAAGAGCGAGCAGAACGATCCGATCCAGGCCGTGCGTGTCGAGCCGCCGGGCATCGGCGTGGAGCGTCGCTTCGAGCGTTTGCTGCTGATCGAGGGCAGCACCGAGCTACGGTTCCGCTACAAGCGCCGCTGGGGTCGGTAACGCTAGCTAG
>CAZMLI010000084.1:0-13967 GCA_964566865.1 uncultured Planctomycetota bacterium
ATTCGGCCATTTCTAATTCAAATCGCCAGTTGCCTGTTCCCTGTCGCCTGTTCACCAGAGCAAGGCTACAGGAGCAAGCGAAGCTTATCAGTGGTGGCTACCTGAGCGGAGTGGATTGGAAACCCGTCCTGCTACCGCCGTGTAATGAAGAACAAGATACAGGCGATGAGGATCGCGCCAGCGAGGATCGGCAGGTAGACACGCGGGGAGATATTGGCCGGGTCGTCGTCTGCTGTGATGGAAGAACCGCTGACGGCGAGAAACCACCCAGGCACCTGTCCGAAGGTGGCGTAGACAAATCCCAGTCCGGCACCGATTCCGATGACGACTTGAATTCGTCTGCCTGCCAGCCCTTGTGCGACCATCCAGACCAACAGCACACCAAGGAACGTGGAAAGTAGACCAGCGGCGACACGTTTGGATTGCATGCGCTGCAAAATTGTAGCACATGCGCAGACGCTACAACCTGGCGTGATCCTCGGGTAAATCGACATCGGTCAAGATGCCTGGATCGTCCACCCCCACCTCGACGACCCGGGAGGGATCGTGCCGGACGACCACCCGCGCACCTTCGGAGAGCGGCGCGGAGCGCAGTTCGTTCAGCACCGCCGCACCCCAGACGACCGGATGACCGCGGCGGCCGCGGTAGGTCGGAATACGAATGGCGCCCGTGGTGGCGGCCAGCACCTGGTAGGTTTCGGCGGCCACTACCGGGTGATCGACCAGCGCCATCATCACACCGTCCAGGCAGTCGCCCGCGCGGATGCCGGCCTGCAACGACGAGAGCTGGCCACGGTCGTACTCGTGGTTCACGACCCAGCTGATGCGCTCGTCGGCAGGTAGCTGCGCGATCACCTCGTCGACGTGGCGCCCGAGTACGACGCGTAGCTCGACGAGCCCGGCCCCCAGCATACGCTCGCAGATCTGGGCGATGAAGGTGGTCCCTCCGATGGGCAGCAGCGCCTTGGGGCGCCCCATACGCTGCGAGCGTCCGGCCGCCAGCAAGACACCGACGAGGGGAGTCGCATTCTTTCCTGGCAGGTCGTGATGCACCATGAAGCTTAACTTATACCCGACGTTTTCAGGGATCAAGCCAACGTGGTACTATACCGCCCGATGAGCGACTTCACGGGAAGGGACTGCATCTCGATCCGCGACTTCGACCGATCGCAGATAGACGCGATTCTGGACGCCGCGCGCCACTACGAGCAGCCGCACGGGCCGCTGCTGCAGGACAAGGTGATGGCCACGCTGTTCTTCGAGCCTTCGACCCGCACCCGCCTCTCCTTCGAGAGCGCGATGCAACGCCTGGGCGGCAGCGTACTGGGCTTCGCCTCGGCGCAGGTCTCCTCGGCGGCCAAGGGTGAAACGCTCTCGGACGCCGTCAAAGTGCTCGAGGGCTATGCCGATGTGATCGTCCTGCGTCACCCACTCGAGGGGTCGGCGCGGGTCGCCGCGGAGGCCACCCACATCCCGGTGATCAACGGCGGCGACGGGGCCAATCAACACCCGACGCAGACCTTTCTCGACCTGTTCACGATCAGGCAGCAGACCGACCGTCTCGACGACCTGCGCGTCGGCTTTCTCGGCGACCTGCGCCACGGCCGCACGGTCCACTCGCTGGCCAGCGCACTGGCGCTCTACAATACGAAGATGACCTTCATCTCGCCGCCCTTCCTGCGCATGCCCCGCTATCTGCTAACGGATCTCGACACCGCCGACGTGCCGTACCGGGAGGTGCAGGCGATCGAAGATGTGATCGGCGAGCTGGACGTGCTCTACGTGACGCGCATCCAGAAGGAGCGCTTCGTCGACCAGCTGGAGTACGAGAAGGTCCAGGGCATCTATCGTGTCGACAACGCGCTGCTCGAGCAGGCTGAAGAAAACCTCTGCGTGATGCATCCACTGCCGCGCGTCGACGAGATCGCAACCGAGGTCGACGGTCGGCCGCAAGCGGCCTACTTCAAGCAGGCGCACAACGGTGTCACGGTTCGCAAGGCCCTGCTGGCGCTGGTACTCGGGAGGCACCCCGCATGACCGATCAGGCCCATGAATACAAGGTCAGCGGCCTGCGCTCGGGCACGGTGATCGACCACCTGTCGCCCGGCACCGCGCTCAAGGCGCACCGCGCGCTGCGGCTGCCCGCAACCGCGCTGGTCACGATCGGCATCAACCTCGAGAGCAAGAAGCTGGGGCACAAGGACATCATCAAGATCGAAAATGTCGAGCTCGCCAAGAATGAATTGAACAAGCTGGCGCTGATCTCTCCCAGGGCGACGCTGGCGATCATCCGCGATTACCAGGTGGCCGAGAAGTTCGAGATCGAGATGCCCGAGGAGGTGGTCGGCATCGCCGGTTGCGCCAACCCGAGCTGCATCACCGCCTCCGAAGCGGTCGAGACCCGCTTTCGCATCACCCAGCAGAGCCCCGTGCTGCTGCGCTGCCATTTCTGCGAACGGGTGATGAGCCCCGACGATCTGGAGATCCTCCGATAACCAGCCCCGGCTACCATTTGCTGAGTCTGGACGGCGAGCACTGGACGTCCGACCGCATCAGCGCCATCCTGGACCTGGCTGCCAGGATCAAGGCCGAACCGGCAGAATTCCGTCAGGCGATGGCCGGCAAGACGCTGCTGATGTTGTTCGAGAAGCCCTCGCTGCGCACGCGCGTTTCTTTCGAAACCGGCATGACCCAGATGGGCGGCCACGGCATCTTCTACTCCATCGCGGACGGCCCGCTCGGCGAGAAGGAGACCTTCGGCGACACCGGCGCGGTGCTCTCGCGCTACGTCGACGTGGTGATGGCGCGACTCTACGAACACGACCATTTGCTGGAACTGGCAGCGCACAGCAGCATTCCGCTGATCAACGGCCTGACCAACTTCAGCCATCCCTGCCAGATCCTCGCCGACCTGCTGAGCATCCGCGAGAAGAAGGGCGATCTGGCGAGCCTCAAGCTGGCCTACCTCGGCGACGCCAACAACAACGTGACCCACTCGCTGCTCTTCGGCTGCGCCAGGATGGGTCTGTCGATCAGCGTGGGTTGCCCGAGCGACCCGCTGTTCTGTCCCGAGCCACAGGTACTCGCGACCGCGAGGGAATTTGCCGGCGACAACAGCGCGGTCGAAGTGCTGCACGCCGCCAGCGAGGCGGTCAGCGAGGCCGACGTGATCTATACAGACAGCTGGATGAGCTACCATGTGTCGGCCGAGAGTCGCGCCGCACGCGTGGAGAGCCTCTCGCCGTTCCAGGTCACCGCCGCGCTGATGGCGCAGGCCAAGCCCGACGCCCTCTTCATGAATTGCCTGCCCGCCAAGCGCGGCGAGGAACAGACCGCCGAGGTCATCGACGGACCCCAGTCGATCGTTTTCGACCAGGCGGAGAACCGCCTGCACGTCCAGAAGGCGATCATCCTGGACCTCGTCGAACGCGCGAACTAGCCTCTTGAACGACAGCCTGCTCCAGGCGGCTCCGCCGCTGTCAGGGAAGCGGCAATACAAGGCGCTCTCGATCGACCCCAGCGCCAGCTGGGTCGCCGGCGCCTCGGACAAGGGCCTCGTCGAACTCTGGCAGATGCCGGCGCGCACGGAGAATGGCGCCATACAACCCGGCGAGGGGCCCGTTCGCCTGTTCGTTGCCGGCGACGCCGGCAAGCCAATCAACGACGTGGCCTTCTCGCCCGACGGTCGCTGGATCGCGGCCTGCAGTCAGGACTGCGGTCTCTACCTCTGGCTGATGCCCGGCCAGCCCGGATCCGCGCGACTGGCCCAGACGATCGAGCCGACCTACACGCACTGGGGCCATCACTTCGCCGCCCTCAGCATCGCCTGGGAACGCAGCGGCAAGCGCATTCTCTCGATGGGCGAGGATCGGCGACTGGTCGTCTTCAATGCCCGCTCGGGCAAACACGAGATCCTGCAGGGGCCGCGCCACCGCTTCAACACCGTCGCCGTACACCCGACGCAACCCACCGCAGCCAGCGGCGCCGACGACGATCTGGTCTGGGTCTGGGAACTGCTGCCGACACTCAAGCTCTCGGTCGCCTTTCCGCTGCATGCCAACCGCTTGAAACGCTTCATCAACCGCGTCTCCTGCGTGGCCTGGAGCCCCGATGGACGGATGCTGGCGGTCAGCGGCTTTCGCGACCGCTCGGTGCAGCTCTATCGCTACCCCGACCTGCACAAGCTGATGGAATTCCGACCACTGCCCGAGCCGATCACCGCGCTGGCATTCGGCGCCGATCCGAAGCGCCTCGCCGTCGGCAGCCGCGCAGGCCATCTTGCGCTGATCGACCTGGACAGCCGCAAGGTGCTGGCCGCGGCACAGCCCGGCACGAGCATCACGCAGCTCTGCTGGCGGGGAGAGTGGCTACTCGCGGCGACGGGAGGGTCGGAGCTGTTTCCGTTTCTTGTCCCGAGTGTTTGACCCCCCACAGGAACCCCCGTATACTCGATTTCCGTAGCAAGCCTCCGCACCTGACAGTTCCTGCCCTGCTGATCCGGCCTCCCGCGAGGGACATTTCAACAGCCCGATCGTTTGACCCGCCTCCGCGGATGGGATTAGAATCAGCTTGAGATATTTCTTCAGGAGGGAGCATGTCTAGGCCCCAGGATACGAAGTCCGAGCCCGCGACAGACAGCACGGTGTTCAAGAGCATCCGACCGCTGCTGTTCATGGTGCTGCTCGTCGGCAGCCTGTTCACCGTTATGCACTTCAAGGGATCGGCGCCGAAGAAAAAGAAGCCCAAGCAACAGATCAAGCTCGCGGCCCCGGACCCGGCCAAGAAAAAGAAGAAGTCACCCGTCAAGGTCCCGCTGCCGACCGCGTTGCTTGCGCTGGTCAAGGATGGCACGCTGATCGACGATCAAGACGAACCGGCGCATGACAAGCTGCGCGAGCACGTGGCCAGCCTGAGCCTGGAAGAGATCGAGAAACGCGCCAAGCCGGTGACCGGTTTGGTCAAGGCGCTGCCCAGCATGCGAGGCGCCTTCGTCGAGATCCGCGGCAAGCTGCTCAACATCGTTTCGAAAAGCATCATCGGCCGGCCGAGTGGATTGCAACTGGTCGAGGTCGGTCAGCTGAAGGCGGCTTCAGGCAAGATCATCCACTTCGAGATGGTCACGGCGAACGTACACGGGTTGCTCAAGGGCGAGCAGGTCATTGTGCGCGCGGCCTGTTACAAGCTGGCCACCGTGCTGGACAAGAAACAAAAGGCCAGGCTGCTGCCGTTTGTCATCGGCAAGCAGATCCAGCTGGACTATTCGGCCTACATCCCGCGGATCTCCGATGGCGCGCAGCTCGAGGACTACTACTACTTCGCGCTGATGCGCAAGGTCCGCTTCGACCGTCCCGATCAGCTCAAGGCCGATCAGATCAAGGCGCCCACTCCGACCCGGGCGGAGCTGTCGAAGTTTCCTGTGCGTCAAAAGCTGCGGGGCAAGTACCTGACCGTGACGGGCAAACTGCTCGAGGTGCGAAAACATGAGTTTCTGAAGAGCAACCGCGCCTTCATGACCGTGATCTGGCGCGGCAAGCTGCAGACCGCTTCGGGTATCTGGTGCTTCGACACGCTGGAGAAGCCGGCCTACTTGCCGTTCCTCGAGCGCAACACCGTTCGCCTGACCGGCGCGTTCGCGAAGCTCTGGAGCTGGACCGACGACAAGGGCAAGCCACAAAAGTCGCCCTACCTGATCTCCCCCGGACTGCGCCTGGCCGAGGACAGGCCGCCCTTCCAGCCGATGCCCGAACTGCTCGAGCAGATCAAGGATCGTACGCAGACGCGTGACATCACCTACTACTACCTGTTGCATCAACTGGTCAACCTGACCGATGAGCAGATCGCCGACAAGGTCAAGCGCGATTTCAGCGTCGGGGACATCGTCGAGCAGGTACAGCGCGACAAGATGCGTGGCACGTTGGTCGAGATCAGCGGACAGCTGCTCAAGGTCGAAGAGTTTCCGCTGGAGTTCCAGCGGCGGCTAAACCCGAGTGGCGTGACGACGATCTACCGCTGCTATCTGGTCGACGGTCGCCAGACGATCTTCACCATCGACGTGCTGGAGAAGCCGACGCTCAAGCTGCGCAGCGAGGTCAAGGCCCAGGGCGCGTTCTGGAAGGTCTACCAGTACCCGACCCGCCGGCGCGGCCAGAGCGAGAAGTCGCCCTACCTGATCGCGCGACGACTGGTGAAGCGCATCCCGCCCACATCACCCGCGCACGACCAGTTCCTGGTACTGATCGTCGGACTGATTGCGGTGCTGATCGTCTTCCTCGCGGCGGTCGGTCGATCGGAGTGGCGCAAGGCCAACCAGTTCCGCGAAGAGCTGCGCAAACGAAGATCGGCCAAGGGTCTGGGGCTGGGCACGCCCCCGTCACCACCCGCCGACCCGCCAACGGAAGCGCCCGAGCCATGAGTGACCGGCGCCGCGTCCTGCTCACGCTCAACGCCACTCCGGGCCTGGGACCGCTGTTGCTCGCGCGCGTCCTGGCGCGCCATCCGGACGCGGCGTTGACCGGGCTGACCGGCGCCCAGCTGTCCCGCGTCCCGGGCATCGGCAACCGCATCGCCAGCGCCTTCGACCGCCTCTGCCGCGAGCGCTTCGCGGCAGCGGAGTGCGAACGTGCCGCAGCCGGCGAGGTGCGTCTGTTGCTGCTGGGCGAACCCGACTACCCCCGCGGCCTGACACGCATGCCGGATCCCCCACCCGTGCTCTATTGCCGCGGCAGTCTGCCGGCCCCCGATGCGCGCTATCTGGCCATCGTCGGGTCGCGACGCACCTCGGGCTACGGACGCGCCCAGGCCGAGCGACTGGCCTACCTGCTCGGCGCGCTGGGCGTCGTCGTCGCCAGCGGCATGGCCCTCGGCATCGACGCCGCGGCGCACCTCGGCGCGATCTCGGCCGGCGGTCAGACGGTCGCGGTCTTCGGCTGCGGCGTCGACCGGATCTACCCCGCCGAACATGCAGGTCTGGCGCAACGGATCATCGAACGCGGTGGCGCGCTGATCTCCGAGTTCCCGCTCGGCATGCCGCCCAGGCCGGGCCACTTTCCACGACGCAATCGGCTGATCGCCGGGCTCTCGCTCGGCACGCTGGTGGTCGAGTGCGCGCTGCGCAGCGGATCGCTGATCACTGCCCGCCAGGCGATGGAACTGAACCGCGAGGTGCTGGCCGTCCCCGGCCCGATACAGGCGCCCGGTTCGCGCGGACCGCACGCGCTGATCCAGGATGGCGCGAAGCTGGTCACCTCGCTGGAAGACATTCTGGACGCCGTGCCCGGGTTGCTCGAAGCGCCCAGCCTGCCAGTGCAGAGCGCGGAGGAGGCCGATCCTGTGCAGCGCAAGCTGCTCGCGTCACTGACCACCGACCCTGCCTCGCTGGCGGAGATCACCCGGCGCGCCGGCCTGCCCGCCCCGCGCGCGATGGCGGCGCTGGCCTTGCTGGCAATCACCGGGCAGATCCGTGAACTGCCCGGACGACGTTACCAACTCAGGACGGCCCGATGAAGATACCCAATTTCATGCTGAAGAAGCTGTATCAGAAACGCTCCTTGAGCAATAACGACACCGGCTGCCAGTTCAGCATGATCAATCCGTTCATGTTCGACCTGATCATCGGCGGCAAGCCAATGCTGATCGACGGCGAGGAGATCCCCGTCGAGTCGGTCAGCTTCAGCAACGGCGATCAGTCGATGAAGGCCAGCGAACTGTCACCGGAGAACTATTTCAAGTTCGTGCAGAAGACGCCGATCGAGGTGCGCATCGCGGACCGGACCCTCAAGCCCGGCAAGCACCGCGTGGTGCTGCGCGTCGAGCTCAAGGGCGCCGGCGATTTCGAGTTCACCTTCGACGACAGCATCTAGCTGACAATGGCCGCCCGCAAGCGTGTGATCCTGGTCGATGGCAGCTCGCTGATCTACCGGGCCTACTTCGCCTTGCCCGGCAACCTGACCACCGCCAGCGGCCTGCACACCAACGCGATTTACGGCTTCGCGACGATGTTTCGCAAGCTGATGTCCGGCCGGCAACCGACCTACGGCGCGGTGGTCTTCGACGGACCGCAGAAGATCTTCCGGCACGAGAAGTACCCGCAATACAAGGCGAATCGGCCGCCCATGCCGGATGAACTGCGGGAGCAGTTGCCCTGGATCGACCGGCTGGTGGCCGCACACAACTTCCCGATGTTGCGGGCCGAGGGCTATGAAGCGGACGACGTGATCGGCACGCTGGCGCGCGAGGCGACCGAGGCCGGGATGGAGGTGATCATCATCTCCGGAGACAAGGACTTCGCCCAGCTGATCAGCGAGCAGGTGCGCATGCTCGACACCTTGCGTGACGTGACCTACGACCCCGAGCTGGTCTTCAAGAAGTGGGGCGTGCACCCACACCAGATGGTCGACCTGCTCGCCCTGGTCGGGGACAAGGCCGACAACATCCCAGGCGTGCCGGGCATCGGTCAGAAGGGCGCCGCGGGTCTGCTGGCCAAATACGGCTCACTCGACGGCATCCTGGCCGAGCTGGAGCAGTTGAAGGGCCGCCAGCGCAGCTCCCTGGAGCAACATGTCGAGCTGGCCCGACTGTGTCAGGAGCTGGCGACGATCGACCTGCAGGTGCCGCTGGCTCAGCCGATCACCTCGCTGACGCTGACCCCGCCCGACCCGGCCTCGCTCAACGAGCTGTTCAAGGAGCTGCAGTTTTACTCGCTGCTGTCGGAGGAGGCCCTGTCTGATGTCGGCCGCCCCGAGGCGCCGACGGATTATGCGGTCTGCGACAGCGCGCAGGCGCTCGAGGCGCTGCTCGCCGACTGCGGCGATGAGCCGGTCGCGGTGTTGCCGGTGTTCGACTCGCCCTCTCCGGTCAGTGGCCCGCTGGTCGGCATCGTGCTGGCGCCTCGACCGGGCCAGGCCGCTTACGTCCCGGCCGACCCCGAGCTGCTGGGGATCCTGGCCCCCTACCTGTCAGATCCCGCGCGGCCCAAGGTGAGCCACAACGCCAAGGAGCTGTGGATCGTGCTGCAGCGCGCGCAGATCAGCCTGGCCGGCGTGGTCGGCGATACGATGCTGGCCTCCTTCCTGGTCGACCCGGCCAAGCTGATCCCCCACCGACTGGATCAGTGCAGCAAGGAATATCTGCAACGTCCGCTGCGAGCCGAAAAGACGCTGCTCGGGGCCGGCAAGAAACGCAAGCAGTTCAGCGAGCTGGCGGTCGACGAACTGGCCGACTACGCCTGCCATCTGGCGGACGCGCTGATCAGCCTCTGGCCCGAGGTCGAGCAGCGGCTCGAGAACCAGGGCCAGACCAGGCAGCTACACGAACACGACTTGCCGCTGTCCTGGGTCCTGGGCCGGATGGAGCTGCAGGGGATCCAGGTCGACCCGCAGAACCTGAAGCAGATGGGCGAGGAGTTTGGCGGTCGCCTGCGACAGCTGGAGCAGAAGATCCACCAGCTGGCGGGACGCGAGTTCAACATCGCCTCGACCAAGCAGCTCAGCAGCGTGCTGTTCGAGGAACTCGAGCTGCCGGTGATCAAGAAGACCAAGACCGGCTACTCGACCAACATGGAGGTGCTCGAGCGTCTCGCGCCAATGCACGAGATCGCGCAACATCTGCTGGAACACCGCAAGCTGGCCAAGCTGATCAATACCTACACCGACGTGCTGCAGGCCGCCGCCGACCCCAAGACACACCGGATTCACGCCACCTTTCAGCAGACCGTCGGCGTCACCGGCCGGCTGATCACGACCGATCCCGACCTGCAGCGCACGCCGGTCAAGACGCCCGAGGGCAACCGCATCCGCGAGGCCTTCATCCCGGCACAGGGCCGCCGGCTGATCTGCGCCGACTGGAGCCAGATCGAGCTGCGCCTGCTCGCACACTTCTCGGACGACGCGCTGCTGGTCGAAGCCTTCAGCCAGGACCTGGACATCCATAGCCGCACGGCGGGCCAGATCTTCGACTGCGCGCCCGAGGCGGTCACGCGGGCACAGCGCGGCATCGGCAAGACCGTCAACTTCGCCACGATCTACGGCCAGGGCGCGACCGCCCTGGGCCAGAGCCTCGGCATCCCGCGCAAGGAGGCCAAGGGCTACATCGAGGCCTACTTCGAAGCCTACGCGGGCGTCCGTCAATGGCTCGACCAGACGATCGCCGATTCACTGGAGTGCGGCTACGTCACCACCCTCTTCGGCCGTCGCCGCTACATTCCGGAGCTGTCCAGCAACAGCTTCATGATCCGCCAGGCGGGAGAACGCATCGCCGCCAACACCCCGATCCAGGGCTCGGCAGCCGACATCTGCAAGCTCGTCATGCTGCAGATCCCCGCGACGTTCGAGGCGGCGGGGCTGAGCTCCAGCATGGTCCTGCAGGTACACGACGAGCTGATCTTCGAGGCCACCCCCGAAGAAGAAGCACAGACGATCGAGATCGTGCGCGACCGGATGGAACAGGTCGTGCCGCTGAAGGTGCCGCTGAAGGTGGATATTGGCGTCGGCGGTAGCTGGGCCGAGGCGAAGTAGCGCCCCCCGATTGAGCCGCGCAGCCCCGTAGGGCGGGGGCTTGTCCCCCGCCCTACGGTCGTACCTTGCCGGCGGGGGAGGGACTCCCTATTTCTTCTTCGGCCCAGCCTTGACCCGCGTCACCAGCAGCATGCGCAGGACCCGGCGTCCCTTGCCGATCTGCTTGAACGTGCCCTCCAGCTCGAACGACTGCCCCTTGGTCATGCCCTTCAGCGTCTTGCGGCTCTTCTTGTCCGTCTTGCGGATGATGGCGACCGTGCGCTTGGCCAGACCCATGATCAACTGCTTCTGGGGGTCCAGCTTGGTCAGCCGGGCGACCAGTGGCTTGATCTCCTTTGGCTCACCGAGATAGACCGCGCTGAGCTTGATCTTCTTGCCGACATACTTGGCCGGACTGGCCAGCAGCGCCTTCAAGCTGACCGCCGTGGCCTTCTTCGAACCCGACTTCTTGGTCTCCGCCGGCTTCTTTTCGCTCTTCTTCTTGACCGGCGTCATCCCGGTCACGTCGACGTAGTACCAGCGGGCGCCCTGGTCGCCGGTCAGGTGCCGCACCGAGCCGCTCAGATAGAGTGCGCTGCGGCGCTTGGTATCGCGTAGCGCCTTGATCAGCGCCCCCTTCTTCTGGCTGACCAGCAAGATCAGGCCGGTCTGCGACGCCGGTCGCCAGGCGGTCTGGATCTCGACGTAGTTGCTGTCCTTGATGCCCCGGCGCGCGAGCACCTTGTTGACCGAAGGCTGTATTCGCGTGAAGCTGAAGCGGAACGTCACCTGCTTACCCGAGTACTTCGACGGGTTGCCGTTGAGCTCCTTGAACTCCAGCGGTCCACCAGCCTGCGCGACCGTGGCCAGCAGCAAGCCGACGATGATGGCGGCAATTCTCATGATCATGCTCCTCCTGAGCACCCTGAATAGTCGATCCGCACCCGCGGCGCAACCCTTGCGAGCAGGCGGGTCCATGTGATAATCGATTCATGGACGCGCAAACCCAGAATCCGGTGCGAATCGTCACCGCCACGTCGCTCTTCGACGGGCACGACGCGACGATCAACATCATGCGCCGCATCCTGCAGTCCTCTGGCGTCGAGGTGATCCACCTGGGCCACAACCGGAGCGTGGAGACGATCGTCAACGCGATCCTCCAGGAAGACGCGCAGGGCGTGGCCCTCACCAGCTACCAGGGCGGCCACATGGAGACGTTCAAGTATCTCCGTGAGATGCTCGACGCGCGGGGCGCCAAGCACGTGCGTATCTTCGGCGGCGGCGGCGGCGTGATCGTCCCGCGAGAGATCAAGCAATTGCACGACCTCGGCATCGACCGCATCTTCTCCCCTGACGACGGCCGCACGCTGGGGTTGCAGGGCATGATCGACCTGGTCGTCCAGACCTGCGATTTCGACCTGGCAGAGCTGCAGAGTACCAACGGGCAGACATTGCCGCTGGCTCGGCAGATCACGCGCATCGAGAACAACGGCGCGACATCGCCGGAATCAGACAAGAAGACCCCGATCGTCGGGCTGACCGGCACGGGCGGCGCCGGCAAGAGCAGCCTGACCGATGAGCTGGTCCGGCGCTTCGTCAGCGATTTCCCGGACAAGCGGGCGGCGGTGATCTGTGTCGACCCGACCAAGCGGCGCACCGGTGGCGCGCTGCTCGGCGACCGCATCCGCTTCAACAGCCTGAACAACGCCCGGGTCTACCTGCGCTCGCTGGCCACCCGCGGATCGCGCCAGGAAGTCTCCGCCCAGCTCAGCGAGGTGCTGCGCGCCGTGCGCGCAGACGACTTCGACCTGATCTTCGTCGAGACCGCTGGCATCGGCCAGGGCGACAGCCAGATCACCGAACTGGTGGACCTCTCGATCTACGTGATGACGGCCGAGTATGGCGCCCCGAGCCAGCTCGAGAAGATCGAGATGCTGGACTACGCCGACCTGGTGACGATCAACAAGTTCAGCCGGCGCGGCAGCGAGGATGCCCTGCGCGAGGTGCGCAAGCAGTATCAGCGCAATAACAAGCTGTTCGATGTGGCCCCCGAGACGCTGCCGATCTTCGGCACCAACGCGGCCCACTTCAACGACAAGGGCGTGGGCGCACTCTACGGCCACCTGATCGCCAAGCTCGACGAGCGCTTCAAGTTGGGCTGGCAGAGCAGCTATCCGGCGGACCAGACGCGCTGTACCGAAGCGCTGGCCACGATCATTCCGCCCGGCCGGGAGCGCTACCTGAGCCAGATCAGCGAGATCTGCCGGGACTACCGCGCAGCAGCCGACGACCAGGCCGAACTGGCGGCCGACCTCGAGTCACTGCAGCGGGTGCTCGGGCTGCTCTGCGGGCCAACGAATCCCGACTGGGCGACCTATAGCGAGGCACAGTCAGCGGCCGCGACGCCGGCCCAGGCCGAGCTGATGCAGTCTTACAATGCGACGCTCGAACGGCTGGCCCCGCGCTGCGCCGAGATGCTGCGCGGCTGGGACGACTGGGCCGCGCAATATGACGGCGAGGTGTTCAGCTACGAGGTGCGCAACCGACGGATCGAGGTGCAGAACTACCGCGAGACGCTCTCGCAGTCGCGGCTGCACAAGGTCGCTCGGCCGTCTTACCGCAGCAAGAGCGACCTGCTGCGCTGGCGCTTGCTGGAGAACGTGCCCGGCGAGTTCCCCTTCACCAGCGGCGTCTTCCCGTTCAAGCGCCAGGCGGAGGACCCCGCGCGGATGTTTGCCGGCGAAGGCCCGGCGGAGCGAACCAACGCGCGCTTTCACCTGCTGGCGGCCGACCAGCCGACCAAGCGACTCTCGACCGCCTTCGATTCGATCACGCTGTATGGCGAGGATCCGGATTACCAGCCGGACATCTACGGCAAGATCGGCGAGAGCGGCGTGGCGATCTTCACCGTCGAGGAGGCCGAGCGGCTGTATGCCGGCTTCGATCTGTGCGACCCGAAGACCTCCGTCTCGATGACGATCAACGGCCCGGCGCCGACGGTGCTGGCCTTCTTCTTCAACACCGCGATCCGCCAGCAAACGCGAAAATTCCTCAAGCAGCAGGGCCGGCTGGAGATCAGCGACGAACAGGTCTTTCAGCCCGACAACCTGCGCGGGGCGACCTGGGCCGACGTGCGCCAGTTGCTCGATGACGACGAGTACCAGCAGGTCAAGGCCCAGGCACTGAGCCAGGTTCGCGGCACGGTGCAGGCCGACATCCTCAAGGAAGACCAGGGACAGAACACCTGCATCTTCTCGACGCAATTCGCACTGCGGATGATGGGCGACGTGCAGCAGTACTTCATCGACCGCAACGTGCGCAACTTCTACAGCGTCTCGATCAGCGGTTATCACATCGCCGAGGCCGGCGCCAACCCGATCCATCAGCTGGCCTTCACCCTGGCCAACGGCTTCACCTACGTCGAGTACTACCTGTCCCGCGGGATGGACGTCAATCAGTTCGCGGCCAACCTGAGTT
>CAZMLI010000085.1:0-8697 GCA_964566865.1 uncultured Planctomycetota bacterium
GGCGGGACCCAGACGAAGACGGCCAGCTCGAACCGGGTGATGACGGGGTCGCCCCAGCCGCAGAGCGAGCCGGAGAGCACCCAGCCTTTATCCATCGCGACGTCCGCGCGCAGCATCGCCTGTCGCTCGCCAAGATCACGCATTTCGCTGAAGGGCGGATCGGTCGGTAGCCAGAAGTAGCTGTCGGTGTCGAGGTGCGGCACGCCCAGTCGCACGGCCAGCGCGGCGCCGAGGGTCGTCGTGCCGGACCCCGAGGCGCCGAAGAGGTGGACCCGTCTCACCGCTTGACGGCGGTCAGGTACGAGTCGGCCTTGTTGGCCACGATCACGCCGTAGTTGGCCGCGCCCAGCCAGCCGGACATGATGATGCCGACGCTGCCGGCGTGGAACAGACCTTCGATCTGCTTGGGCAGGTCGAAGCTGACCTGCAGCCCCTCGAACTTGGTGCCGAACGAGGCGCCGCCGATGTGACGCGTGTAGTGCTTGAAGGTGCGCGGGGTGGCCGCTTCGAAGTGGTCGATCTTCTCGGTCACGCCTGGCAGGTAGCCCTCGAGTGCGGCGAGGGTGCCGTCGATCAGCTTTTGCTTTTCGATCTCGTATTCTTCGTCGCTGAACTCGCTCCAGTCCTGGTAGTGCGCGTTGGTCGACGAGACGATCGTATAGCGATCCAGCCCCGGCCGTGTATCGGGGTAGTAGAGCGAGAAGGTGCGGCTGCTGGGCACGAAGCTGAGCAGCTGCTCGGCCTCGTAGGTCGGCGAGACCGAGGTGAAGAACAGGTCGCCGATGTAGTCGACCGACTCGCCCTTCTTGATGCCGAGATAGACCTGGCAGCTCGAGTTGTTGCGCCTGACGGCCCGGGCAGCGCCGAGGAACTGCTCGTCGAAGTGCTGCGGCTCGACCAGCTTTTGCACGGTATTGATGATGCCGGCATTCGAGACGACGCAATCGGCCTGGATCTCACGGTCGTTGGCCAGCACGCCACGCACACGCCCGCCCTCGACCAGGATGCGCTCGACCAGCGCGTGGTTACGCACCTCGACGCCATTGCGGGCCAGCTCCGCCTTCATCATCTTGATCAGCACATCGGTGCCGCCCTTGAAGGTATAGACACCCTTGCTCATGAAGTTGGAGAAGACGATCCCGTAGGTGATCGCGGGGTCGTCGAGCGTCGAGCCGTTGGCGTAGGTGATCGGCTCCATCAGCAAGCGCACGACGTCGTTGCGTCCCGGAAAAAACTGCTCGAACAGCTCCCGGGTGGTCATCGTCTGATCGTCGAAGAAGTTCATCTGCCGCGCGGCGTCGAAGAAACCGTCGATCGCGGAGCGCTCGACCTGCATCTGCTCGACGAGGATCCGGGTGAAGTCGACCCGGTCGAAGGTGGTCCAGAGCGAGAACTGCGGGTTGTCGAATCGAATGCCCTTGAGCTGCACGATGCCGTCGGCGATCTCCTTGGTCCAGTACTTGCGACAGGTCTTGCGCATCCCGATCGGGAAGCCGTGCAGCGAGATGTCGAAGATGTGGCCGCCCTTGCGCTTGAACCAGGTCGCCATGCCGCCGTAGTTGTAGTGCTGCTCGAGCAACAGCACCGTGTGGCCCTGGCGCGCCAGCATGTTGGCCGAGGTCATGCCCGCCAGGCCGCTGCCGATCACGATCGCGTCGTAACGCGCGGCGATGCCCTCCAGCCAGTCCTTGTTGCGCGGCTTGGGTCCGACCGGCATCAGTCAGCCCTCAAGACATGCAGGTTGGCGATGGTGATCCCGCTCAGCATCGCACCGATGATGCCCAGAAAACCCTGGTCGGTGCCGCAGATGAACAGGTTGTCCAGGTGCGTCTGGCCCGTCTTGACCTTGTCCGGCGACCCATAGACCGCGCCGCGCAGGTGGCCGGTGAACTTCTGGATCGTGCGCGGCGTGAACACATCGGTGAAGGTCACATGCTCGCGGAAGTCGACCGAATACTGGACCGCCTGCGCCAGGCTCTTTTCGTACCAGGCCTGCTTGCTCGCCTGGTAGTCCGCTTCGTCGTCGAAGCCGGTCCAGTGGTCGTAATTGGCGATCGAGGTGACCCGCATCAGCGCGTCGGGCAACGGCTCGTCGTAGAGGAAGTTGTTCGGGCTGCAGATCACGCCGCTGCGCACGTCGAGCGGCTCGGTCGAGCGTTCGTAGTGAAACGTCGGGCTATTATTGAAGAAGGTGATCGTCGTATCGTACCCCAGCTCGGCCGGCTGACAGTCGAGAACCGAGATCGACTCGACAAAGGTCAGCTGCCCCACCGCGGGCTGCGGTCTGCCGTCCTCGCTCCAGTCCGAGCACAGCCGCAAGGTCTCGACCAGCCCGGCCGAGGAGATCACCCGGCGGGCGGTGATCTGCTCGCCGCTGTCGAGCTCGAGCGCCACGACGCGGTCGCCATCGACCTGCAGCCGCTTGACGCCGGTCTTCATCCGCAGCTGTCCGCCGAGCTTCTTGTAGCGCGCCGTGATAAGCTCCAGAATGTGCCGGACCCCGCGAAACGGCCGGGCGAAGCCCTCGAGGAAGATGCTCTGAAACATCACCACGAACTGGCCGAACTGCATGTCGTTCTCGTCAGCGCTGCCATAGAACATCAGCGGGCAGAAGAGCATCTCGATCAGCAGCGGGTCGTCCAGAAACTGCTCGAGCACCTTGCGCGCAGAGACCGGCGCCGCATCCAGATCCAGCGCCTGATAGGACTCGATATGGGCCACCAGCCGGTTGAAGCCGTCGATCTGGCCTGGAAAGTTGTCTGCAACTTCCTGGACAAACAGCGCGAAGTCGTTATTGAAGTGGAGGGTTCGCCCGGGAAACATCACCCGCGACATCCGCTGTGGCGTCAGCGCGAATTCCTCGTGACGGAAGCGCAGCTGGCGCAGCAGCCGCATCAACGGCGCGGAACGTTTTTCCGGCAGGACGTAGTTGGTCATCGCGTGCAGGCCAACGTCGAACCGGTAACCCCCGAGGCGATAAAAGGAGTTGAGACCGCCCCAGAGGTAGTGCCGGTCCAGCACACAGACCCGCTTGTCGAAATGGGCCAGGCGAATGCCGGCCGCCAGGCCGGACATACCGGCCCCGATGATCACCACGTCATAGTCGTAAGTCATGAAAGGGCGTCTAAGTTGCCACCGATCACCCTCGATTTCAACGATCAAACCGCGCTCGTCACGGGCGGCACGCGCGGTATCGGGCGCGCGATCAGCGTGGCTTTCCTCGAGGCCGGAGCGCGGGTCATCGCGACCTACTCGGGCAATACCGAAGCCGCCGAAGAATTCGCCGAGACCCAGGCCGCACACGCCGACCGTCTGGAGACGAGCCGCTTCGACGTCTCCGACTACGCGGCGGTCGAGCGCTTCTTCGGCGAACTGCGCGAGCGCCACGAGCAACTCGACGTGCTGGTCAACAACGCGGGCATCCGCAAGGACGGCGTGCTGGCGATGATGTCGCAGGCCAACTGGCAGCAGGTGCTGGACGTCAACCTCGGCGGGACCTATTCGATGTGCAAGTTCGGCGTGCTGATGATGATGCGCAAGCGCTACGGCCGCATCATCAACATCACCTCGCCCTCGGGCAAGCTCGGCTTCCCGGGGCAGACCAACTACGCAGCCTCCAAGGCGGGCCAGGTGGCGCTGACCCGCTCGCTGTCCAAGGAGATCGGCTCGCGCGGCATCACCGTCAACTGTGTCTCACCAGGATTCATCGATACGGAGTTGCTGGCTGACCTGTCGGACGAGCAGAAGAAGACCTACGCCAACCAGGTGCCGCTGAAGCGTTTCGGCACGCCCGCCGAGGTGGCGGCCAGCGTGCTGTTTCTCGCCTCGCGCGAGGCGGCCTACATCAATGGAACGGTACTCGAAGTCACAGGAGGGCTGTAACGATGGCAAGCGACGAGCCAGTGGTCCAGCAGGTGATTCTGGACACACTGCCCCACCGACCACCCTTCCTGTTCGTCGACGAGATCGTCGAGATCGAACAAGGCAAGATCCTCGCCCGGCGCACGATGCGGGTGGACGAGGAATTCTTCAAGGGGCACTACCCCCACCGCCCGATCACGCCCGGCGTGCTGGTGCTCGAGAGCATCTTTCAGGCCGGTGCCCTGCTGATGGGCCGCACGCTGCCGCCCGAGGAGATCCCGGGCGAGCCGATGCCGGTGCTGACCCGGATCAAGGACGCCAAGTTCCGCCGGCCGGTCAATCCGGGCGAGACGGTCGACCTCGAGGTCGAGTTCGTCGATCGACTGAAGAACCTCTACCGCTTCAAGGGCCGGGCGCTGGTCGACGGCACCGAGGCTGTCCGCGTCACCTTCTCCTGCGCACTGATCGAGGAATGAGCTTCCTCGGCCTGGAAGGCAAGACCTTCCTCGTCTGCGGGGTGGCGAACAAGAAGAGCGTGGCCTTTCACATCGGTCGCGTGCTGAGCGAGGCCGGCGCCGAGGTGGTCTACGCCGTCCGCTCCGAGGCGCGCAAGGCGCAGATGGCCAAATTGCTGCCGGACCGGGAGGTCCACATCTGCGATGTGGCCGACCAGGCGCAGATCGATGCGCTGGCCGCGGCCGTCAGCGAACGCCACCCGGTCCTGCACGGCCTGGTCCATTCGATCGCCTTCGCCAGCTACTCCGAAGGCTGGCGGCCGTTCCACGAGACTCCCCGCCAGGACTTTCTCGAGGCGGTCGACATCTCCTGCTATTCGCTGATCGCGCTGAGCAACGCGTTCAAGGATGCCTTCGCAGCCACGGCCTCGGTGATCAGCATCTCGATCTCGACCACCCGGATGGCGGCCGAGAACTACGGCTACATGGGACCGATCAAGGCGGCGCTCGATTCGACGCTGGCCTTCCTGGCCAAGTCCTTCAGCAGCTTCAGCGAGGTGCGCTTCAACGCGGTCTGCCCCGGCTTGCTCAAGACCTCCGCCTCGGCCGGCATCCCGGGCTACGTCGACTCCTACCTCTTCGCCGAGCAGGCCACGCTGCGCAAGCGCGCGCTGGCCACCGAGGAAGCAGCCAACGTCGCCGCCTTCCTGCTCAGCGAGCGCTCGAGCGGGATCAATGCCCAGGGCATCGTGCTCGACGCGGGCATGTCGATCAACTACTTCGACAAGGATCTGGTCCGCCGCGCGCTGCGCAGGGACTGAAGTTCAAGGTCCGGCCAGCGGCAGCCAGCAGAGTTCTCGCCGCAGCAGCTCCGCCGCCAGCACACGCCCGCCATCCCCGCCGACCGCTGCCAGGATGTAGGCCTCGCGCAGCGCGCTCGGATCGGCCTCGGCCCGGCCATCGAGGATCGGCAGACCGTGACGCGTGCTGCCGATCTTGGCCGGGTCGATATCGATGAAGCCGTCGAGACAGACCCCCGCTTCGAGCAGGTAGCGTCCCAGCCGTCCTCCCACTCGCCCCGCGCCCCAGACCAGCACGCGGCGCCCCCGGCACAGCGCCGGCAGCGCCCGCGCCAGGTAGTGGGCTTTCAACTGCAAGAACGCCTCGCGACCATAGCGCGGATCGACCCGCGAGAGGCGTTCGGGCCGGTCGCGCCAGTCGTGCAGCACCTCGGGCAGCTTGACCAGCCGCATCCCGCTCTCGGCCAGGCGGCAGAGCAGGTCCAGGTCCTCCGGCCAGTCGCGCTGGGTGTAGCCGCCCAGCTCGCGAACTTGCCCGGTGCGAAAGGCGAAGGTCGGGTGGGCGATCGGACACTCAGCAAAGCGGGCGTGACGGATCTCGACATCGTCGAGCAGCGCATTCTGCCAGTCGACAAAACGCTGGTAGCCCGGACTGCCGTCTGGCCCCGGCAATAGGCGGACCCGACAGCCGACCAGCGCCACCTGTGGCTCGTCTTGCAAGACGGCGACCTGCGCCGCCAGACGCCCGGGATAGGCCAGGTCGTCCGCGTCGAAGCGGGCCACCAGCGGCGCGCGAACCTCGGCCAGCCCGGTGTTCAGCGCCGCGACCAGGCCGTCCCCCACAGCCGGCAGCAAACGGAACCGCGGGTCCCTCGCGCAGCAGGCGCGCAGGATCTCGCGCGAGGCCGGGTCGGTGCGGTCGTCGACCAGCAACACCTCGAAGGCCGGGCCTTGCTGGAGCGCCAGGCTCTCGAGCGCGGCCTCGAGGTGCGCCGCCGCCCCTGGGCCGACGGGTGTCAGAACGCTGATTGCAGGTTCGATCCACAGACCCTATCATTCCCTGCGAATTGTCAGCCCACGAACTGGAACTCTCGCTCGACCAGATGCGCGATCTCGTCGAGCAGGCGATGGTCCGCTTGACCGCGCACGTCGCCAGCCTCGAGACGCTGCCCGCCTCCTACGAGAGCGACGGGGCCGCCGTGGCCCGCTCGCTGGTCGAGCCGCTGCCGGGCAGCGGGCAGCCGCTGGAGCAGATCTTCGAGACCCTCTTCGACCGCGCGCTGCCGCACAGCTTCAACACCGCCGGACCGGGCTATCTGGCCTACGTGCCTGGCGGAGGCATCTTCGCTGCCGCGGTCGCCGACCTGATCGCGGACACGATCAACCGCTACACCGGCGTCTGGCTGGCCGCACCCGGCCTGGTCCAGCTCGAGCTCAACGTCATCCGCTGGTTCTGCGAGATGGTCGGCTACCCTGACTCGGCGGTCGGCTTCCTGACCAGCGGCGGATCGCTGGCCACCTTCTCGGCGCTGGTCACCGCCCGCACCGAGCGCCTGCCGACCGACTTTCTGCGCGGCACGCTCTACGTCTCCGACCAGAGCCACCACTCCCTGCACAAGGCGGCGCGGCTGGCTGGCTTCCCGGCTGAAAACGTGCGCGTGATTGCCTCGGACGCAGAGTTCCGCATCCGGCCCGACGCCCTGCGCGCGCGCATCGCCGCCGATCGCACCGAGGGCTGGCAGCCATTCTTCGTGATGGGCAATGCCGGCACGACCAATACCGGCGCGGTCGACGATCTGCAGCAGCTGGCCGACATCGCCGAGGCCGAGTCGCTCTGGCTGCACCTGGACGCGGCCTACGGCGGATTCTTCCTGCTGACCGAGCGCGGTAAGCAAGCCCTGGCCGGGATCGAGCGCGCCGATACGATCACGCTAGACCCACACAAGGGACTGTTCCTGCCCTTCGGCACCGGTTGCCTGCTCGCCCGCGACGGCGCTGCGCTGCACCGCACGCACAGCGCCACCGCCGACTACATGCCACCCTTGCAGGCCGACCGCGAGCGCATCGACTTCTGCGAGATCTCCCCCGAGTTGACTCGCGACTTCCGCGGCCTGCGCATCTGGCTGCCGCTGAAGCTGCACGGCAGCGGGCCGTTCATCCGCGCCCTCGACGAGAAGCTGGATCTGGCGCAGCAGGCCTGCGCCGAGCTGCGAGAGATCGACGGCATCCAGATCGTCGCCCCGCCGCAGCTGAGCATCGTCGCCTTCCGCCTGGTGCGCGAGGGCGCCGACCTCGACACCCTCAACCATGCGCTGCTGGACCGGATCAACGCCTGCCAACGCGTCCTGCTCACCGGCACCCTGCTCGGCGAGATGTTCGTCATCCGGATCTGCGTGCTCTGCTTCCGCACGCACCGCGACCGACTCGATGCCTGTCTAGCAGACATCCGGGCCGCGGTGCAAGCGGTCTGACGCCAGCTACTTCTGACTCAGCTTCAACAAGATCTGCTTGATCAGGTTTTTCTGCTCCAGTGAGCGCGGCTTCGCGTGGCGCTCCAGCAGGGCCTTGATCGCCACGGCGCCCAGCTTGCTCAGCTCGCGCGAGGCGGACCGACGCCTGGCCCAGCTGCTATCGTCGAGCTGCTCCAGCAGCACCACGATCTGCTTGGCCACCTCCGCGCTCGGCGCGACGGCCTGCTTGCGCAGGGTCTCAAGCGTATCCTTCCAGGTGCGTTCGACCTGAACGTGATACGGTTTCAAACCCTGCGCCTTGAGCTTCTTCTCCTGCGCCGCGAGCGTGACCATCATCCGCTGAAATCTGGCCTCGTCGACCTCTTCGACGTGTAAGTCCAGAAAGAGCACGACGCGCTTGCCCTGGTGGTTGCCCTTGCGATCCCAGACGATGGGACGCGCGGACGCGCCGCGCACGGTGCGAATCGGAAACGGCGTCGAGACGTAGCTCAGCGCATTGTGGTCATGCGCCTTGAGCTGCTCCTCCGTCACCTCGCGCCCGCTGCTCGGGCAGGCGAACAGCTCCGGCTCGGACGTGGTGCCGGCGTTGTATAACTCGGTGAGCATGCGATCGAGCCGCGGATACTTGCTGCCCTTGCCCTGACTGTCACGATAGAGGATCAGCCCCAGACCGAGCTGCTTCAGGTTGCTCTTGCAGTTGGATCTGTTGGCCTTCTCCTTGACCTTGTTCAGCACGGGCAGCAGCATGGCGGCCGCAATGCCACCGACAAATATGCCGGACCCTCCGCCGCCAAACATGCCGCGGGTGTAGAAGGTGATCTGCTTCTCGCCCCGGATCAGCCCCCAGCTGCTCGAGGCGCTCGGCCGCATGAAGGCCTGCGGGCGCGGCAGCTTGCGCACGTCGAAGTTCACGCCCGCACCGCGCAACAAGCCCTCGATGCTGCCGAAGAGCGGCATGATGCTGCCGTAGAAACCGGCGAACAGCTTGCCGCCGTGGGTCGCACCGATCGTCACGGTGCCCTTGCCCAGCGGCTGATCCGTGCGCCAGCCGTTGCCGTAGCCACCCTCGATGAACTCGACCAGGTTCTGGTGCATGTCGGAGAAGACCAC
>CAZMLI010000085.1:8797-13797 GCA_964566865.1 uncultured Planctomycetota bacterium
CGTAGCCACCCTCGATGAACTCGACCAGGTTCTGGTGCATGTCGGAGAAGACCACACCACTGTCGTCGAAGTAGAAGTGGCTCGGCAAGAAGCCGGGCAAGAAGTAGAGCAGGGCTTCCGGCCCTGCATCCAGCTTCTCCAGCGGATTGTCGCGCCCCAGCTTACCCAGCGGGGTGCGCCAGTGGTGCACCGTGCGCCCCTTGACCTGCGCGGTCACCAGCTCGAAACCTCCCAGCTTGGCCAGCGCCTGGATCCCGGAGAAGAAGGTCTTTTGGTCCGCGAGCCACAAGCGCGTCACCGTCTGCGGCACCAGGCCCGCCTTCGGCAGTTGCGAGTAGTTCTCGTACTGCTTGCCGATGCTCTCGAGCAATGTATCGATCTTGAAACCGGCTTTCGTCTCGAACTCGCCAATCGACTTCCACACCTCGGCGTAGGCCTCGCGATCGACCGTCTTGACCACCTGCTGCACCAGCTTGTAGATCGCTGGCAAATCGAAGCGCCCCGCGCCATGGGCCACACGCCGACCGCTCAGCGGACTGGCCGTCTTGCCCTCCAGCGCAGTCGGCGCCAGCACACCGATCAGGCCCTCGTCCGGCTTGTCGGTGAAAAGGCGCACCTGCTCGAAGTAGGGACCGCCAGCGGCAACCTGACGATAAATCAGTGCCCGCCAGTGCTTGATACCAAGCACGGTCATGACCGATTGTGCTTCCTCCGGAATGTCCTGCCAGTGTTGCTTCCAGATCGCCGCGAGGTTGACCAGCATCAGCATCACCGGCTTGGCGTCCTTGCCGGAGAGTCCGCTGAACTGCGAGACGCTGTCGAGACTGGTCTGCTCGTTGCCCTGGATGCGATCGATCGCACCCTCGAGGACCTTCTCGTGCAACGACATCAGCATGCGCCCGTCGGCCAAGACCCAGGACAGCGAGCTGCGTCCCTTGGCGGTGGTGATCGTGCGCTCCTTGTAGGTGCGCGTGGTCAGCTTCATCTCACCGAGCGCGCCGCTGGCGAACTTCTGGATCAGCTTCGCCACCAGCTGCTGGTTCTTGCCGAACTCCATGCTGAACAGGAATCGCGGCAGGTCCGCCTCCTTGTCCACGCCGATCAGGGCGATGCCGACCTGGCCGGCCAGCAGCGATTGAAGCTGCTTCAGCGTCAGCTCGAATTCCTTCTGCAACTTCTCATCGAGCATTTTCCAGAGCGGCTCGAGCATCTGGCCGAATAGTGCCTCGAGCTGTGTTTCCGCCAGCAGCTTGCCGAAATCGGACTTGTCGAACTCGCTGCGAACCTTGCTTATGTCCGGGATTTCGATCAGCGCCAGGCTGTCCCGTGGGACCAGTTGCTGGAGTGGCTTGCCAGTCTCCGCATGCAGCTCGCAGAGCAGGGCAGGGAACAAGAACAGGAAGAGAATCGCGGTGCGCATCAAGCAAAACCCCCAAACGGCATCACGCCGTCATTTCGCCTTTGGATCCGAGGAAGACGCGCAGTAGAGCGCACTCCCCGCGAATGTCAAGCAGTGCCCTGACGGATGGACAGCACGTCCACTCCCTGCGAAGATCTGGCCCATGAATGCGCCGCGCGTGATGCTGATCCAGGTCCGGGATCCGGACAACGAGATGACCGCCCACGAGGAGGCCTGTATCCGCCTGCGCCTGGCGCATCGGCCGATCGAGCTGGAGGTGCGCAACGTCTTCGCCAGCCGTCCCGAGGCCGCCTGGGCCCGTGAGGCGGACGCGCTGCTGATCGGCGGTTCGGGCAGCTTCAGCGTGCACCACCCGGACAGCGCCCGCTGGGTCGACCCGCTGCGCGAGCTGCTCGAGGCGATCCTGGCCGGGGGCCAGCCTGGATTCGGGATCTGCTTCGGACACCAGTTACTCGGCTACCACCTTGGGATCCCGGTCCAGACGGACGAGACGACCGCGGAGGTCGGCACGGTGGCGCTCGAGCTGACCGACGCGGGACGCAACGACCCGCTGTTCTCCTTTCTGGGCAACGAGTTCCAGGCGCACACCGGCCACAGCGACCACGTCGCGCAGACCCCGAAAGGCGTCACGCTGCTGGCCGCCTCGGCCCAGTTGCCGACCCAGGCCTTTCGGGTCGAGGGCACACCGTTCTACACCACCCAGTTCCACCCGGACCTGACCGGCGCCGAGGCCCGCGACCGTTTCCTGGCATATCGCTGCGGCCTGCCGGAGCAGTCTCCCTTCGACTCCGACGCCGCCGCCCGTTTTCGATTCGGAGAGGATGCCTGCACCGGTATCCTGAGCCGCTTCGTCGATCTGCTCTTCGACTAATTGCCCTAGCAGCCTGTGGATAAAGTGCGCGAGTGGATTCTTCGCGAGGATCCATCGTGGCAAGGCGCGAGGTCGGAGGCAACCCGGGAGGTTGCCGAGACCGAGTAACACAGCCCCAATGCCTGCCGCAGGCAGGCGTTGGGGGCGCGAGGCGGAGCCGAGCGACCACGATGGACCCTCGCGGAGAATCGGCCGCGAATCAGGACCGAAGCGCAGCGCAGGACCTGATGGCACTTTATCCACAGGCTGCTAGCAGGCCACCTTGACATCCCCTGGCCTCCGCTGGTAAGACCAGAGAGCAGCTTCCTTCTAGACGGACGTACTTTGCTACAAAAAAGCACCCAACCGAAGAAGGCCGCGGTCGAGTTCGAGGTTTTCCAGGCTTGGGTCCTGGAGTGTCTGGAGCAGTTCGCGGTCTGGCAGGTTCGTACCAATTCGGGGGACTGGTTCTGCCCTTATTGTGGCCAGGAGTTCTGCTTCGGCGCAGACCTCAGCGGTCACCCGGAGCAGGTGGTCGACCATCTGGCCCACGAGTGCGAACCGTTCGAGAAAATCCGCTCCGTGCCGATCTTCCCGGAGAAAGAACT
Organism: uncultured Planctomycetota bacterium; assembly: GCA_964566865.1. Classification (GTDB taxonomy): domain Bacteria; phylum Planctomycetota; class JACQVV01; order JACQVV01; family CAZANL01; genus CAZMLI01. The sequence continues at coordinate 11,676 of CAZMLI010000085.1, forward strand.
GCGCAGGCGGTCCCTGCCCCCGACCATCCGCGCCTGGATGAAGACCGATCAATCGTGGCACGTGCGCGATTCGAACGACCGCTGGGTCTGCCCCTACTGCCTGGAAAAGAGCAAGATCGTGGTCACCGAAGGGAGGGTCAACAAGCAGGTGTTCGAGGCGATCGTGACGCACGTACTGGCCTGCCCAGCCTTCGACCCGCTGAACCCCGAGCGCTACACGCCGCACAAGCAGATGAAACGCATCGTCAGCAGACAGACGACGCAGGTGAAGATGGTCCACCGGATCAAGCAGCTGATCCAGGATTCGGAGGCCTGGCGCGTCGCGCTGCCCAACGGTCAGTGGGCTTGCCCCTATTGCCAGGAGCCGGTCAATACGATTCAGGTTCAGTCGCCCTTGGACTTCGCTTTCAACGCGCCGCCCAAGATCGTCGAGCATCTGACCAAGCACTGTAGCGGGTATCGCGACAGGCGCACCCCGGCCAGCGACGCAGAAGCACTCTGCGACCAGGCCATGGGCAACGTCGACAACCTCACGCCGATCACGCGGATCGGGCGCACGCCCACGCCGCCGCCCGTACAACCCGAAGCCGCGAAGCCAACGAGCAACGTCGCCTCGGAGCTGATGGAGAAGGCGCTCGAGATGGCGATGGAGCTCGAGGAAAAGGCGGTCGAGATGGACCTCGAGCTCTCCGAGGCGCGGCTGAGCCAGCTGCGGATGCTGCCCGACCCACCCGACCTGCCCGGGTTCGACATCGCCGTCAAGTACAAGGCCTGCACCCACCTGGGCGGCGACTTCTATGACTTCATCGAGCTCCAGGACGGACGGCTCGGCATCGGCGTCGGCGACGTCACCGGGCACGGCGCCACCGCGGCAATGGTGATGTGCATCACCAAGAAGGTGATCAGCATGGCCTCCCGCCTGGACCCCGAGCCGGAGCCCACTCTGGTGGTGACCAACGAGGAGATGTGCAAGGACCTCGACGGCAAGACCTTCGTCACCGTCTGGTACGGCGTGCTCGACCCCACGACCGCCCTGCTGCGCTTCGTGCGCGCGGGTCACGAGCCGCTGGTGATCTACAACCCACATCGCCTGCCGCAGCTGATGGAACTCAAGCCGAGCGGCATGGCCGTCGGCCTGACCGCCGGCCCACGCTTCGAGAAAGCGCTGGAAGTGGAAGAGATCCAGCTGGTTCCCGGCGACCTGCTCTGTCTCTGGACCGACGGCGTGACCGAAATCCAGAACAGCGCGGGCGAGGAGTTCGAACAGCAGCGGCTGGAGGAAGTACTACAGTCAGTCCCCAGCGACATGACCGCCGAGGACGTGATCGAAGAGATCGAGGTCACCTCGCGCCGCTTCGGCGAGAACAAACCGTTCGAAGACGACTTCACCGTGATGGTGATGCGCTATCATGGCCAGGCGGGCGCAGCGGAAGGAAGTTAGCTGAAGAACTGACGGTAGAAGGCGTCACCCATCCATGCCGCCAGCACACCGCAGATCACGGCGGACGCGATGACCCCCGTCATCAAATCCACCTCGATGAAGCTCCGCCGGAAAAGCAGGAACGACGCGAAGCAGCCGAAGACGGCCCCGAAGACGAAACGGATCGCGTACTCCAGCAAGTCGGTCTTCTGATTGCTCTTCAAGAATCGCGCTATGCTATCGAGCCTACCATAAGCGGAGCCGCTCCAGGACCGGCAGTTTCGTGTCAGTCTTGCTCGCGGACTTCGTCCACCCATGGGTATGAAACGTGGCTCAGCCAGCGGCCGAGAGGCCGGCTTCGCCGGCGTTTGATTGCGACCCACTTCAGCGAGCCTCCTCGCGCCACAGAGGACACAGAACGGCACAGAGGCCGGCTTCGCCGGCGTTTGGTTGCTACGCTGCCTTGCGAGCCCTTGGTGGCAACGCGACTCTGATGGCTCGCCTGAAGCGGTGGTTTCAGTGGCCAGGAGGTCTGAGCCAGTGGCCGCGCAGCGGCCCTCTGTACTACTAACGTCTCAGGTCTTCTCGAAACAGGAAGATTTAATCCCGCAGCCATTGCGGTCAAACGAGTTACATCGGCGAGCCGCGCAGCGAGAAGGTTGGTGATGATTCGTTGAACTATTGGCGCAAGGGTTGCGTGCC
>CAZMLI010000086.1:0-10183 GCA_964566865.1 uncultured Planctomycetota bacterium
GTGCCCACGCCCAGGCAGGCCTCGTCGCGCACGTAGGCGTCCTTGTCGGTGCGCATGACCTGGATCATTCTGCGCAGCCCGGCGTAGGACGGCAGCTCGCCCAGCGCGCGTACGGCCGAGGCGCGCACGATGCGGTTTTTTGCGGTCAGGTCGGTCGTCAGACGTTTCTGGTAGGGCGCCCAGTTCTGGGTCATCATCACCAGCGCGCGGATGCAGTTGACCCGCAGGTCGGGTGCGTTGGTTGCCTTGTCGAAGCGGCTCCAGAGCTGGGGCACGCTGCCGACCACGCGCGCCATGCCCAGCGCGGAGCTGGCGCAGAATGCGGTGGGGACTTCGCCGTCGACCTTGCCCGGGCGGTTGTCCCGGAGCAGGCCGAGCGCCAGCCGGGCCGCCGGGTAGCGATCGTCGTTGTCTTTCAACTTCGCCAGCCAGGCGCGCAGTGGCTGGATCGCTGCTTCGTCGCCGTTCAAGCCGAGGCCGAGTGCGATCCAGGGTTTGACATTCTTCGGCTCGCGCTTCAGGCGATCGAGCATCAGGACCGTGTTCTGCGTCTCACGATAACGGCCCAGCGAGAGGTAGGCGTATCCCCGACCGCGCCTGGTGCGCGCGTCGCGTGTCAGCTTGATCAGTAGTGGGATCGCACTGGGCTGGGCCAGGCCGCCGAGCGCCAGGATTGCCGCCTCGCCAACGGTGCTGCCATCGGCGCGTGCGATGCCGACCAGCGTGATGACATCCTGGGTCGTGCCCGCACTGTTGAGACCCGCCGCGGCGAGCATCCGGTCATCTTTCTTGCGGTTGACGTTGGCCACGATCCTGCGCAGCACCGCGCGGGCCTGCGCGGCGCCGAGCGAGCCCAGTCCGAGTATCGCGCCGTGACGCGTATTTTCCTGCGTATTCATCGCGCAGGCCTGGATCAGCTGCATCCGGTCAGCCTCGTTGGCCGCGCCACTCAGTCCGAGCCCGAGCAGCGCCATCCCGCGCAGCTGGCTGTGGATGGTTCTGTTTCGCAGAAGCTGGCGGACCTGGGTCAGCGCCAGCGGCGACCCGGTCAAGGCCAGGGCCATCACGCAGGCGCGCCGAACCTCCTTCTTGGAGTCGGCCAGTCCCTTGACCAGCGCCCCCAGCACCAGCGGATCCTTGGCCGTGGTGATCTGGCCCAGGGCCTTGGCAGCGGAGAGCCGGGTTTCGGATGAAGGGTCCTTCTGCAGCACCTCACGCAGCGCGTAGATCGCTCGCGCGCGATGAATCTCGATCGGGTTGACCACCAGCGACCCTTGTGGCTGCGCGACGGGCCGTGGTAGCAAGCTGGCGGTGTTGAAGTAGCGGGGCCGGCGCAGGCTCCACCAGACGAAGACGCCGTCGCGTCGTGTCTGGTTTGCGCTGGGGACCGCGTTCAGCACCGCAGCGACCGCGTCCGAAACTTGCCGCGCGCTGAACACCGGCTTGCCGGACCCGCCGGGTCCGCCGCGGCCTGGGCCTCAGGCGTGTGCGGGGGGCAGCAAAGACCCGCCCAACCCGAGGGCGAGCAGCAGCGGCAACCAGTAGCGCGTGATCATGATGAGCCTCAGATGCTGAGTTCCGTCGAGGACGGCGTGGTGGACTGTTCGCGTCGGACATAATCCCGCAGCAGCCTGAACTGGGCCTCGAAGGCATGGACCTCGACGCCGGTTGGGGACTTGAAGAAGCTGGCCAGGTGCGGCTGCAATCCTCCCTGGCCGCGTCGGTCGGCGTGGGCCAGCAGGCGCACCATGTCGAGCACCAGCGGCGCCGCCAGGATCGAGTCGCAGCCCTGCCAGATCAGCTGCAGGATCATCCGGGTGCCGAGGAAACCCTCGAAGTGGATGAAGTCCCAGGCGGTCTTCCAGTCGGCCAGCGACGGTACGTAGTCGATGCGCACGCGCTGGTGCAGGTCGGGATCCTCCAGGATTGCGTCCAGCCCTTCCTGCTTGGCTGCCAGCTTGGCCCGGTTGTTCTCGGGTGCGTCCAGCACCTGTCCGTCCCGGTTGCCGAGGAGGTTGTGGCCTTCCCAGGAGAGCACCTTCAGTTGCCGGGCCAGGAACATCGGCGCCAGTGTGGTCTTGAGCAGGGTCTCGCCGGTCTTGCCGTCGCGGCCCATGTGTGGCACGTTGCGTTGGCGTGCCAGCTCGATCAGCGCCGGGATGCTCGATCCCATGGACGGGGTGAAGTTGAGGTAGGCACAGCCGCACTGGATCGCTGCATAGGCGGTCAAAACGCTGGCCGAGAAGTCATCGGTCGCGCCGGCGCGCAACATCCGCTCGAAGCTCGCCAGGTCGGCATAGTGCGGTGGGTCCGCGCGATGTTCTTCGGTCGAGGCCAGGTTGACCACGACCACGCGCGCCACATCTGTCTCGCGCTTGAAGGCCTCGAGGTTGGCGCGAATTGCGGCCACGGCATGTTCGGGAGAGCTGACGGCCACGGCCCGTGGGTTGTCGGTCAGTCGACGGACGCCCCGACCGCCGCCGAGCAGGATGCCGGGATCCAGTCGGGTCGCAAGTTCCTCGAGCACGTCGCGGGCGCCGTCCAGATGATCTGTCTGAAGAAAGCCGCCAGGGCCGGACAGTTCCTCCGCCGCACGCAGCGGGGTGGTGCGCCGAATCTCGCAGCCACCGAAGACGAGCTGCTCGAGCGGCGTCAGTTCGAGACGCTCGAAATCGGCCAGGGCCGTGACCATCCCGGTCTGCGGTGCGAGGCCGCGGCCGATTGTGGTGGCGCCGACGATACAGGTCGTGGCGACCGATCCGCAGGCCCCGATCAGGTAGACGCCTGTTCGTTCAACGCTTGGCATGTCGCACTTCTCTGAAATATCCACGAACCAGCGAGTCATCCTCCGGCGGCCAGCGTGACTGGCTGAACAGCTGCTCCAGGTTGGTCGGGTTCTCCGCGACCAGCGGCGGCAGCGGTCCGTTGTCGATCGGTGGGGCGGCCTTCGGCTTGCCGTCGAGCTCGCCAGTGTTGGCGTCACCGGCAGCATCCGCGCCGCGCGCGTTCGGACTGGCGGGCGTGCCGCCCAGTTGACGGATGGCGCCCTGGAGCCGGGTGATGGCCAGCGAGAGTGGGTGCTTGCGCGCGGCTTGCTGGGCCAGGTCGGTCAGCAGCTTGCGCAGCGCTCCTTCGGGCAGGGTGCCGCGCCCGGTCAGCTCCGCGATCTCGCGCAGGCGCCTGGCGAGGGCCGGATCGCGCACGACCCGAGCGGCCCGCTCGAGAGAGGCGGCGGTGCGGCGGGAGAGTCCCGCGCCGTCGGAGTTGGCCTTGGCGCGTAGCTGGCTGACCTGCCGGGCGAGCTGCCGGGCATCACCGCGACGCGCGGCCTTGACGGCTCGGGACAGAGCGGGCTGGCGCGACAGCCGATCCAGCGCGCGATCGGCGCCTTGCGCCCGCTGCTGCTCGGCCTGCATCTTCGAGAGGGCGGTTGCGCCGACCAGCCGGCCTTGCTTGCGTGTCGCCGCCTGCTTCAGCTTGCCGGCCAGCTTGTCGAGGCGCCGGGAAAGGGGTGCTTGCCCCAGGTCGTTCAGTGAGCGGGCGGTCTTGCGTAGTCCGGCGGCGGTTTGGTCCAGCGTCTTGCGGTCGGCGGTGGCCTGTGGGTCCGGGTCGGGCAGTCCGAGCAGGAGGATCAGCAGTGCGAAGCAGCCGGCTGCCGCGAGCGCGCCGGCGGTGCGGGCGCCGAAACGAAGCGGGATCAGCTCGGCCGGCGAGGTGTCGGCCAGCAGGGCTGCGGTCTGCTGGCGTAGCGCCGGCGCGAAGGGCGAGTCGCTGACTTCCAGTGCGCTGACGGCCTGTTCCGGGAGCAGTAGTCGGCGGTCGGCGAGCCAGGCCGCATGCTGCAGCGCGATCGGTTGGTGTGTGCGAACCAGCGCGGCGAGCAGCGCCAGCGTGGCCGCCAGGCCGGTCAGCGCGAGGGCCAAGCTCGCGGCAGGCCAGACGTGCGCCGCGATCAGCAGCACGCAGCCCGCGACGCTGACCGCAGCGAGCAGCAGCAAACCCCGCTCGAGCCACAGGCGCAGTTGTAACCTGTGCCGCAGGCGCTGCAGCAGACCGATCGACGCGCTCCAGTCGGTCATGCGCTACTTGTCGCCCTGCTTCCCCTCTTTCTTCTTCGGGGGCGTCGCTTTCTTCTTGCTCTGCTTGGTGAAATCGGGCAGCGCCATTGCTTGCCGATTCTTCGGCAACTGCTGGTAGATCTTCTCCGGATAGATCCGCAGCTTCAGCTTGGTGCCGCGCGGCGGGAGCAGCAGGTGGTTGGCGTAGAAGGTCGTATCGTCGGCGCCCGAGTCGGAGGGCGTGTCGAGGATCGCATTCGGGTCGTGGTAGGTGACGATCACGGTGCCGGTGTAGCTGGCCATGAAGATCTCCTTGCCCGTGTTGTGGTTCTTCAGGAAGCGGCTACCGATGAAGATCCAGCCGGTGCGCTTCATCGACCGATTGGCGCGCTGGTTCCAGACCAGATCCTCGGCAAAGTAGCGCCGCAGCTTCTGCGTCTTGGGATCGGTCCAGCTGGCGATCAGAAAGAGCTTGGATCCCTTGGGCTTGGTCGAGTCGCCCTGGAACTGGCCGCCTCCGCCGCGCTTCTGACGCAGCAAGATCAGGCCGGTCATCAGGTGGGTCGGCTTGCAGCCGAGCACCATCACGCTCTCGTAGGCCTTGCCGCTGGGAGTGCAGGCGAACAGCTCGATCAGGCCGCGGTTGAGCGAGACCTGCGCATCGATCTCGATGAACTTGCGGGTGTAGTTGACCCGCAACCCGCCGAAATGGACGATCCGATCCTTCGGCTTTTCTTCCTGACTCCAGGCCGCCGGTGAAAGACTGGCAAGTAATAGCAGCGGAACGAATAGTGGAACGCGCAGTGGAACGACGAATCTCATGGCTCTCTCCAGTTGAGAGGAACTGTTGCTAGGAATGCAATTCCCATGCCACGCTGATTCAACTCAGCGCCGCCTGCAATGCCCCTCTCGCATGCAGGCAGCGTTGCTCGTTTCGCTGCAGACCCCCGATTGGTCAATCGGTGGTTCGCGTGGTCAAGCACTGACCAGAGCAGCCGGTCAGGCCTCCGGGTTCTCTGGCTGCGGATCGTCTTCTCCCCGCTCCGTCAGCGCAGGCGCGGGCTCGGCCGGTGCCTCCGTCCCCTTCCCCGTCTTCGTCTTCGCCTTCGGCTTGGATTCGGGCGCGCCGTCCTGCGGCTCGTCAGGCTTGATCTCGGTGGTGTCGAAGTACAGGTGGTCGTCCTTGACCTTGACCTCGATCTTGCTGCGCTGCGGCAGGTTGCCCCGCAGCAGCTCTTCCGAGAGCGGGTCCTCGATCAGGTTCTCGATTGCGCGGCGCAGCGGTCGAGCGCCAGCATCCGGGTTGTAGCCCTTGTCGATGATCAGGTCCTTGGCCTCCTGCGTCAGCGAGAGGTGGATGTGTCGCTGCGCCAGGCGTCGGCGAACCTCCGACATCTCGATGTCGATGATCGACCGCATGTTCTCCTTGGTCAGCGCGCGGAAGCAGAGCACCTCGTCGACGCGGCCGATGAACTCGGGCCGGAAGGCCTTCTGCACCTCGGCCATCAGCAAAGTCTTCATCGACTCGTAGTTGACATCCTCGCTTGGCCGGACGAAGCCGAGCGTCGAGTTGTTCTTGATCATCTCGGCGCCGACGTTCGAGGTCATGATCATGATCGTATTCTTGAAGTTCACGTGTCGGCCGAAGCTGTCGGTCAACCGCCCTTCTTCCATGATCTGCAGCAGCATGTTGAACACGTCGGGGTGCGCCTTCTCGATCTCGTCGAGCAGGATGACCGCGTAGGGCCGGCGCCGGATCTTCTCGGTCAGCTGGCCGCCTTCCTCGAAGCCGATGTAGCCCGGAGGCGCGCCGACCAGTCGGCTGACGTTGTGCTTTTCCATGTACTCCGACATGTCGACGGTGACCAGCGCGTCGACATCGCCGAACATGAACTCGGCGAGACGCTTGGCCAGCAGGGTCTTGCCCACGCCGGTCGGGCCGAGGAAGATGAAGCAGCCCATCGGGCGCCGCGGATCTTTCAGTCCGGCGCGCGAGCGGCGGACCGCCTTGGACAGCGCCTTGATCGCATCGTCCTGGTTGACCACGTACTGCCCCAGCGCGTCCTCCATGCCCAGCAGTCGCTCAGCCTCGCCCTTTTCGATGCGGGTCAGCGGGATGCCGGTCATGTTGGAGACGGTTTCGGCGACGACGTCCTCGTCGACGGTGCCGTCGATTTCACGTGTCTTGTCGCGCCACTCCCGCTGGATCGACTCCTTCTTCTTGCGCAGCTTGAAGGCGGTGTCGCGGCAGGTGGCGGCCTGCTCGAAATCCTGTCCGGCGACCGCCTCTTCCTTCTCCTTGTCCAGGTCCAGGATCTCGCTCTCGAGATCCTTCAGATCCGGCGGCGCGGTCATCGCCTTGAGCCGGACGCGGGCGCCCGATTCGTCCATCACGTCGATCGCCTTGTCCGGCAGGAAGCGTCCGGTGATGTAGCGGTCGGACAGCTCCACGGCATGCTCGAGTGCTTCATCGGTGAAGCGAACCCGGTGGTGCGCCTCGTACGCGTCGCGCAGACCCTTGAGGATCTCGATCGTCTCATCCTTGCTCGGCGGTTCGACGTGGATCGTCTGGAACCGGCGCTCGAGCGCTCCGTCCTTCTCGATGTATTTCCGGTATTCGTCGAGCGTGGTTGCGCCGATGCACTGCACCTCGCCGCGCGAGAGGGCGGGCTTGAGCACGTTGGAGGCGTCGATCGCGCCCTCGGCCCCGCCCGCTCCGACCAGCGTGTGCAGCTCGTCGATGAAGAGGATGATGTTCTTGGCGCGGCGCACCTCGGTCATGACCGTCTTGATGCGTTCCTCGAACTGGCCGCGATACTTGGTGCCGGCCACCATCATCGCCAGGTCGAGCACGACGATACGCTTATCGCGCAGCAGCTCCGGCACCTCGCCGCGAATCACATTCTGCGCCAGGCCTTCGACGATGGCGGTCTTGCCCACGCCCGCTTCGCCGAGCAGTACGGGGTTGTTCTTCGTGCGGCGGGAGAGAATCTGGATCACCCGTTCGATCTCCTGCGAGCGGCCGATCACGGGGTCGAGCTTGCCCTGGGTGGCCAGCTCGGTCAGATCCCTGCCGAAGGCATCCAGCGCCGGTGTTTTGGACTTGCTGCTGGAAGTACTCGTCTTTTCCGCCACGTTGTTTACCTCCGCTCCGAGGAACTCGAGAACTTCTTCCCGGACATCCTCGAGCTTGAGCCCGATGTTGAGCAACACCTGCGCCGCGACGCTCTCGTTCTCCCGCAACAGACCGAGGAGCAAATGCTCCGTACCGATGTAGTTGTGGCCCAGATTCGAGGCCTCTTCGAGCGAGAGCTCCAGGACCTTCTTGGCCCGGGGCGTGAAGGGCAGTTGACCCATTTGCACGATGTTGGAGCCGCTCTGGACCATCTTCTCGACTTCCATGCGGATCTTCTTCAGGTCCACGTCCATGTGCTTGAGCACATTGGCCGCGACGCCCGAGCCTTCCTGGACCAATCCCAGCAGGATATGCTCGGTCCCGATGTACTCGTGGTTGAACTTCTGCGCTTCCTGGCGGGCCAGCGTCATGACCTTGCGCGCCCTGTCAGTGAATCGATCGAACATGCTGCCTCCAAACCCGACGGCGTGGGTAATTCACCCCCGCATGTGCTGCTAGGTAAAGGGGTTGAGGGGTTGAGTAAGAGGGAAACTTGACGGAAGCTCCGCAGAACCGTCCTTGCGCTAGACTACTGGCATTAATAGGGTGGGGCAAGCCGTAAATCAGATCACTTGACACCCTCCGCGCGCGGTCCTATGCTGCCCGCGCTTTAGCTTGAAAACAGAGCTTCTCTACATCGACTCGTCCACGTACCGGCCAGATCAGCTGACCCCGGCGCTGGACATCCTCGCCGCCGGCGGGCTCGTCGCTTTTCCGACCGAGACCGTCTACGGGGTAGGCGCTGCGCATGGCTCCGAAAAGGCGCTGGAGCGGCTGCGCAGCCTCAAGGGGCGGCCGGACGATCCGTTCACCCTGCACATCGCCACGCGCGAACAACTGGACGCAGCGGAGGTGACCGTCAGCGACCTTGCGCGGCGGCTGATCATGCGCTTCTGGCCGGGGCCGCTGACGCTGGTGCTGCCGACCACCGATGATGGCACGCTGGGGCTGCGGTTGCCCGCAAACCCGCTGGCGACCGATCTGATCAGGCAGTCCGGGCCGCTCTGGGTGCCCTCCGCCAATCCGCAGGGGGCGGAACCGGCCCGGACGGGTGCGGAGGTGAAGGCTTACTTCGATGGGCAGGTCGAGATGGTGATCGACTGTGGACCGACGACCCTCGGGCAGTCGTCGACCGTCGTGCGAGTCGAGCAGGACGGCTGCGAGATCCTCCGGCAGGGGGCGGTGCCGCAGGCCGAGCTCGAGCGCTTGATCCTCGTGCTGGTGCTGCTCGTCTGCACGGGCAATACTTGCCGCAGTCCGCTGGGGGAGGTGCTGATGGCCAAGGCCCTGGCCGAGCGGCTCGATGTGCCGCTCGAAGGACTGCGCGAGGCCGGTTATCTGGTCGAATCTGCGGGCACGATGGCGAGCAACGGTGCCCCGGCTTCCGGGCACTCGGTCACGGTTGCCCACGAGCGGGGGTGCGACCTGGACCGGCACAGCTCGCAGTCGGTGACGATCGACCGGATGCTCGAGGCGGATCTGATCCTGACGATGTCGCGCGGACATCTGCAAAGCCTGGTCGCGATGGTGCCGGAGTTGCAGGACCGGATCGTGCCGCTCGATGCGGGGGGCCTCGATATCAGCGACCCGATCGGCGGCAGTCTCGAAGACTATCGCAGCGTCGCGACACAGATTCAGCGCGGCGTGGACGCCGCCATCGAGAGGTATGGATTGATATGAGGATAGCAGTCGGGTCCGATCACGCGGCCTGGACCGAGAAGGATGCCGTGGTCCAGGCGCTGCGTCAGCAAGGTCACGAGGTGCAGGATCTGGGGACGGACTCGGGCGACTCCACTGACTATCCGCTCTATGCCTATCAGGTGGCCGATGCGGTGGCGGGCCGGCGGGCCGAGCGTGGCATCCTGATCTGCGGGACCGGCACCGGGATGTCGATTGCCGCCAACCGCGTGCCCGGGGTGCGGGCGGCGAGCGTGTTCAACGAGCAGATGGCGACGATGTGCCGCGCGCACAACGACGCCAATGTGCTCTGTCTCGGCGCGCGCGTGGTCTCGCCCGAGCAGATCCGGGCGCTGGTCGCGCTGTTCCTCGAGACCCCGTTCGAGGGTGGGCGCCATGGCCGCCGGGTCGCGATGTTCGACGACCGGCCCGCGCCGGTCTTGCCGGAGGCGCCACCGCGTCTCCGGCTGGCGCGTCTGCCGACGCCGATCGAGGCTGTCCCGCGCTGGCCGCGCGCGGATTCAGGGGTCGAGCTGTACATCAAGCGGGATGACTTGACCGGCGCCGCGGTCTCCGGCAACAAGATCCGCAAGCTGGAATATAGCTTCGGTGAGGCGCACGCGCAGGGCGCCGAGGCCGTCGTGACCTGCGGTGGCGCGCAATCCAATCACTGTCGAGCGACCGCGTTGCTGGCGGCGCGGCTGGGCCTGCGCGCGATTCTCTTCCTGCGTCGCAGCGAGGCGGCCGAGGAGCAGCCGGACGGCAACTTGCTGCTGGCCCGGATGGCGGGGGCCGAGATCCGCTTCGTCACGCCCGACGAGTATGCCGACCGTGATCGGCTGATGGCCGAGACCGGCGCTTACGTGATTCCCGAAGGCGCCTCGAACACCGTGGGCGCCTGGGGGTATGCCGGCTGTGTGCAGGAGATCGTCGATCATGGAGTGGCCTTCGACTACATCTGGCACGCGGCGGGATCCGGTGGGACCACGGCGGGTCTGCTGCTGGGCCAGCGGCTGTACGGGATGCCAGGACGGGTGGTGGCCGTCGCGGTCTGCGACGATCGAGCCTACTTCCAGCAGAAGATCCGTCAGATCCTGCCAGATCAAACCTTCACCGATGACGAGCTGGACATTCGTGAGGGGTACGTCGGTCGCGGCTACGCGCTGAGTCGTCCGGAGGAGCTGCGCTTGATCGCACAGCTGGCCGCCCAGAGCGGTCTGGTGCTGGATCCCGTCTATAGCGGCAAGGCGTTCTTCGGGCTCTGCCAGGAGAT
>CAZMLI010000086.1:10283-13788 GCA_964566865.1 uncultured Planctomycetota bacterium
TCTCAACAGTGGACAGGCCCATGCTGAGATAGGTCAGGGGTGCGACCAGCTTCATGTAGGCCACGTTTTCGGCGGTTTGCTGGCTTCCGCCGCAGTTGGAAGGCTTCCATGCGGTCTGCAACAGATCGCCGAAAGTCTGGGAGAATTCCTCCAGAACAGCTTCCTGGTGCAAGACTTCTGGGATTTCTGGGAATTTCCGGACTAGCTCGCTGGCATCCATTTTCGTTACCTTCGGATCTTTTGCTGACCGCCCATTGAAGGCGCCGATCGGGTTATCTCACTATCCCATTGAACTGCAACAGGTAAGGTCTGTCAACGTGTCGCGTTCGAACATATTGTCTTGAGCAAACATAATAGCAATGGTTGACACGGCCCTCTCGGGAGCGATATACTCCCGCCTCCCATGTCGGATTACGACCTTTTCGGCCAGATTGCCATGCGCAACAGGTTTACCAGCCTGCAGCACCTGGAAGAAGGACTCAACTACCAGGCGGAAAAGGACCCGTATACAACGATCGGCCAGATCTTGCGCGGGATGGGATACCTCACCACCGGCGCGATCGCGGCGGTGCTGCAAGTCCAGGGACAGCTTCGAAATCCCGAAGAGAACAACCCGCTGAAGGCTGCTAACACGGAAGGCAAGCGGATCCTGAAGATGGGGTTCTCGAGCCGGGAGCAGGTGATCGAGTGTCTGAAGGAGGTCAAGTCAGCGATCAAGTTCGGCAATCCGGCACCCGATCTGGCCAAGCTGTTGCACAACAGGGGCCACATCGACGAGGTCCAGTTGCTCAAGCTGGAGCAGGGCTGGGACGACCAGGGCTTTCCGCAGATCGACGGCTACAAGATCCTGGCGGATATCCGCTCCGGTGGCATGGGGACGGTCTACAAGGCACGGCAGCTGGGTATGCACCGCATCGTGGCGCTGAAGATTCTGAGCCCGAAGCTGGCCCGGACCGATACCCACTTGAAACGCTTCATGGCCGAGGCACGGGCCCAGGCCAGGCTGAATCACCAGAACATCGTCGGGGCGATCGAGGTCGGAACCTGCCGCGGGCTGTGTTTTTTCGTGATGGAGTACGTCAACGGTGAATCGGCGATGGAGGCCATCAATCGCGATGGACCGTACAAGCTGCGCCGGGCGGTCGAGATCTGCTACGAGATGGCGCGAGCGCTGGAACACACCCATTCGCACCGCATCATCCACCGGGACATCAAGCCCTCCAACATCCTGATCAATCACAAGGGCGAGACGAAGCTCTGTGACCTCGGCTTCGCCAAGATCGACGACGAGGATGTGATGCTCGGAATGGCCGGAACGACCCTGGGGACGCCGTATTACATGTCTCCGGAGCAAGCGCGGGGCCAGGACGACGTGGGAGAGCGCAGCGATATCTACTCGCTGGGGGCCAGTTTGTTCCACATGCTCACCCAGCGCACGCCGTTTTATGGCAAGACGGCGACCGAGGTGATGAAAAAGCACATTCACACGCCGCTCAAGTTCAGGACCCGTGAAACCAGCCTCTTCGGCCAGGAATTGATCGATATCATCACCAAGATGATGGCCAAGAAGCAGGAGGATCGATACGAAAGCGCCCGCGACGTGATGGTGGCGCTGGCGCCCTTCCTGAGCACCGAGACGGTCGGTACGGACCTGAAGCTGGACTCTCAGTCGGCCCCCCTGATCGTGGTGGGGCAGCCGACCCAGTTACTGGTTATTCACGAGGCCGAAGCGGCTCCCAGCGAGACCTCGGCAGTGCTCGAGGCGATCGCGGCCGAGGGTGGCGTAGCGGCCGTCACCAGCGCTAATTCACTCAGCTGGCAGGCCCTCCAGGAGGCCGATGGGCTGCTCATCGGAGTGCAGGGCGAGCGTATGGGACCCGCGATCGAGCGGCTCTTCGAAGACGCCACTCACTTTGACGGAAAGGTAGTAGGCGCATTCGCTTATGGCGATTCGCCTGGTGCGCTTCGTGCACTCTGTGAGCGTCTGCTGGACGCGGGAGCGATCGTCAGAGGCAGCCAGCCAGGGTCGGATCAAGAGTTATGCCGCACTGCGTTAGGAAACTTTGCAAAACTGGTTTGCGAACTCGCCCGGCACCGGGTGGCGGTCGGCGGGGTTTGATGAGATAATGGTTTAGTTCGACGGTAGGGGTAGAGGGGGGCACGTTAATAATCCGGGCCGGATGTGCCCTCCTCTCTACCGTCTTTCGCGTCGCCGGATAGGCGCGCGTACTGCAGGTGACCCGCCGTAAATTCCCCCCCGTACGGTGAATGCTGTTTCCCGTTTCATTCAGGGGGAAGTCATGGTGCGCAACTCTGTCTTGTTGCTGATTGGTTCGCTGCTGTTCCTCGCAGTTCCTCTCGATGCCAACGCGCAGCGGCGTCGAAGCTGGCGTCACTCGCACGGCGACTACCGCGGACATTCGTTCCGACGCCATGTACCGCAGCGGGCATATCATCGACGTCGCACTCAGCCGCGTCCGACCTACTTTCAGTTTCCGCAGGGGTATGGCGCGAGCTGCAATTCCCAGACGCATGACCGCGGCTGGGCTCGTCATCGCGAGCCGAGCTATCGGCCGCCGGTGATCGGTGACTACCGCTGGAGCGGGCAGCCGGCAACTCGCGTCCTGAAGCCAGCTGTGCGAGCGACCCAGCCGGTCAGGCCGACAGTCGATCCGCTGGTCCAGGGCCTGAACGCGCTGGGTAAAGGCCGCTACTTTGCCGCGCGCCGCAATCTCGGCAAGGCCTACGCGCGCAGCGGCAGTCGGCAGGCGTTGCTGGCGCTGCTGCTTGCGCGGCTGGCGGGCGGCGACGCGCGAGGCGCCGGCATGATGGCGCGCATCGCCATCTCCAGTTCCGGCGCGCGGCCCGTACGTCTCAACTGGGATCCGGTCGCACAACTCGCAGGTCCCGAGACTTTCGACAGTCTGCTGAAGCGTCTCGAGCAGGCCGCCGGCGACTCGGGCGATCTGCACTTCCTGGCCGGCCTGCTGCGGTTCCAGGCGGAGCAGCTTCGGCAGGCGCGCGCCAGCTTTCGACGCGCCCTGGCCCTGGATGATCGGGACGCCCAGGCCAGAGCCTTCGAGGCCAAGATTCAGCACGGCGTCAGCGTGGCATACTCGCGCAAGGACTGGCGCCGGCTGAACGACATCATCGGCGCGGAGAAGGTCAAGGATCTGCGCGCGGCGCTGGCGCATCAGGCCGGCCTCAACCGCAAGTTGCAGGCGGCCAACCAGGCGCTGGCGCAGCTCTCGCAAGGTCGTCGTGAATCCCGCCTGGCCCAGGTTCGGCTACTGGTCGCCCTGCGCTCGAGCCTGGACAAGCGGAAGATCGAGCCGCCCGACTACGCCCGGCAGCGCGACCTGCTCACGACGAGCTGGCGGATCCAGCAAGCGCAGTTCGAGGCGAAACAGCAGCAGCTTCAGCGGGCGATCCAGCGCAACCGGGCCGCGCTGATCGAGCTGGCGCAGCGAATCCAGCAGACGTTGACCTCCTGAGCTCCCGGCCA
>CAZMLI010000087.1:0-10560 GCA_964566865.1 uncultured Planctomycetota bacterium
GAATCTTGCTGTCGATGTCGGTGATCTTCTGCTCGGCTCTTGCGAGGACATCGGCGCAGCCGGCCCCGGGTGCGGCCTTCAGCTCCATCAACTCCTTGATTTCCTTCAGCGTGAAGCCGAGCTGCTGCGCGCGCTTGATGAACTGGACCCGGGCGATCGAGTCCTCGCCGTAGAGGCGGTAGTTCGAACCGCTTCTGTCCGGTTCCGGTAGCAGGCCCCGCTGCTCGTAGTAGCGCAGGGTGGCGGGGTTTACCTCACAGCGGCGGGCGAACTGGCCGCGGGTCATCCGGCCCATCTGACTTTCTCCTCGAGGGGAAGTTACACCTTGCAGCTAAGCGCAAGGTCGAGGAGAAAGTCAAGGATGACGGGCCGGGTACTTACTTAGGCGACTTCTTCAGGCTGGTGACCGATGGCTTGAAGCCCATCTTGCTGATGGTCTTCAGCAGGGTCGCCATCTCGATCTTGGAAGCCTCGTAAACAACATCGAACTGCTTGGTCATGAAACGGGTCTTGACCGACTTCACTCCTGCAAGCCCTGACAGGGCCTGCTCGACGCGAGCGCCTCAGCCAGTGGGTCAGGTCATGCCTTCGACATGCAGCACCGCGGTCCAGCTGCCAGATTTCGGCGTGACCTTCTCGACCTTGCTACTGCTGTCCAGCTTGCCGATCTTCTTGGCAGTCGACTTCTTGGCGACTGGCGTCTTCAGCAGCGGTGCGATCTTGCTGACGAAGTTGGTCGGCTTGGCCTTGAAGGCGGCGACGCACTTCTTGCAGCAGAAGCGAATCAACCTGGTATGGAACAGGATCTCCTGCGGCTGCTTGATGCCGCTGAGGGACTTGCCGCTGAGCGGGCAGTTCTTCAGCGCGTAGCCGGGGCGCTGCTTGTCCATCAGCGCCTTGTCCAGCTTGGCCATGATGGCGGCGGGGTTCTTCTCGAACGCCTTGATGCACATCGGGCAGCAGAGGCGAACCAGCCGGTTGCCGTGGAGCATCTCCTTGGCGTTGGCGCCCAGCGGCTTGCCGCTGATCGGGCAGCTGGTCAGCGGATAACCCGGCCGCTGCGCCTTGATGTAGGCCGCGTCGATGCGGGTGAAGATGCGGTCGAGGTTCTTGGCCACCTCGTCCTTGCACATCGCGCAGCAGACCTTGATCAGTCGTCCGCGGTGCACCAGTTCGATCGGCTTGCCCATCGAAGCCAGCTTGTTTCCGCTGACCGGACAGGTCTCGAGCGGGTAAAAGACGCGCTCCACGTCCAGCTTGGCCTTGTTCTCCGCGGCCTTGTCCTCGGCCTGGGCCGGCAAGCAGACCGCCAGCAGCAGCAGCGCCAGCGCTGATAGTTGAAATTGTCGCATTCTCGCAACTCCTCGTAATTGGTGTCTTTCCTCAATCCCGCCGCACCCCAGAACTACAACAGCGGGGGGATTTTGCAATTGCCAAGGACCCTGTTTTCGTGGGATCCTGATAGGCGATGATCGCAGACTACCGGGTCTTACTTTGCACGATCGCAGTGTTCAACTATACGCTGGCGATCTGTCCCGCGATTTGCCTGTTCGCTCCGGATGGGCCGTTTGCAGTGGAACAGGCCGCGCACGACCACGGCAGCCACGACCACGATCACTCTGCACCCCAGCCGGATGAAGATCGTGGCGACGATGACAGCGAGTGCTGCGACGATCAACCGCCGAGCCAGCTGGCGCTGCCAGCGGTCGAACTGCTGGTGGATCCGGACAGCGCCGCTACGCCAGTCACAGGCCTGCCCGACGGCAAGCATCTGCGACCCGCGATCCAGGCCAGGCAGCATTTCTGCAGCCGGGGCCACCCGCCAGGGGCGCCCGCGCCCCCTTCGTTTCTGCTGAACTGCACCATCGTTCGCTAGATTCTCCTGCCTTTGACACCTGGCGTGTCTCTGGTGAGACGCGCCCGATCAGTGGTTTCAGTGGAGCGAGCGAATTGAACAACAGGCGATGGATCCTCTCGGCAGTACTCTTTTTCTCGGCCTGCGTCGTGCAACAGCCGCAGGTGGATCCGACATTGGCGGTGATCAGGGAGTCCCTGTCCGAGCCCCGGCCCGCGCTGGTCAAGCTCGACCTGGCAGACGGTCTGAGCCTGGAGGAGGCGCTCGAGCTGGCCCGGCACCACAACCCGGCGCTCAGCGTGGTACGGCGCCAGATCGCGCTGGCGCAGGCGGGCCTGATCGAAGCCAATGAGTACCCGCACAATCCCGAGCTGTTCTCGGAGGGGGATGTCAACGTGGCGGGTGAGCGTGGCTCGAATTTTCGCTTCGGCATCTCGCAGGAGTTCGAGCTCGTCGGTCAGCGTGACCTGCGGGCGGCCGTCGCGGAAGCTGAAATGGACCGGGCGGAGGTGTCGGTCAGTGAACGAAAACGGTTGCTGGTCGCGTCGGTCTCGCGGGAGTTCTATCGCAACGTGATGCTCGATCGCCGGGTGGCGCTGGTTGCCAAGAGCCTGGAGATCGCGCGGAAGTTGCGGGCCGGCGCACAGGCGCGGTTCGACGCGAAGCAGATCCCGGAGGTGGACCTGAATCTGGTCCGGCTGCAGTATCAGCGGGCGCTGGGCCAGCACGCTGTTTCGCAGTCGGCCGTGCGCGCGTCTCGGCTGAGACTCGCGGCGCTGATCGGGCGCCCGGAGTTGAGGGAGATCCAGATCAGCGGCGGGCTCGAGACGGCGCCGGTCGCGCTGAGTCTGGAGCAGGCGCGTCAACTTGCGCAGGACAACCGCGTCGATCTGAAGGGGCTGTCGCTCGAGATCGAGGTCTCCCGCAGGCAGCTCCAGCTGGAGCAGGCGCTGGGTCAGCCCAACCCGGAGCTGGGCGTGTACTACGAGCGGGAAGACGAGCAAGGCGCGTCCGCGAGCAATGCGCTGGGACTCGAGCTGCGTCTGCCGCTGCCGCTGTTCAACAAGCGGCGGGGGCCGATTGCCAGGGCGCGAGCGCGCCGCAGCGTCCGAGAGGCCAAGCTGCGCGGCTTGGAACAGCAGATCGACGGCGAGATCCGGCTGGCGTTCAACCGACTGCAGCGGGCGGGGCAGAGTGTGCAACTTTATCAAAAGCAGCTCAACCGATTGTCGCGCAAGAACCTGGAGCAGTTCCAGCGAGCGTACCGGCTCGGTGAGGTGGGCACGCTGAAGGTCCTGCGGGCACAGGAGGACTTCAATCGGATCGCGCTGGGCTATCTGCAGGCCTTGCTGGAGAACCGGCTGGCGCGAATCGCGCTGGAGACCGCGGTGGGGGGAGGACTATCCCGATGAAGCGTCAACTGACAGGATCAGCGGTCGTCTGCGCGTTGCTGAGTGCGACGCTGCTGGCCGTGCTGTGGGCCCACGAGGGGCATAAAGCGATCACGGCCAAGGGCATCACGACCGACGAGAAGGGCCGGATGGTGATCGATGCGGCGGCAGCCAAGGCGATCGGGGTGGCGCTCACGCGGGTCGACTTTCTCGACATTGAGCAGACCGTGAAGCTGAATACGCGCATCGTGCTGCCCTGGAAAGGCAAGGCCTATGCCAGCGCGCGCATCGAGGGGGTCGTCAAGCGAATCCTCGTCCAGCCCGGGCAGGCGGTCAAGCGTGGCGATCCGCTCGCGCTGGTCGAGAGCCTGCCGCTCGAAGGGCTGCGGCTGTCGCTGGCGCAGGCCGAGATCGAGCTGTCGCTGGCCGAGAAGAACCTCAAGCGTGTGCGCGAACTGGGCGAGGGGGTGATCGCGGGGCGCGAGATTCTGGATCACGAGATCCTGCGCGACGGTCGCAAGTTCAGGATCACGACGCTGCGCAGAAAGCTGCGCGCGGTGGGCGAGACCACGGCGGGGGACGTGCTGGTCGTCGCGCCGATCGCCGGGAATGTGGTGCGAATCGACGCGCTCGTCGGCGCGCACGTCACGCCGGAAAAGCGGCTGTTCGTGATCCACGACCTGCGCGAGGTCTGGGCGCAGTGCGAGGTGCCGGAGGATCTGGTCGGGCGAGTCGCGCTGCACCAGCCGGCTGGCGTGCGGCTGTTCGCCTATCCCGAACGCCGGTTCATGGGCCAGGTCGACCTGGCGGGTTTCTCGATCGACCCCAAGTCCCACGTGCGCCATGTCTGGGTCCGGCTGAAGAATCCGCAGGCTCTGCTCGTGCCCGGCATGCATGGCTCGGCCACGATCGTGATCGCGCGCAGCGCAGGCGCCTTCGCCGTCAGCGAGGACGCGATCGTCACCGCGGGGGCGGAGCGTTACGCCTTCGTCCAGGTCAAGCCGGGCGTCTTCGAGAAGAAGAACCTGATCCTCGGCGCGCGCGCCGGAGGCTTCGTCGAGATCAAGGAGGGACTGTATCCGGGAGATCAGGTGATCACCGACGGCAACCACGAGCTGGCCTCGCTGTTCGTCGAGGGCACGCTGAAGGTCAGCCCGGAGGCGCGGCGCAACATCGGCCTCGAGACCGAGGAGCTGCAACTGCGGATCGTCGAGCGCATCCTGGCGGCCAATGCGCAGGTGGTCTCGCCGCCCGGACAACGCGGCGTGATCAGCGCGCGGATGGAGGGCAAGATCGCGCGCATCCTGGTCCTGCTGGGGCAGCAGCTAAAGGTCGGCACGCCGCTGGTCGAGCTGGAGAGCCTCGAACTGCAAAACGTGCAGCTGGACATGATCCAGGCGCGGCTGAACAGGCAGCTGGTGCGCAAGCAACTGGGCTACCTGGATCGGCTGGCCCAGGGGATCTCGGCGCGCAAGGCGGTGCTGCGACTGCGGAGCAAGGTGCAAGAGGCCGAGAGTCGATTTCAATCGTTTCGTCGCAGGCTGCTGCTGCTCGGTTTGACCGCGAGTCAGCTGGCGAAGGTGCTCGAGACCGGCAACCCCGTGCCGACGGTCACCGTCAGATCCAGGATGCGCGGCGTGGTGACGGAGATTCAGGTGGTGCTGGGGCAGGTCGTGGACCAGGGCGAGTTGCTGGTCGAGGTGGTGGATCTGTCGAAGGTCTGGATCGAGGGCGCCTTCTTCGAGTCGGACATCGCGCGCTTGACCCAGGGAGAGGCAGCCAAGGCGGTGACGTTCCGCTCGATCGCCTACCCGGAGCGGCGCAGGACGGGCAAGATCGGGCTGGTCAACCGCACGCTGGAGGGCACCGTCGGCGTATTGAAAGCCTGGGTCGAGGTGGACAACAAAGACGGCCAGTTGCTGCCGGGCATGCAGGCTTCGATGGCCGTGACGCTGGCGCGTCCGAGCCAGAAGGTGATCGCGGTGCCGCTGCGCGCGTTGCTGCGCATCGGGCGCCGCTGGTATGCCTTCGTCAAGCAAGGCAAGGGGTTTCGCCGCGTCGCCGTCCAGCTCGGCCGGCGCGACGCCGACCATGCCGAGGCGATCCGCGGGCTCTACCCGGGCGACCAGGTGGTCGTCGCGGGGGTCAATGAAATGAACAATGCCTTCTCGGCGGTCAGGTAAGGCGCCATGCTGAACAAGATCATCGAGCTGTCGCTGCGTAACCGCGGCATGGTGCTCGCCACCGCGCTGGTGGTGATGCTCTACGGCGGATACACGGCCTCGCGCAGCAAGGTCGATGTGCTGCCCGACCTGAACCGGCCCACCGTGACGATCATGACCGAGGCGCCGGGGCTGGCGCCGGAAGAGGTGGAGGTCCTGGTGACCTTCCCGATCGAGTCGATGATGAACGGCGCGACCCACGTGCGTCGCGTGCGCTCCGCCAGCGGCATCGGGCTGTCGATCGTCTGGGTCGAGTTCGACTGGGAGACCAACATCTACGACGACCGCCAGATCGTGGCGGAGCGGCTGCAACTGGCGCGCGAGCGCTTGCCTGAGAGCCTCAATCCGGTGATGGCGCCGGTCTCGTCGATCATGGGCGAGATCATGCTCGTCGGGCTGTCCAGCAAGAACGGCAAGACCTCGCCGATGGACATTCGCACCGCGGCCGACTGGGTCGTCCGGCCGCAGCTGCTCTCGGTCAGCGGGATCTCGCAGGTCACTGTGATGGGTGGCGGCGTGCGGCAGTATCAGATCCTGACCAGTCCCGCCCGCTTGCGCAGGTACGACCTGACGATCGAGGACCTGGTCAAGGCGGCCCAGCGCGCCAACGTCAACGCGGGCGGCGGTTTCGTGCTGGAGAAGCGCAAGGAGTATCTGATCCGCATCCTCGGCCGGGTCGAGTCGCTCGATGAATTGCGCAACGCGGTGGTCAAGCCGGCCTCACCCGCGCCCGTGCTGATCAAGCATGTGGCGGACGTGCGCTTCGACAAGTCCGTACAGCGCGGGGACGGCGCGGTCAACAGCAAGCCGGCGATCATCCTGGCGATCCAGAAGCAGCCGGGGGCGGACACGCTTGCTCTGACGCGCGAGATCGATCGCGTGCTGAAGGATGTGGGCAAGCTGCTGCCCAAGGACGTGGAGATTCATACGAAGGTCTTCCGTCAGGAGGAGTTCATCCAGGCGGCGATCCAGAACGTGATCGAGGCGCTGCGCGACGGCGCGATCCTGGTGGTCATCGTGCTGTTCCTCTTCCTCTGGAACTTTCGCACCTCGGTGATCAACCTGACCGCCATCCCGCTCTCGATGATCGCGACCGCGCTGATCTTCGACTGGTTCGGCATGACGATCAATACGATGACGTTGGGAGGTCTGGCCGTCGCCATCGGCGAGCTGGTGGATGATTCGATCGTCGATGTGGAGAACATCTTTCGCCGGCTGCGAGAGAACCGGGCGTTGTCGGATCCGCTGCCGTCGTTGTCGGTGATCTACAAGGCCTCTTGCGAGGTGCGCAACTCCATCGTCTATGCGACCTTGATCGTCGCCGTGGTGGTGGTGCCGCTGCTCAACCTGGGCGGCGTCGAGGGGCGCATGTTCGCGCCGGTGGCGATCTCCTACATCCTCGCCTTGTTCGCCTCCTTGCTGGTCTCGATCACCGTCACCCCCGTGCTGGCTTCTTACTTGTTGCCGCGCGCCAAGATCACCGAACGCACGACCGACGCGCTGCTGTTGCGTGGGCTCAAGTGGTTCACCGCGCATGTGGTGCGCCTGTCGCTGCGCTTTGCCTGGGTCGTCTTCATCTGTGCGGCGCTGGGCGTCGGGCTGGCGGCCTATGTCTTCAGTGGGCTGGGCGGCGAGTTCTTGCCGCCGTTCAACGAAGGCACCTTCACCGTCAACGTGGTCGCTCCGGCGGGGACCTCGCTGCGGGAGTCGAACCGACTGGGGGGGCTGGCCGAGCAGCTGATTCGCGAGGTGCCGGAGGTGACCTCGACCGCCAGACGGACCGGGCGCGCCGAACTGGACGAGCATGCCGCCAACGTCAACTACAGCGAGATCGACGTGCGCCTCGAACAGAGCAGCCGCTCGCACGAGCAGATCATGGCGCAGATCCGCGGCAAGCTGGCCTACATGGCGGGGGTGACGGTCAACGTCGGGCAGCCGATCTCGCACCGGATCGACCACCTGCTCTCGGGCGTGCGGGCCCAGGTCGCGGTCAAGATCTTCGGCCCCGACCTGTCGGTCCTGCGGGTGAAAGCGCAGGAGTTCTTCGACCGGATGGGGCAGATCAAGGGCGTCGTCGACCTGCAAATCGAGCAGCAGGTCGACATTCCGCAGCTCAAGATCCGGCTCAAGCCGGAGGAGATTCAGCGCTACGGGCTGTCCAAGGCGAAGGTCGCCGAGGCGCTGGAGACCGCGCTCAAGGGGCGTCATGTCTCGGAGATTCTCGAGGGGCAGCGCGTTTTCGACCTGGTGGTCTGGTTCGACGAGCCTTCGCGCAACGACCCCGCCGTGATCGGCCGCACGCTGATCCAGACACCCTCGGGTGCGCGCGTTCCGCTGTCCACCTTTTCCGAGGTGCTGCGCACCGCGGGGCCCAATACGATCAACCGCGAGAACGTGATGCGCCGCATCGTGGTGCAGTGCAATGTGCACGGTCGCGACCTGGAGACGGTGATCGGCGAGATCCAGGCGGTCGAGAAAGAGCTCGAACTGCCGGAGGGCTACTTCGTCCGCTACGGCGGCCAGTTCGAGGCGCAGCAGGCGGCGAGGAAGCGGATCTACATTCTCAGCATCTTCGCCCTGCTGGTCGTCTTCGTCTTGCTGGTGAAGGCGCTGGGCTCCTGGCGCCCCGCGTTACAGTGCATGATCAACCTGCCGCTGGCCTTCGTCGGCGGGGTGATCGCGGTCTACTTCTTCGGCAACAAGACCCTCTCGGTGGCCTCGCTGATCGGCTTTCTGACGCTGACCGGGATCGTGATGCGCAACGGGATCATGATGATCTCGCATTACATTCACCTGATGAAATTCGAGGGCGAGAAGTTCGACGAGCAGATGATCGTGCGCGGCACGCTCGAGCGGCTCTCGCCGGTGCTGATGACCGCGGTGACCACCACGCTGGGCTTGATTCCGCTGGCGATGGGGCAGGGCGATACCGGCAAGGAGATCCTGCATCCGCTGGCGATCGTGGTCATCGGCGGCCTGGTTTCGAGCACACTGCTCGACCAGCTACTGACGCCCGCGCTGTTCTTTACCTTCGGCCGCAAGGTTTACGAGGACATGTCCGACGAGGATGATGGTGAAATCGAGGAGCCGGTCCCGCTCGCGCTGGCAGCGGCGGGGCGCAGGCTGGAGCGGAAATACGGCGAAAGCAACAAGGAGAGAGAAGAATGAGCAGCTGGAATTCATGCGGACTGCTACTGGTCGTCGTATCCTTGTTGGTCGCGTGCGGGCATCCGCACGACCAGCAGAATGGGGAGCACGGACACACGGAGCTGGACAAGGCCGCGATCATCACGTTGGTCAAGGACGGTCACTCCGCTGCGGAGATCCTCAAGCGTGCGCGCGGCGAGAACGTCAAGGTCTTCCTCAGCGACGACGACGTGATCGAGCTGGTGGAGGCTGGCCTGGAAACCGACACGATCAACGCGCTGCTCGAGCTGGCGAAGAAGAAACATACACATGCAGGCGGACACGGACACTAAAAGGAAATTGCGATGATAACGAAGTGCATGGGCCTGGTGGGGTTGTTGGTGCTGCTGAGCGTGGCGCTGGTGGGCTGTGATAAGCATGATGGACACGATCACGGTCCCGACGGCCACAGTCACGACAAGGGCGGCACGGTCAAGGTCCCGGAGAAGTACCAGGATGCAGTGGCCAAGATCGAGGTGCTCTCGGACAAGATCGGCGGGCTGATCGAGGCCGGCAAGTTGGACGAGCTTCACGCGTCGGCCAACGACATCAAGAAGATCGCCGAGGCGCTCTCCGAGAAGGCCCAGAAAGAGCTCGCGCTGGGAGATCTGAAGCAGGTCAACATCAGCGCGAAGGCGCTGGCGGGCATGTTCAGCGAGCTCGACAAGGCGGCCCACTCGGGCAACAAGGCGGAGACGATCAAGGTGCACCAGAAGATGAAGGGCTTGATCGCCGCGTTGAAGAATCCGGGCACGAAGAAGGAAGCGCACCAGCCGGGCAAAAAGGGCAGTCACGGTCACGATCACGAAGATCACACGGGTCACGATCACGATTGATCGTCCGGCAAAGGAGGTTTGAGATGAGACACTCGAGCGTGTTCGCGCTGCTGTTGCTGCTGCTGGCAGTGGGGGTGGCGCAGGCCGACGAGCAGCCGAAGCTGACCGGCGAGATCCGGATCTACCTGGCGGACAGCAAGAAGAAGCCGGCGACCCTGGACGGCATCCGGGCGATGGCGTTGGTCGAGCCGAAGGGTGGCAAGCGCAAGCTGTTTAAGTGCAAGGTGGTTCGGCCCAAGGGCAGCAAGAAGACCGGCATCGGGCACGGCGGCGAGGTGCGGCCGATGGAGGGCGGCTATCTGGTCGAGCTGGTCGTGGTCGCGCCGCATGCCGGGCACGAGAAGAAGCAGACGACCGACGCGACCCCCTACTTCATGGTCAAGGTGCCGCTCAAGGGCTACCAGTGCGGGATGGCCGGGCATCCGTTCACGGCCAAGCCGGGCAAGTGTACGAAGTGCCCGATGCAGTGCACGCTGCGCGATCGAGAGTTTCGGGTGGTGCTGATCTTTCGCATCGGCAGCACGTCGCACAACGTCAAGGGTTTCGAGCACCCGCCCGCGGTGCCCAAGACCTACCCGCTGGCGGTGGCCAAGATCGACAAGCACATGCGGGAGATCCGCGCGCTGATCGATGGCGGCAACCTGGAGCAGGTACACCCGGTGGCGGAGAAGATCTCGCGCATTGCCCGCAAGCTGCCGTCGATGGCGCCCAAGGCGCAGCTGGCCGAGATCAAGCAGACCTGCAGCGAGCTGGTCGGCCTGTTCGCGGAGATCGACAAGGCCGCGGACAGCAATAACAAGCCCGCGACAGAGACGGCCTTCGCCAAGTACACTGTCAGGGTGCAGATCTTGTACAAGTCGTTGAAGGCGACCCCGGAGAAGTAGGGGGATGGCGAAGCTCGGCGGGACGGGGCTGGTCGTGATCTTGCTGCTGGTCAGTTTGAGCGACAGGCTGTCGGCTCACGAGGCGCGGGATCCTGTCTGCGGGATGATGATCGAGATCGAGACGGCGGCCAGGACCGGGCTCTATGCGGGCAAGAAGTATCACTTTTGCTCGGCCGCCTGCGCGGT
>CAZMLI010000087.1:10660-13582 GCA_964566865.1 uncultured Planctomycetota bacterium
GGACCGGGCTCTATGCGGGCAAGAAGTATCACTTTTGCTCGGCCGCCTGCGCGGTGAGCTTTGCCGAGGCGCCGGCGAAGTTTGTCAGCGCCAAGCGTCAGATCGCCTATCGCGGCAGCGGCAGCGGCAGCGGCAGCGGCAAGACGGCGATTGCCTTCACGCTGCGTCCGAGCGCACCGCGGCCCGGCGAGCTGGCCCGGTTCTACCTGCAGGTCGGTCTGCCGACTGCCGGGGGGATGGGGCCCTCGAGCAAGAGTAGCTGGACGCTCGCGGAAGGCCGGGTCTATTTCTACCGGCTCGATCGCAGCCAGTCACCAAGGCCGCAGATTTTCCGGCTTCAGCCCACCGCTGAGAAAGGCACCTACGGTTTTTCCAGGCTGATCGAGTCCGAGGGAACGTATCGGGCTTATTTCGTCGCGCGGTATCGCAACGGCAAGCGCGTCCAGGTCGGCTTCGACTGTGTCACCGCAGGCGCCCGGCCGAAGGACGCCCACGATCATGACGCGGCGCCGGAAGCGAAAGAGAAGGCAGCCAAGCCTCCGAGCAAGGTGCCACGCAAGCTCTCGATGAAGGATCAGCACCAGACGATGCGTCAGATGGGCGTGCAGTGGCTCGCGGTCGGTGAGCAGTTGTTCGGGCAAGGTGCGCCGGACTGGAAGATCGTGCAGCAGCGGCTGGAGACGTTCCAGGCCTGGCAGCGCAACCTGAGTCGGTTCCAGTTGCACAAGTTTCGCGACCAGAAGAAGGAGTACCGCAAGTACGCCGCGGAACTGGGCAAAGAGACCCGCGGGCTGGTGCGGGCCACGGGCCAATCCAGTCTGGGGCAGGCGCGGGCGATCTATCTGAAGATCGACGGAGGCACCTGCGTGAAGTGCCATCTCAAGTTTCGCTGGGCCGCGGTCAAGGACGTCTCGCGCTTTCCGGACCTGCGAAGGGGGCGCGGTGACGACAAGTAAGCGGTTTCTCGCGCTGCCGCACGTCAGGCTGGGATTGACCGTGCTGGTCCTGCTACTCGCGGCTGTGGGATCCTTCGCCTACCTGAAGCATCATCGTACGGTTGCGCCGCGAAAGCCTGTGATCGACCCGCTGGACGCGCAGCTCCTGCGCCCTGCGGCCTGGCCGGCGGAGTTGCCGATGGCCGGGGACCCCAGGCACGGTCGCTTGTTGTACGCGATCAACTGCTCCGCCTGTCACGGGCTGCGCGGCGACGGCAAGGGCGCGGCCGCGCCACATCTGTGGCCCGCGCCGCGGGATCACACCGACGGCGGCTACATGAATGGCCGCACGGATAAGGAACTCTACCGCAGCATCGCGCATGGCGGGTTGGGCGTCGGCCGGTCCGCGTTGATGCCCGCCTGGAAGACGCAGCTCGACAGCTTCGAGATCTGGAACCTGGTGGCCTACATTCGCACGCTGCATCCCCGCATCCCCGCGCGTTATTCACGGTCGACCGAGCATCGGGTGATCATCTCCGCCACGCGCCTCGACCGCATCGCCAACACGCTCGGATCGCCGCTGTTCGCGGCGGATCAGCGGGTCGTATTCTATCGCTGCTACGACAAGGGGGGCAAGCTGGCCGCGCTGCTGAGCTTTCCGACGATCCAGCTCGGCGCCCGCACTATCGGGCTCGTGATCGAGCAGGATGCCACCGGTCGTATACGTGGCAGTCGACACCACGCGCAGGTCCGGCCGGACAAACGCGCGCAGGTCCAGGGCCTGGTGGACCGCGCGGCGCGCAAGTCGAAGCTACAGGTGCTCGCGGCGCTCGATCAGGAGAAGGACGATCTGCGCGAGGCCGAGGCGATCGAGAAGCTGTACGCTGCGAACCCGCAGTCGCTGCCGCTCGGTCAGCGCCTGTACGCGGCCAGCTGCAGTTCGTGCCACGGGGTCACCGGCCGCGTCGTTGGACCCGGGGTGATGCCGCGCGCGTTCAAGCCGAGGAATCATGCGGATGCGAGTTACATGAACCGCCTGAGTGATGACTACCTGCGCTCGGTGATCCGCCACGGTGGCACCTACTGGAATCTGTCCACCGACATGCCCGGGACCCAGCTGAAGGACAAGGAGCTGTCAGCGCTGGTGCGCTTCATTCGCTCCCTGTCCGTTCGCAAGGCGGATGGACGCTGCCCCTGTAACATGCTGGCCAGCAAGTGCAGCGATGCGGTCAGCGGGCAAGCCTGTGCCTGCCGGGCCAGCCTTTGTCAGAAGATGCTCAAGTGACGTTCATTTGCCGGTCGGGTTCGCCAGCTTCTTCAAAATCGAGATAGTCATGCCTGGCGCCGCGCCCGGGTGGGCGTGCGCGCGTCCGCGAATTTCCAGATAGGTCAGCCCCTGCGCCGCCCAGCCAGCGGCCTTGCGGAAGTTGCTGCGGGTCTTCTCGGAATCGCCGGGACCGAGAAAGACCGTCTGACCCGTGCGGGCGAGGTGGATGGCGAGCGATTCGCCGTGGTCCGGTCCTTTGACGCTGATCAGCGACCCCCGCAGCACGAGCTCGATCCACATCAGCTCGAAGCCGGAGTCCGTCGCTGCTTTCTTGAGTGCTGGCAAGTCGAGCTGCTGCCCCTTCTTGAAGCCCAGCGTCGCCACCCCGGTGTCATAATCAAATGCGAACTTGTCAACGCCAGCCTGGCGTTCGAGCGCCCTCTTGAGGGTGCCGCCTCAGACGGGTCAGGTCACCCCGCCGATCACGGTATAGGCCACGGCGTCGGGTCCCGAGATTGGGATCACTGCGAGGTGGCTGCCAGGCGACCCGGCGACAGCTGCTTCGCGCCTGCCGTTGTCCACCTTTTCGGGAGTCGTGCATCCGCTCAGCAGCCCCAGGGCCAGCCAGCCGATCAATATCGTTGTGCGCATCAGGTGTTCCTTTCCTAGAAGCGTAGGCGGAAGCCCGCGGTGATGCGAAAGTCCTCCGCCAGTTGCGGG
>CAZMLI010000088.1:0-13548 GCA_964566865.1 uncultured Planctomycetota bacterium
GAGGCCGGCGCCAACCCGATCCATCAGCTGGCCTTCACACTGGCCAACGGCTTCACCTACGTCGAGTACTACCTGTCCCGTGGGATGGACGTCAATCAGTTCGCGGCCAACCTGAGCTTCTTCTTCAGCAACGGCATGGATCCGGAATACAGCGTGATCGGCCGCGTGGCGCGGCGCATCTGGTCGATCGCCATGCGCGACCGCTACGGCGCCGACAAACGCAGCCAGAGCCTGAAGTACCACATCCAGACCTCCGGCCGCAGCCTGCACGCGATGGAGATCGAGTTCAACGACGTGCGCACGACCTTGCAGGCCCTGCTGGCCACCTTCGACAACGCCCAGAGTCTGCATACCAACGCCTACGACGAGGCAATCACCACGCCGACCGCGCAGTCGGTGCGCCGCGCGCTGGCGATCCAGCTGATCATCAACAAGGAGTTCGGGCTGACCTTCTGCGAGAACGCCTCGCAGGGCAGCTTCATCGTCGAGGAACTGACCGACCTGGTGGAACAGGCCGTGCTCGAGGAGTTCGACCGGCTGACCGAGCGCGGCGGCGTGCTCGGCGCGATGGAACTGCAGTACCAGCGCGGACAGATTCAAGACGACTCGCTCAAGTACGAGCGGCTCAAGCACTCGGGCGAGCTGCCGATCGTCGGGGTCAATACCTTCCTCTCGAAGGATCCGGAAGCCGCCAGTCAGGCCGACGAGGTGGCGTTGACTCGCGCCACCAAGCAGGAGAAGGTCGGCTGCATCGACAATCTTGTCGCGTTCCACGCGGCCCACGCCGCCGATGCGCCCGCGGCACTTGAACAGCTCAAGCAGACAGCGCTGACGGAGGGCAACATCTTCGAAGCGCTGCTCGAGGCCTGCGAGCATTGCAGTCTGGGTCAGATCACCAACGCGCTCTACGAAGTTGGTGGCGAATATCGACGCAACCTCTGAACCAGTCGCGCTGATCAGCGACATCCACGGCAACCTCGAGGCGCTCGAGGTGGTGCTCGCGGACATCGCCGCGCGCGGGATCAAGCGTATCGTCTGCCTCGGCGACGTCGTCGGCTACGGTCCTGACCCGGTGGCCTGCACCGACCTGGCGCTGACCTTCGACGTCCTGCTCGAGGGCAACCACGAGGAGGCGCTGCGCTGCGGCCCCACGCTGATGAACGGCCCCGCCAAACAGGCCATCATCTGGACCGGCGAGCAACTGCGCCCTTCCCGGCAGAGCGACCCGCAGACCCGGCAACGCTGGGAGCTGCTGACCAACCTGGTGCTGACCTACGCCGAGGATGACGCGCTGTTCGTACACGGCTCCCCGCGCGAACCGACCGTCGAGTACATTCTGCGCCAGGACACCCATGACCTGTTCGGCGAGGTGCCCGAGAAGATCCGCAAGATCTTCGACTGCATGCCGCGGCTCTGCTTCGTCGGACACACCCACTCCCCAGGAATCATCACCGAGGAGAGCCAGTTCCTCGCGCCCGAGGATTTCGGCATGCGCTATACACTCGGCCGCACCAACCGCTTCATCTGCAACGTCGGCTCGGTCGGCCAGCCACGCGACGGAGACCACCGCTCCTGCTACGCGATCTACGAGGGCACGCTGTTGACCTACGTGCGTCTCGAGTACCCCTACGACGTGACCGCCGAGAAGATCCGCGCGATTCCCGAACTGGATGATCGCCTCGCCGATCGGCTGGGAGTCGGTAAGTAGTCGCTACCAGTTGTGAGGGGCGCCAAGAAACGCCTCGAGGATCTTCTTCCTCAACGGTCGCTGCTTGGTTTCACGGTAGATCCTCAGCAGCACTTGCTCGGCTGCCCTGCGAACTGACTTCTGCCTGGATTTGAACAACTTCAGCAGCGCGGGGGCACTCCGTTCCAGAGCAGGCAGGTCGAAGGCCGCGAGCGCGCGTATGCTCGAGACACGGGGGTCCTGCCAGGCCTTGGGATCGAGCTCACTGTGCAGGGCACGCGTCAGGAGCAGCTTGGCCTGCGCGGGGGTTGCCAGGGGCAGGATGGCCTGCGCCAACACGGGTCTGCTTGACCGCGCCTGCGCATAAGCGCGGATCAACGCCTTGATCACCCTGGCGTCGACATCGGCGAAGACCACCAGACACTGAGCAATGCTCCCGACGTATCCGCCGCTGAAGTAGTCTTCAGTCTCAGGGAGCTGCTGGTGGAGCTGCTTCAACAATACGGACACGCACTCTGCTCTCTGCCTCGGCGAAGCAACCGCCCGTATCGTCCTGGCCACGACAAGGTCCTTCTTCGTTTTCAGGCGTCTGAGCAGCTCCGGCATGAATATTCTGGACACGCTACCCAGCTTTACCAGGCACCTGGAGAGGTCTTCGTGAAGCTCCTTGTCTTGCTCGATGACCCGAGTGACGTGAGGCAACAGATCTCCTGTCGACATACCGCTGGCCGCCAGTGCCCAGAGGATCTCGGCCCGGTGCCAGGAGGTGAATCGATCGTCTCGCAGCGATCGCACCAGGCGAATGACGGACTGCTTTCCCGCGATCCGCGCGAGCGCCAGCGGGGCGTGTCGATCCCCGTCCTGCAGTCTGTCGAGTATCACAGGGATCGCTCGACGGGCCTTCGGACCGAACCGGCCGAGGGCTTCGATGGCGTCGTCCTCCCAACCACAGCGCTTCTCGGTGCGAGACCGCAGCTCTTTGATCGCCTTCAACTGCTGATCATGCGTTCCGATCCGGGCCAGGACGCGCGATGCCATGATCGCGACGCCATCCTCGCTGGACTGCAGCTTGGCCAGGACCAGGGGTAGCAGTGGACGCGCCACCTCCCCCATCTGCTCGAGCACCAGGAGCACTCGCTGGCAGACAAGCCCCATGTAACGCTTGTCCTCGAGCATTTTGCGCAGGGCCGGCAGGGCATCCGCTCCCTTGGCGGCCAGCGCGGCCACGGTACTGGCCAGACGCTTCTCGATCAGGTAGCCCGGCTTCCAATCCAGGCTACGGATCCTCTCGAGCAGCTCGGGCAGTTCGACTCGCGCGCCCCGCTTCAACTCGCGCGGCCGGCGCACATCGACGATCAGCCGTCGACGGATTCGCGCAGCGAACTGCCTCGCTTCCGCGTGCGGCTTGCCCGATACTCGAAGCACGACTCGCCGGCGCAGCGGAACTGCAATCGCGAGACTCACATTGCTGATCATCCAGCCGCCGCCCCCGTGGTCGACAACCCTGACCGAGACTGTCACAGTGTAGTCACTGACCTGCACCGAACGGAGCTCGAGCGCGCCGGCGGTGTGAGAAAATCCAGCGCTGAGCAGGATCAGCTGGTGTCTTCGAAAGTCGACCTGAGGGGCCTTCGTCACAGCGGCCGCTTTCAGCAAGGCTCGGTACTGCACGCGGCTGCGTACCAACCAGACATTTTCCATAAAAGTATCCCCGCCCGGCGGCTCTCCGTGCCACCTGAGCACCTCGTGGCACAGCAGGCGCTTGATGAGTTGTCGGCTGGTTCTTCTGACTTCCGGATCGCGAGAGCGTAGGCCCTTTCGCAACTCTGCTTCCGCAGACGCGCCTGCTTCAACCAGCTTCTTCCAGGCAACCTGTCGCGTCTGGTAGTCGGCAGATCCTAGCTGGCGCACCCAGGCCCCGATCTTTGCCTGATCCTCGGCGTCATCGGCGTACCCCAGCTGGGCCAGGCCCAGGCAGCTTGACAGGACCAGGATGAGCACGGTTTTCATGCTGTTTGCCAGCGCAAACGGCGTGCCTCAGATTTTGGGCCTGTTAGCGCCGAGGAGCGTCGTCGTTGAGCAGGATCGCCGGCAACCTGCTTTCCAGCCTGGAAACCCACTTACCGGAAGAGCAGCTGCTCATGGCTCCATAGTCTGCTGCTGAATGTCAGCCTCGACGCATCCCCAACCGCAGCGCGATCTCATCGGGTACCGGGTACGGCCTCTCCGGGGGCAGCAGGGACCAATCACCCGTGGACTCGATCTGCTGGGCAAGATCTGTGACCTCCGTTATCGAGACAATCCACAGCTCGACATAACGCTGCAGTGCCTCCTCCTTCAGGCCTAGCTGGATCGACCGATGCGGCAGGCGGCCGAGCTGGATGTCACGCTCCGGGTCCCATTGCACCCGGACCGGCCTCGACTTGTCCAGCTCGGGACCATGACTCAAACTCGCGTTGGCCAGCGCCCACTCGAACCCCGGTCGTTTGATGTCGATGGCCAGAACGCGGCGCTGACCGTCCTCCTTCCTGCCCCACCCGCAGCGGTACATCATCCAGAGGAAAGAGGGTTTGATCCAGGTCATGCGTGTCATGCTGAACGGGGGCACGAAGGTGCCTGCTTTCAGCGCCGGGTCTGCGATGGCATCCCCGTAGGCCTGGTAAACGCGAATCGTCTGCTCGTCAAAGACGGCGCGAATCTGTCGCTCGGGGACTTCGCCGATGACTGCTTCGTTCACCATCAATCCTGGCCCCTCGCCCCATCGCTTACCACGTCCCGCAGCGCTGTTCGTGCCGAGATACAGCCGACGGCGAGGCCAAGGCATGCGCTCCAGAAGGCCATGAACGGTCCGTCGATCAGACCGAGGAAACCGAACGCGATCGCGCAGAGCCCCGCCAGCAGCACAGTCTGATCCAGTCGTTTTTTGTCGAGCTCCATCGAGTAGTACCCGAGCGGCCAGAGCATCACTCCGAGCGGCCCAGATATACCCGCTGAGATCTCGATGATGGCCCTGAGAATTTGACCTGACCCCCGTGAGGCGAGGAAGATGGTCACCGTGTAATCCGACCAGGTCAAGCTGCCGATCGAAAGTATGACAGCGGAGCAGACAAATCCGCCGGCATATCCGAGGCAGACCATTCTGAAGAACGTAGCAATCGCGCCGGATGTCATTGGGCCCCCGCCAACCGCTGCCGATGTCGCCGCCTCGCTCGCGCAGCAAGCGCACTGAGCCTGGCCTACACCCCGTGCAACAGCAGCTCGCGGGCGATGACCAGCTTCTGGATCTCGGTGGTGCCTTCGTAGAGTTCGGTGATTCGGGCGTCGCGGAAGAAGCGTTCGACGACGGCTTTCTTGGTGTAGCCATGGCCGCCGTGGATCTGGATCGCTTCGCAGGCTGCGCGGTTGGCCAGCTGGCCGGCGTAGGACTTGGCCATCGCTGCTTCGCGGGTGTGCTTTTGCTTGCTGTCGCGCAGGCGGGCGGCACGATGGATCAGCAGGCGGGCGGCATCGATCTCGGTCGCCATGTCGGCCAGCTTCCACTGGATGCTCTGGTGCTTGGAGATCGGCTGGCCGAACTGCTGACGTTCCTGTGAGTAGGACAGGGACTCCTCGAGGCAGCGCTGGGCGATGCCCAGGGCCTGGCTGGCGATGCCGATGCGGCCGCCGTCGAGTCGTTCGAGGGCGATCTTGAAGCCCGCCTCTTCGGCGCCGAGCAGGTTCTCGCCGGGCACTCGGCAGTTCTCGAGCACCAGCTCGACGGTGGTCGAACCGCGGATGCCAAGCTTGTCTTCCTTGGTGCCGACGCTGAAGCCCTCGAAGCCGGGTTCGACGACGAAGGCGCTGATCCCGCGTGAGGCCTTGACCTCGCTGTTGGTGCGGGCGAAGACGACGATCGCGCCGGCATGATCGCCGGTGGTGACGAACAGCTTGGTGCCGGTCAGCAACCAGTCGTCGCCGTCGCGTACGGCCATCGTCTGCAGCGCGGCGGCGTCCGATCCGGAGACGGGCTCGGTCAGGGCGTAGGCGCCGAGCAGCTCGCCGGTCGCCAGCCGGGGCAGGTACTTCTCCTTCAGCGCGGGGCTGCCGTGATCCACCAGTGCGCCGGAGCCGAGCGAGTTGTGCACCGAGAGCGTGACGGCGGTGGAGGGGCAGATCCGGCTGACCTCGCTGATCATCAGACTCAGCGCCAGGTTCGTCTCCTGCATGCCTCCGAACACCTTGGGGATCAGGATGCTCAGCGCGCCGTAGTCCTTGGCCTTGAGCGTGGCCTCGCGGGGAAACGGCGCGTCCTCGTCGTCGGCCGGCACCAGCGGCGCCACGGCCTCTTCGGCGTAGCGCCGGTACTGTTGCCGCAGCGCCTCGTGCCGCTCGTCGAGTTCTCCCGCTAGCATCGTTCGACCGCCAGCGCCACGGCGTTGCCCCCACCCAGGCAGAGCGAGGCCATGCCGGTCTGCGCGCCGCGATCGGCCATCGCGTACAGCAGGGTGGTCAGGATGCGCGCGCCGCTGGCGCCGATCGGATGACCTAACGCCACGGCGCCGCCGTTGACGTTGACCTTTTCGCGGTCCAGCTCGAGCTGATCGCAGACCGCGCAGGCCGCGACGCTGAAGGCCTCGTTGAGCTCGACCAGATCGTAGTCGACGGTCTTCTTGCCGGTCTTTTCTTCGAGCAACCGCGCGGCTTGCACCGGCGCCATCATCACCCACTTCGGCTCGGTCCCACCCGTGGCGTAACCGGTGACGCGGGCCAGCGGCGTCAGTCCGAGCTCCTTGACCTTGCGGCCGCTGGCGACGATCAGCGCGCTGGCGCCGTCGTTGATCGAGCTGGCGTTGCCGGCAGTCACGCTGCCGCCCTCGCGCTTGAAGGCCGGGCGCAGCTTGGCGAAGCCCTCGAGGGTGGCGTCGGCCCGCGGTCCCTCGTCGCTATCGAACTGGATCGCGTCGCCCTTGCGCTGGGCGATCTCGACCGCCACGATCTCGTCGGAGAACTTGCCGGCCGTCATCGCGGCCGCCGCCCTGCGGTGGCTCTCGAGCGCATAGGCATCCTGCGCCTCGCGGTCGACCTTGTACTCGTCGGCCACCAGCTCGCCGGTCATGCCCATGTGGAAGTCCTCGTAGACATCCCACAGACCGTCAAAGACCATCGCGTCGAGCAGCTTGCCATGTCCGAGGCGCTGGCCGCGCCGCGCATCGGGCAGCAGGAACGGCGCGTTGGTCATGCTCTCCATGCCGCCAGCGACCAGCAGGTCGGCGTCTCCGGCGCGGATCGCCTGGCAGGCCAGCATGACGGCCTTCAGACCGCTGCCGCAGACCTTGTTGACGGTGAAGGCGCCCAGCCGATCGGGCACGCCCGCGCCGATGGCGGCCTGGCGCGCGGGGTTCTGCCCGACACCGGCCTGCAGCACGCAGCCCATGATCACCTCATCGAGGTTCTCGGCCGAGATGCCGGCCCGCCGGATCGCCTCGGCGATCACGACCGCGCCCAGCTCAGGCGCGCGTTTTTTACTCAGGCCGCCCTGGAACGCACCAATTGCGGTACGTGTGGCGGAGATCAGAAAACAATCTTCGGGCATGGTCGACTTCCGTTTGGGTTGGGGTTGACGCCCGTATTCTATCTGGGGTCCTGGGAGTCCGCCAGCTTCTGCCGCAGGAGCTCGCGGGCGCGCTGCTTGCCGCCCTCGACGCCGGGTTGATCGTAGGCGCAGAGGTCGAGCTGATCGGCCATCAAGGCACAGACCAGCTCGAGATAGAAGATCAGCGCCCCCAGCCCCGGCCCATCCACCCGCGCCAGGGACAGACTGAGCGAGGGTGAGCCGCTCGCCATCAGCGCGTCGGCCGTACCCTGAAACAGCGCCTGCTGCACGTCGCGCGGCGTGTGGCCGGCCAATCCAAGGCTAGCGGGATGCGTCGACAGCGGCGGTCCGAGCGGCGGTCCGGCCGGGCCGTCCTCGCTGACCAGGAAGGTGAAGAACTTGTCGGCCGGCCCCTCCATCCACTCCTGCAGCATCGAGTGCTGGGCGCCGGTCCCGCGCGCGGCCACGACGGTCAGGCCGCGGCGAACCTCGTTGCCGGTCCGGTCGACGCGCTTGCCCAGGCTCTCCATCAACAGCTGCGCGGCCCAGTCGCCGAAGAGCGCCAGCCGCTGGTCGTAGACCACGAAGGGAAAGACCGTGCGCCCGGCCCGCAGCGCTTCACCGTAGAACCAGGCGCCGAGCACGGGCGCGCAATCAGCCGAGCAGAGCTGCGCATCGACCTCGCGCGCTCCCGCCAGCAGTCCCTCGATCTCCACTCCAGCGAGCGCCGCCGCCAGCAGACCGATCGGCGTCAACACCGACCATCGTCCGCCAATGTCCTGCGGCACATCGAAGCGCGGCACGCCGAGATCGGCCAGCGGCCCGCTGGCTCCGGTGATCACCGTGACATGCTCTGCCAGCGGAAGATCGGCCTCGGCGAGCAACTGCAGGATCCAGCCGCCGAGCAGCAGCGTCTCGGCCGTCGAACCCGACTTGGAGGCCAGCACGTAGTGGGTCTGCGCGGGAGGCAAAACTGCGATCTGCCTGGCGAAGGCTTGCGGGTCGAGCGTGTCGACGAAGTGAATCGGCAGCGCGTCGTCTCCCAGCGCACCCACCAGTAGCTGGGGACCGAGCACGCTGCCGCCCAGGCCGACCCAGACCACCTGCTGCACCGACGGATCGGCCCGCAGCTTCGCGGCATGCGCGCGTAGCGACGCCAGCGAATCGGCCGACTGCTGTGGCAGGCCGAGGAAGCCGACCGGGCCGACGTCGCCCTGCGGTTCTCCGCCGCGCAGCCGTTCCAGGTGCTTCAGCGATCGGGCCAGCTGGGCGGACGCTTGCGTGCGCGCCTGATCGTCGGTCAGCCCCAGCGCGGTCAGCGCTCGGGCGTGACACAGGCTGAAACCGGCGCCAGAAATCTCGCTGCGCGGGGGCATCAGTCGCGCTGCGCGCGCAGCGTCTGGATGTAGCGGATCAGATCCCCGCGTCCGATCAGGCCGACCAGCTTGCCGTTCTCGACCAGCGGCAGGCGACGGAAGTTCTTGTTCAGCAGCGTATCGCAGATGGCGATCAAGCTGTCATCGGGCGAGAAGCTGACCACCTCGCTGGTCATCAGGTCGCGCACCTTGACGTTGCCGATCTCGCCCGAGACATGTTCGGTCAGCAGCCGCAGCACATCCTTCTGCGTCAAGACGCCGACCAGCGCCTGCTGCTCGTCCACCACTGGTAGACCACTGATCTTGTTCGCCACCAGCAACTGGATCGCGTCGTCGATCGATGCATCCTGTTGCACCGTGATCAGCTTGGTGATCATCAGATTCCGGGCGTCGACCATGCGTAGCTCCTCCTGCTAAACCGAAAACCGAACAGTGATGATGTCGCCGTCCTGCACGACGTACTCCTTGCCTTCGAGCCGGAACTTACCGGCATCGCGCGCCTTGGCGATCGACCCGCAGGCAACGAAGTCCGCATAGGCTACCACTTCGGCGCGAATGAACCCACGAGCAAGATCGCTGTGAATTTCCCCGGCTGCGTCGACGGCGGACGCGCCGTCTTTCAGCGTCCAGGCCCGGCACTCGTCCTCACCCACCGTGAAGAAGGTGATCAGCCCCAGCAGCTCGTAGGAACGCTGCAGCAGATGGGCCCGACTCAGCGTCTCGACCCCCATGTCCGCCATGAACTCCGCCTGCTCGTCCGCGGGCAGCTCGAGCAGATCCGCCTCGAGCAGCGCCGGCACCGAGACGACGGGTGTGCTGCAGTCCTTCAGCCAGACCCGATCCAGCTCCGATTCGTCCTGGTTGACCACCAGCAACTGCAGCTTGCTGGTGATCGGGGCGAAGCTCTTGAGCAGGAACTGCTCGTCGCTGGTCATCTCGAAGTCCAGCAGCGTCTGGGTCTCTTCCAGGTGCGGCAGCAATCGTTCGAGCAACGCCAGTTCCTCGGCGTTCTCCTCGGTGAAGCGCGGCTTGCCGGACAGCCCTCTGAGCTTGCCCAGCCGCTTCTCCAGCACCATCATGTCCGACAGCGCCAGCTCGCCATCGAGCTCGCGCTGGTCCCGTTCGGGGTCCAGCTCGCCCAGTGGATGCGGGTAGCTGTCCGACTCGAAAGCACGGATCACGTGGATCAGGGCATCCGAATCCCGCACCTGACTCAGCCGATCGGCGTTGCTCTCGCCCGGCAGAATGCCCGGGACGTCGGTGAAGCGAACCACCGCCGGGGTCTTCTTCTTGGGTTCGAAATGCTCTGTGAGTAGATCCAGACGGTCGTCAGGGACCTTGATCTCGGCCAGGTTGGCTTTCTGGTCGAAGGCGCCGGTGGCTTTGCCGGCGCCGGTCAGTGCGTTCAGTAACGTTGTCTTTCCCGCGCCGGGAAGACCGATTATTGCAAGCTTCATGGCACACGATCTATAAGCGGCGGCCGGGATTGTCAACCACACAGCCGGCTGATACAATTTCGCTCCTTTCCACTGGAGACCTCAGAATGGCCAAGAACGCCGCTGCCTTCAT
This sequence comes from uncultured Planctomycetota bacterium, assembly GCA_964566865.1. Classification (GTDB taxonomy): domain Bacteria; phylum Planctomycetota; class JACQVV01; order JACQVV01; family CAZANL01; genus CAZMLI01. Next base: position 10,205 of record CAZMLI010000088.1, read on the forward strand.
CTTTATCGTCGGTTTCGTCGTCGCCCTGGCGATCATCATCACCATGGGTGGATCCGACTGGCGCGAGACAGACACGCTGGTCTATGGGCGCGGGGACGACTCACGCAGCCTCGATCCAGCGGATGTCGATGATGGCGAGTCTGTCAAGGTCATCCAGAACATCTACGAGACGCTGTACCAGGTCGACTTCGACAACAAGCTGGTGCCGGTGCTGGCGACCAAGCAGGAGCCGCTGCCCGATGGCGCGCCGGGCTTGCTGTTCACCATTCGCAAGGGCGTCAAGTTCCACGACGGCACCGAGATGACCCCCGAAGCGGTGGCCTTCAGCCTCGAGCGACTGCGCAACTCCAACAGCGGCTACAAGAGTTTCTACAGCACGATCAAGAAAGTGACCGTGGTCGACGGCAAGGTCCGCGTCGAGACGACCGAACCGGACGCGACGCTGCTGCTGAACCTGGCGATGTTCCCGGCATCGATCGTCAGTCCGACCGCGATCAAGACGCACGGCAAGCAGTTCGGCAAGAAGGTCGCCGTTGGCACCGGGCCGTTCAAGCTGACCCGCTGGGTCAAGGACGTCGTGGTCGAGCTCGAGCGCTTCAAGGGCTACTGGGGCAAGCCGGCCGGCGTCTCACGCATCGAGTTTCGCAAGGTCAAGGACAACCGTCAGCGGCTGACGCTGCTGCGCAACGGCGACCTGTCCTACATGGACGGGCTGAACCCACAGGACATCAAGGACGTGCAGTCCGACCCGAAGCTGGCGCTGAAGATGCGCAAGCGCGGCCACGAGAACAGCCTGCTCTACATGGCGCTCAATACCCAGCGTCCCCCGTTCGACAACGTCAAGTTCCGCCAGGCGATTGCACACGCGATCGACAAGGAGACGATCAGCTCGCTGTACCATGGCGCCGGTCAGCCGGCCGAACTCCCCGTCCCGCCCGGCATCCACGGTCACTCCAAGGAAGTGCTCGGACTGCAGCATGACGTGGAGAAGGCCAAGCAGCTGCTCAAGGAATCAGGCGTGACCCAGACCGAGTTCACGCTGGTTCACATGAGCAACCCCCGGCCCTACATCCTCTCGCCCCCCGAAGTGGCGCGCGCCATCGCCGGCGCGCTGAAGAAGATCGGACTGAAGATCAAGATCCAGCCCTGGCCCTGGGGCAAGTATCTGAGCATGGTGCAGAACGGAGAGCACCAGATGTGTCTGCTGGGCTGGAGCACCGACAACGGCGACGCCGACAACTTCCTCTCGACCTTCTATCACTCGAGCAATACGAAGAAGGGCAAGGCGAGCAACGTCTCGTTCTTCGTCGACAAAGAGAAGATGGACAAGCTGCTCAAGACCGCTCGGATGACCGTCGATCCGGCGCAGCGGGCCAAGGCGCTCGAAGCGGTCTACAAGTACGCCATCACGCAGAGCCCGATCGTGCCGCTGATCTATGCCCGCGACGTCATCGTGCACAGCAAGCACTTGAAGGGCGTGCGACTGCATCCGCTGCAGAACAAATTTCTCTGGCCGATCAGCATCACCAAGAAGAAGGCCGAGACCAAGAAGTCGGCCAAGTAGTCGCGCTGACCGATGGCTGACTCTGGCGGCGGCGGAGGCGCACTGGCCTATTTCATCCGTCGATTGTTGATGCTCCCGCCGATTCTGTTCGCGGTCAGCCTGCTGACGTTTTCGATTGCCAACCGTGTGCCGCCCGAGGAGCGGGCGAAGGCGGCGATGCACAAGTACGTCAACGAGGAGCGGGTCCAGGAGATCATCCGCGAACAGGGCTGGGACCGCCCGCTGCCCCAGCAATACCTGCGCTACGTCCGCAACTGCTTCAAGGGCGACCTGGGCTATTCGATCACCAGGAATGAGCCGGTGGCCGACGCGATCCGGCAGAAGTTTCCCGCGACCGCGGAGCTCTCGCTGCTGGCAATGCTGATCGCGCTGACCTCGGGCCTGGGCCTGGGCATCGCCTCCGCCGTCGGCCGCAATAGCTGGGTCGACTATACCAGCATGCTGCTGGCGCTGATCGGCATCTCGGTGCCGGTGTTCTGGCTGGCGATGCTGGTCACCGACCTGATCGCCAACACCCTGCACCTGCCGCTGCTCGGCCGGGGCAACGTGCGCGAGGTGATCACCGGCTTCTACCTGATCGACAGCCTGCTGGCCGGCGACATCCGCTTGTTCCTCGACTGCTTTCGCCGGGTCTTGATCCCCGCAATGGTGCTCGCAACGGTGCCGATGGCGATCGTCACGCGCATCTCCCGAGCCAGCATGCTCGACGTGCTGGGCTCGGACTACATCCGCACCGCGCGCGCCAAGGGCCTGCCGGACGCCGCGGTCATCCTGCGCCACGCGCTGAAGAACGCGGCGCTGCCGATCCTGACCATCGCCGGCCTGCAGCTGGGCTACCTGCTCGGCGGCGCCGTGCTGACGGAGACGATCTTCAACTGGGACGGGCTGGGCAGCTACGTCACCGAGGCGATCCTCTCGGACGACTACGCCCCGGTGCAGGGCGGCGTGCTGGTGATGGCCACCACCTTCGTGCTGGTCAACCTGGCGGTCGACATGCTCTATTCCATGCTCGATCCACGGATCCGCCTCGGATGAGCGACAACCGCACGCTCCGCGCATTCAAACGCTCCAAGACCGGGATCCTCGGCGGTCTGATGGTGCTGGTCTTCGTGCTCTCGGCGCTGCTCTCCGGGGTGCTCTCGCCCTACGGTCCGAACGAGCAAATCAAGGCCGACAGAATGCAAGGCCCGTCGCTCTCGCACCCGATGGGCACCACGCGGCTCGGCGAAGATGTCTTCAGCCGGATTCTCCACGGCGCCAGCACCTCGCTCAAGGTGGGCATACTCTCGGTCGCGATCTCGTTGATCATCGGACTGTTGCTCGGCGTGCTCGCCGGCTACTGCGGCGGCAAGATCGACATGTTGATCATGCGCGTGATCGACGTGCTGATGGCGCTGCCCTCGATCCTGCTGGCGATCTCGATCGTCAGCCTGCTCGGCCGCTCGCTCGAGAACATCATGATCGCCGTGGGCATCGTCGGCATCCCGGTCTTTGCGCGCCAGGTCCGGGCCAGCGTGCTGACCGTCAAGGAGCTGGAGTTCGTCATCGCCAGCCAGGCCCTCGGCGCGGGCCACCTGCGCATCCTCTTCGGGGCGATCCTGCCCAACTGCATGGGACCGGTGATCGTGCTCGGCACACTGCGCGTCGCCACCGCGATCCTCGAGACCGCCGGGCTCAGCTTCCTCGGCCTCGGCGGCGAGGGCGGCGTGCCCGAATGGGGCAAGATGCTGGCCGAGAACCAGCCCAGCTTCAAGCTGCTGCCGCACACCGTGCTGGCCCC